>DATEQW010000082.1:0-15123 GCA_035272245.1 Candidatus Sulfotelmatobacter sp. | reverse complement strand
AAACGTGTTTAGAGACCGCCTTCCAGCGAAGCCCTCGCGTCCGAGCACGCCTGTGCCACATCGGGGACGATCGCCGGAATTCCGAACACGCTTCCACCGCAAGACCTTAACGGAGTGTTGGAGCTTGGCCGCGTCGGAGTTTGTGCTGCCAGCCGGAGAGTAGCTGTGCGATCCGGATGGAGTAGCGCAAAACGGGCATTTATAACATGTTGCAATGAAAGGGTCAATCGCGAACTGAAGAGGCGGAGGGTGCCGACGCCGATCTGGGAAGGCGGCGAGGCCCCAAGGGCTACAAATTCATACCCCTGGTATGCGTTTACGAGGTGTTGCAGGCTTTCACGTTGTTACTACCAGCTTTGTGACTGCCGAACGGGGCGATACGAAGTTGTGAGTCAGGTCCAGTAGGTGCGGTCGAGGGAGCGATATTGGATGGCTTCGGCGATGTGCTTGGGTTCGATCTGAGGAGTGTCTTCGATGTCGGCAATGGTGCGGGCGACTTTCAGGATGCGGTCGTGCGCGCGGGCGCTGAGGCCTTGCTGGGTCATGGCGCGCTCGAGCAGGCGTTCGCAGTCGGCGGAGAGTTCGCAGAAGGTGCGGATGTGGCGTGAGGACATCTGAGCGTTGCAATAGATTTTTTCACGGGAGGACGAGAAGCGGTCCAATTGTCTTTGGCGGGTGCGGATGACGCGCTCACGAATCTTCGCGGAACCCTCAGGTTCAGCGGTGGAACGCATTTCTTTGTAGTTCACGGCGGGAACGTCGATGTGAATGTCGATGCGATCCATGAGCGGTCCGGAGATTTTCGAAATGTAGCGCTGGATCATGGGGGTGGTGCAGTTGCATTCGCGGGTGCGGTCGTTGCGGAAGCCGCAGGGACAGGGATTCATGGCGGCGGCGAGCATAAAGCGCGCGGGAAACATTAGCGACATAGCGGCGCGGGAGATGGTCACGGTGCCATCTTCGAGAGGCTGGCGCAGCACTTCGAGAACGTTGCGAGGGAATTCGGGAAGTTCATCGAGGAAAAGCAGTCCGTTGTGAGAGAGCGAAACCTCGCCGGGGCGCGGGATGGCGCCACCGCCGATCAGTCCGGCATCGGAAATAGTGTGATGCGGCGAACGATAGGGGCGTTTGCCGACGAGGCCACTGCCGGGATCGAGCACTCCGGCGACGCTGTGGATTTTGGTGGTTTCGAGCGCTTCTTCGAAGGTGAGCGGGGGGAGGATGGTGGGCATGCGCTTGGCGAGCATGGTTTTGCCCGAGCCGGGTGGGCCAATCATTAATATGTTGTGACCACCAGCGCAGGAGATTTCGATGGCGCGCTTGGCAGTTTGCTGGCCGCGCACGTCTTTGAAGTCGACTAGAAATTCCTGATTCTCGCGAAGAAGGGCGTCACCATCGGCTTTCAAGGGGACGATTCCGTTGCCGGAGTTTACGAAGTGGATTACGTCTAACAGGGAGCGGACGGGGTAGACGTCGACTCCACCGACCATGGCGGCTTCGCGGGCGTTGGCCTCGGGGACGACGAGGCGGGAAATCTTGCGGGTGCGAGCTTCGAGGGCGATCGGGAGGGTGCCGCGAATGCCGCGAACGCCACCGTCGAGGGAAAGCTCCCCTACGAACAGGCAATCTGAGATTTCTTTTTTTGTGAGGCCGCCGTAGGCGCCGACGATGCCGAGCGCCATGGGCAAGTCGAAGCCGGAGCCTTCCTTCTTTATATCCGCAGGAGCGAGGTTGATGGTGATGTGCGTGGGGGGGATGTCGTAGCCGCAATTCTTGAGCGCGGCGCGGACGCGATCGCGGCTTTCGCGTACGGCGGCATCGGGCAGGCCGACGGTGTGGAAGTGGTCCTGGTCGGTCTTGATGCCGGAGCAGTCAACTTCCACCTGAATAATGTTGGCATCGATGCCATAGACGGCGGCGCTGAGGGTCTTGTAGAGCATCGGGGATGCGCGGGAACCTTTGGTGCCGCGGTCGGCACACGAAGGCCTGATCCGAGAAGTACTAGGTTAAGCGCCGAGGTTAGCCGTGCGCGGTGACAGATGTCACGGGGTGGGGCTGTGAATTCTGCTCACCTCTCCAAAGAGCGGTTCCCTGCTAGAGCATTGTATTCCGGGGAAGGGTGGACTGGAAAATACCGGACCACCTCTCGGCCGTCGGCGCGAGAGGAACGTCCTGCGTCGTTCAGGTGCAAAGGTACTGTTGGTCCCCCTTCTACGCTCGCTCCTACCAAGTGCCAGACACTCTCCAGTGTTCTCGGAATCTTTGGTGATCGAGTGGTTGTATATAGTAGATCCAGACGTCCGGGTCGCTAGCTTGCCGCTGGTATCGCGAGCTAGACAGCCGGTCCATTTCGGGACGCTCACTTCTGCGTCGTAGGTTCCGGGTCCCAGCGTATTGCAACCTTGATGGTTTTCGTAGCAGCGCAGCAATGCATGGTCTCCGTTGATAATGACCTTGAGAGATACGGAGTCGATGCCCGTCCTTCTACCCAAGATGCTTCCACGATTGCCGGCCAGTTCTTGGAAGGTGGTGGTCGGTTCAACTACTTCGACCTTCACGGTTATGAGTTTTTTCTTGGCTGACACTGCAAGGGGAATTAGCATTACAACGGCAAGTAATAATACAGTGTGCTTCATCACGTGATGCCCCTTCACATTTAGCATTTTCTACAGTTTCAAAAACGGGCCGCCATAGCTTGGGCGGCCACTCGCTTTTGATGCCGGAGCAGTCAACTTCTACCTGAATAATGTTGGCGTCAATGCCTACGGTAGGCTCTTAAAGAGTGAGCACACAGTGACAGATGTCACGGGGTAGGGCTGTGGAGAACTAGAATCAACGTCTTTAACACAGAGGGCACAGAGGATCGCAGGGTAGGACTATGCTCATTGGGTTGGCTGGCCGCGCTGCGCCAAAAATCTGTCTCGACATTGTTTGGCGAGAGCAAGGAGATCGCTGAACTCGGGGGTGCCGCGAAGGCTTACGAGGAGCGGGTCAGTTTGGAGGGCGCTGTAGGCGCAGTAGTTTTTTTCAACGGCGCGACGAAGCGAGCGGAGAGCGGCATCGTTTCTGGCCGCAGTAGGCGAGCAAGGCGCCGGGGCTGACTGAATCAAAGTCAATGCATTTCAGGCAAGGACAAATCGCATTGGCGCCGACAGCCCGCCTAATCCTACGACCGGATTCAGCCGGGTTGGTAACGGAGTTTGATGCCACTCAGAAGGTCCGGCCCGTATTGACCCGACGTACCTACTTCTCCAACAAGAATGGTTGTTCCGGCAAGGCGGGGGCATTACGATGAACCGAGTGATAAGCCGTTTTTTCGTCCCGCTGCGGAAAAACAGGTAGGTCCACCATAATGCAAGCCTCGTCTGGTAGCCCTCGACCCTCTCGGCCTCCGCAAAACCTGGAGCGCGAAGAGTCTCAGCTTTGGCGCTGGATTCTTTTGTTCATGGTTTTACTGGCTACGGGCTTCGCGGTGCTGGCCTGGGAACGTCTGGAGAGTTTGCCATATCATCTGGGCCCGCTGGCGGTGGGCGTACTGGTGTTGTCGATTCTGCTGGCGGTTTATGCCTACGGGCGACGGCGAGAGGTGGTCGAGCTCAAGCTGCTGCTTCAGGATTTGCAGGAACATGTGGGCGCCGCTCCGTCGGAAGAGCAACTCGATCAACTGAACGAGATGATTGCTCGTTCGCAGCGCAGCTTCAAGGAGTTGATTGATTCTTTCGACGATGCGGCTTGCGCCGTCTCTCTGGACGGCACCCTGCGGACAGTAAACAAGCGTGTCAGCGAACTGCTGGGACTTCCCTACACCGACATCGTTGGAAAGAAATTCTTCGAGTTCGTGGAAGAACCGACGCAGGCCAGCGTGGAAGCCGGGCTCATGCGTTTTCTGGAGAAAAGGCACTGGGCGGGCACGGTGCGCCTGCGTATCAAGAACAACGCCCGGCCACTTTTTTTCGAATGCGTCCTGAATGCAATCGTCAAGAGCGGCGAGGTGGTTGGACTGAGCGTGCTGGGGCGGGATGTAACCGGCCAGCACGAGAAAGAGTTGCGCTTCACGGAGCTCTTCGAGACGCTGCAGGAGGGTGCTTATTTCAGCACACCGGAGGGCAGATTGCTGGACGCGAATCCGGCGCTCGTGAGCATTCTGGGTTATGCGACCAAAGAGGACTTACTGGCCCTCGATCCGAGCCGGCTGAACCTCGATCCGGGACAGCCGGCGGTGCTAGGACGAGCTCCGAACGACCGCGGAGGGGTGCGAGCCCGAGAGATTACGTTGCGGAAAAAGGATGGAACGCCGGCGGTGTTTCTGGAATCGTCGCGCGCGGTGTGGGATACGGCTGGCAAGTTGATTCGGTACCAGGGAACGCTGATTGACGTCACGGAGAGACGCAAACTCGAGCGGCAAGTGTTGCAGCAGGAAGAATTCCGACGACGGCTGCTGGAAAGTTTTCCCGACCTTATCCTGGTGGTGGATCTGGAAGAGCGATTCACTTTTGTGAGTTCGCGGGTGCGCGATTTGCTGGGATGCCAGTCCGAAGATTTGTTGGGGAAGAAGATATCTGGAACGCCGGCTGAATCCCCGGAACTGATCACGCTTTACACCGACGTCGCCTCCGGCAAGCGGATTTTTGGATCGGCGGAATACGGCGCCCGGCGCCACGATGGGAGCGGACGGACGATGCGCGCTTCCGCCAGCCAGTTTTTTGACGCGGACTCCAAGCTGGGCGGAGTAATCATTTGTGTACGCGACATCACGACGGAAAAGAAGTTTGAGCACCAAGTGGTACAGAGCGAACGGCTGGCGGCCATGGGCGCGATGATCGGCGGCGTGGCCCACGAACTGAACAATCCCCTTACCAGCATCCTGGGGGTGAGCGAACTTTTGCAGGACAGCCAAACTACAGACTCGGCGCGGAAGCAGATCGCCATGCTGCAGCAGCAGGCACGACGCGCGGCGGAGATTGTCCGCAACCTGACTTATTTTGCAACTCCTCCGACGCCGGGCAAGACGCGGGTCAATCTTGGAGATGTGGTGGAACGGACGCTCAATCTGCACGCTTACTCGTTGCGGAAAAATAACATAACGGTGGACTTCATTCGCGAGGCCGGGCTGCCGCAGGTTCAGGGTGACCCGCATCAGCTGATGCAGGTTTTCCTGAATCTGGTGATGAATGCGGAGCAGGCGATTCGCGAGGCGCATGACCGCGGAACTTTACGCATACGCCTGGGGACAAGCGGAGAATCGGTTTGGGCGAGCTTCTTGGACGACGGTCCGGGAATTCCATCGGAGTCCTTGGCAAGCATCTTTGATCCGTTCTACACGACGAAGCGTCCGGGACGCGGAACGGGGCTTGGGCTTAGCATTTGCAAGTCGGTGATGAAGGAACACAGTGGCACGATCGAAGCCGCCAACGCACCGGGCGGCGGTGCGGTCTTCACGGTTACTCTGCCTGCGGCTCCTGCGATGAGCTAGAGCGGTTTCTACTCTACTTCCTATTAGTTTCTACTTCTTAGTTTCTCTCGACTGCCATGGCGACTGCGTTGCCTCCGCCGAGACAGAGGGCGGCGATTCCACGTTTCACGTTGCGGCGCGTCATCTCATAAATTAGAGTCACGAGCACGCGAGCGCCGCTCGCTCCGATAGGATGGCCGATGGCCACAGCGCCGCCATTCACGTTGACCTTGCTGGGATCGAGGCCGAGCTCTCGCATCACACCCAGCGCCTGCACGGAGAATGCTTCGTTCAGTTCGTAGAGGTCGACGTCTTCATTTTTCCATCCGGTCTTTTCCCAGATCTTGCGAACGGCATCGACGGGCGCCATCATGACCCATTTGGGTTCGACGCCGCTAGTGGCCTGGGCCACGATGCGGACCATGGGTTGAGCGCCGAGTTCCTTCGCACGTTGCGCGCTGGTTACGACGACGGCTGCGGCTCCGTCGTTCACTCCGGGCGCGTTGCCGGCGGTTACGGTGCCATCTTTCTTGAACGCGGGTTTGAGCGCACGCAGAGCTTCGATGGTTGTATCTTCGCGCGGGGATTCATCCTTTTCAAAGAGCACCGGGGCCTCGCCTTTCTTCTTCGCCGGAAGTTCGACGGGAACAATTTGTGATTTGAAGCGGCACTCTTTCATTGCGGCGACAGCCTTGTGGTGAGAGTTCACGGCAAACTCGTCCTGCTCTTCGCGGGTGATGCCGTATTTCTCGGCGACATTCTCGCCGGTGATGCCCATGTGATAGTCGTTGTAAATATCCCAGAGACCATCGTGCACCATGGAATCGATCACTTTTCCATTTCCGAGCCGGTAACCTTTGCGCGCCTGCGGCAGAAGGTAAGGAGCATTGGTCATCGATTCCATGCCGCCGGCAACCACGATGGAACTGTTTCCGGTTTGCACGGCTTGCGCTGCGAGGGCAACTGCTTTCAATCCGGAGCCACAAACTTTGTTGATTGTCATGGCACCTGTGGCCGGGGACAATCCGGCGAAGATGGCAGCCTGCCGTGCGGGATTTTGTCCCAGTCCGGCGGGGAGAACGTTACCCATGATGCATTCGTCGATCTGATCGGAATTCAGTCCGGCGCGCTTGACCGCCTCGCGCACGACGATTGCACCCAATTGGGTAGCACTTAAATCAGTGAGACTTCCCTGAAATTTTCCTACTGGTGTACGACAACCGGAAATGATGACAACCTCATCGAAAGCCGCCATTGATCATGCTCCCGCGAATATTTCGCAGCTTCATTATAGATGCAGACGTGAGAGGAAACGATCAACTTCTGCGTTATGGTTTCGGTTGCTGCACGCACGTCAGGTTGCAAGAAAATTGAGTCGAGCGCGAACATCACGTGGGGTATTCATCGTAGGCGATGACGTGTTCGCGATGCGTTTCAGTGCCGCGGCGTCGAGATTTTCTTGTTGACTCGCATCACGCTGTGACTTTGGTACAGCATCGCTCGCTACCATGCATGCATTTTTTTCTTGACTTCATTTTTCATTAACTCTATACAATCAAATAGTTGCAACAAAATAGCGTTGCAGATTTTTCCATGAAAAATGGAAGGGAGAATAGAACCAATGGCAACCAAGAAAAAGGCAAAGAAGAAAAAGAAGCACTAAGAGGTCAGTATGAAGTCAAAGGGGGACGCCAAAAGCGTCCCCTCAGTTTTTTGGGCGAAAGATTCTGCGATGGGATTAATCCAAGGAAGAGGCTGCACTCTTCGAATTTGAAGAAATATTTGGCGCCTGCTTTTCACGGGCGGGACATAAGCCGCGAAAAGCGCAGAAGGTGCAGTGAAAGTCGGGCTTCGGTTTAAAGTTTCCCTCCGCAATGCCACGCGCCACAGCCTGCACTCGCTCTCGCGCTTCTTCCAGTTGAAACTCAGCTCGCTTTGAAATGACAGCGATGTTTCCTTCCAGATTATGAAACGCAAGCGCACCCACCCGGTATCCCCACTTCTGTTGTGCGGCCATGGTGTAGATGGAGAGTTGCAGGCTTTCGTCCGCGTCCTCCTGTGAGCGAGCCTTGCCGGTTTTGTAGTCGATGATCGCGACGCTTCCATCGGACATTCGATCCATGCGATCGATTCGTCCAGCAACCTTAGTTCCGGCGATCTGAACGTCAAACCGTTCTTCCGTGTGCAGAACCTCGGGCGCGGGGGCTGAATGCGTAGCGGCCAGGAAATCGTTCAGCTGCTGCAGTCCTTGCTTCAGGTACAAATCCCGCTGGTAGTCGTCCTGGATTCCGGATGCGGCCAGGTCATCACGAAAGAGCTGCAGGAGCTCGACGTCAGTCTTGGTCCTGCCTAAACGAACCGAATCGTAATAGGTACGCAATACGCGATGCATGGCCGCACCATATTGGACGGCTGCGTGAAGTTGCCGCGACAACCTCCATTCGCGTTCAAATTTAAACTGCAGGGGACAGGTTTCGTAAGTTTCCACTGCCGTGGCGCTCAGACGCGCGTCCAGTCCATCGATGGCCGGAAGGGCGAGCCATGCCGGCAAACGAGAGCCTTCGAGGTGAGCTGTGTCGGCTGCGGCGGCGATCTCGATCAGCTCCGGTTGAGAAGGTAGTGCCGGCCGCGATCTGAGATACGGATGCAAGGCTGCGTTGCCGATGAGTTCACGCATCAGCCCGGCCGGAGTTTTGTCACGACCGATTCCCTGCTTGCCATAAATGTGCAGTGAATCTTTGGCGCGTGTCATGGCGACGTAAAAAAGACGGCGCTCTTCCTGATCGTGGAGGGTCTTATCGTCGCCCGCGGCGGCGGAATCAGGGTCACGCAACTCGGCGGGGAACTCCACGAGCGTCTCGCGATAACTGGCGGGAAATGAGCCTTTGGTTGCTCGCAGAACAAAAACGTGTGGAAACTCGAGACCCTTGGCGCCGTGGGCAGTCATGAGACGTACGGCGTCTTCATCTCCCTTGGACGCCATCGGAATCACTCCGCAGGCTTCGCGAAAATAATTCAGATATTCGATCCATTCGCCGAGTTCTTTTGTCTCTGTCGTGCATTTGTTTTCCCAGTCGGCAGCGAACTTCAGGGCAGCCTGGAGAACGGGGGAATGGAGAGGGAGCTGGAACTTTTTTCCGATTAACTGCAGGGCCGTACGCGCTTTTGCTTTTTTCTGGATGACTTCATCGCGAGCCTGGCGAACGCTGTGCAACACTTCGGCGCCACCGGCGACGCTGCCCAGAACGGAGGCGAGCGGAACGGTCACTCCTTCCTTGGAATCTTTCGCTATCGCCCGGAGCGCAGTGCGGAGTTGTTCCGGATCAACGTTGAACTGGGGTAGCGCCGCAACGCGAAAAAGACTGGCATCTGCGGTGAGGTCGACGACGGCGGCAACACAGGCAAACAAATCCCGTACTTCGGGAGTATCGCTTACGTCCATGTTCTCGATGGAAAAGGGGGTGTCGCGCTCGGCGAGATGTTGCACCACGTCGTCACGGTGAATGTGGGAACGGTACAGAATGCCAAAGTCTTTCCATTTACAGCGCGAGCGCCGCTTGACGTCCTCAATGATGCTGACGACGTCAGGAGCTTCGGCATCTTTGCCGCTGAAGGCGATGGCTTCCACCGGGAAAGTGGGCAGAGGCTGACCTTCTTTTTTCGCGTCCTCTTCGCGCGCCGATTGCAGAGGAGTGCGGCGATAGGGGAGCGTGGCTCGTTCGTCGGTGCCGAAGACCGGAGGGTTTTTGTCGATGAGGGCAAAGGCGCATTGCAGAATAGGAGTGGTCGAGCGGCGATTCTTGCCGAGGACAACGAGCTTCGGCCCGGGAAAGTGCCGGCGGAAGAGATGGAATGCAGCGCTGGAAGCGCCACGGAAGCGATAAATACCCTGATCGGGATCGCCGACGGCGAAGACGTTTCCTGCATTTCCAGCGAGGGCCGCGAGAACCTCGATCTGCGCGAAGTTGGCGTCCTGAAATTCGTCGACCAGAATGAAGCGGGCGCGGGCTCGTTCGGAAGCCAGAAGACCTTGGTCATTCACGAGCAACTCGTGCGCGCGGGTAATCATGTGGCTGAAGGTGCCATAATTTGCTTCGCGCAGCCAGCGCTCGGTGGTGGCGAAGACACGGGCAATCTCCTGGCAGCGGCCGATTACTTCGGCGTCACTCAACTCTTCTTTCGATTTCGCAACGCGCGGAACCGGCAGTTCGCCACGTTCGAGCTGTGCAACGTAGT
Source organism: Candidatus Sulfotelmatobacter sp. (assembly GCA_035272245.1). GTDB lineage: Bacteria > Acidobacteriota > Terriglobia > Terriglobales > Acidobacteriaceae > Sulfotelmatobacter. Next base: position 5,435 of record DATEQW010000082.1, on the reverse strand, counting down.
CGGCGTATTTTTCGGGAGTTACCATTTCGTCGTGACAACGGCTGAGGAAATCCAGCAGGTCGTTGAGAAACTTTCCTACGTTGGCCGCCCGGACGTAGTGTTCGAGACGAAGCTCGTGAACCCTTTTGCGGAGGTAGATCCAGAGATCTTTTTCGTCGAGGACGCCGAAATCTTTGCCAGCGCGTTTCAGGAGGGTATTGCAATAGTCGTGGAATGTGGCGGAATGAATTTTGTGGCCGAGGAGGGCGCTGACGCGATCTCGCATCTCGCCGGCAGCAGCGACGGTGTAGGTGAGGGCGATAATTTCGTCGGGCTTCGCGTGTCCCTCTTGGACCAGGCGGGCGATGCGGTGGATGAGGACCGAGGTTTTGCCGGTGCCAGCGCCTGCGATCACCAACATCGGGCCATGAACATGGTTGATTGCTGCGCGCTGATGATCGTCGGGAACAAAGGGACGAGATTTTGTTTTGGAAACGGCCATTGGGGCTCAGAATAACACCGCAGCCAGCAACGTGCGGGCGCGGAGCAGGCGGCGGATTCAGAAGGAGAATAGCGTTGCGACCACGACTGCCGTGGCGGCGATGGCGGCGGTTTCGGCACGGAGGATGGTATTTCCCAGCGACGCGGAAATCCATCCGGCTTGCTTGAAGGATTGAATCTCGTCTTCGGTCCAACCGCCCTCCGGGCCGACGGCTAGGGCGATTTCGGACACCGACACGTGAGAGTTCAGCACATCACGAAGCAAGGTTTGCCCTTCTGATTCCGCCAGGACGACTCGCAAAACCTGAGTGGGATTTAGTGCGTCGGAGACCTTGACAGGCGCGGCAATCTCCGGCGGCACAGCGCGGCGAGATTGTTCTGCGGCTTGCCGAGCGATGCGCTGCCAGCGCTCGACGCGCTTCGCTGAAGCCGCGGCAAGGTGAGAATCGGTGCGGCGTGCGATTACTGGGATAATCCGAGAGACGCCAAGCTCGGTGCACTTCTCGATGCCCCACTCCATGCGGTCGAACTTGAAGATGGCGAGAACAAGAGTGATCTCGATCAAGGCTGGAGCGGCAATTTCTTCCGCCAGGTCAAACTCGACCCGATTTTGCGTCACCGATGTGATGCGGCCGCGGCGAACAGCCTGGCCGGTGGCGATATCGAAGTCTTCTCCAACGCGGGCTCGAAGTACGCGGACCAAGTGATCGGCGTGCTCTCCGACGAGAGCGGCGCGATCTCCGGAGACTTCGTCGGCAATCCAGCGGCGGCGTGTCATCTCCGCTAGCCAAACATGTCTTTGACTTTGCCCAGCAGCGACCGCATCATCGGCTGGTTGTCGACCTTAGTGGTGGTTTCGAGTTCCTGCAGCAGTTCTTTCTGGCGCTTGCTCAGCTTGCTGGGAATCTGCACGCGCACTTCGACGTACAAGTCGCCCTTGCCGTGGCCGTTCAGGACGGGCACGCCTTTGTTGCGAATGCGAAACGTGGTGCCGGGCTGGGTGCCATCCGGAATTTTAAGAGAGTGCTCGCCTTCGAGCGTGGGCACGCGAATCTCCGCACCCATCGCAGCCTGGGTGATGGAAAGCGGGACAACGCAGTGGAGATCATTGCCTTCGCGGATGAAGAAGGGGTGCTCCTTGACGTGCAAGACGACGTAGAGGTCGCCAGCTGGGCCACCGAAAGGGCCGGCTTCGCCTCCCCCGGAGAAGCGAATGCGCGTGCCGTCTTCGACCCCGGCGGGAATTTTCGCGTCGATGGAGCGCTGACGCAACAGGCGGCCTTCGCCTTTGCACTTAGAGCAGGGATCGGTGATCACGTTGCCGGTTCCCTGACAGGTGGGACAGGTTCGCGCGATGCTGAAAAAGCCCTGTTGGTAGCGAACCTGGCCGCGACCCGAACAGGAGCGGCAGGTCGTAGGACCTTTGCCGGGAGCGGCGCCGGAGCCGTGGCAGTCCTCACAGGCCTCGTGACGCCGCACCATGACCTGCGTCTCGGTGCCAAAGACGGCTTCTTCAAACTCGATGGTAATGTCTTCACGCAGGTCAGCGCCGCGCTGGACACGGCTGCGGCGGCGGCCACCACCGCCGAAGGCGTCTCCGAAGCCGAAGAACTCGCCAAAAATTTCGCCGAAGTCCTGGAACACGGTGGCGTCAAACCCCCCGCCCGGCGACGCTGCGCCACCAACGCCAGCGTGGCCGTAGCGGTCGTAAAGAGAACGTTTTTCGGAGTCGGCGAGGATCGCGTATGCTTCAGTGACTTCCTTAAATCGCTCCTCTGCATCCGGATTGTTCGGATTGCGATCGGGATGCCACTGCATGGCGAGCTTGCGATACGCGCTCTTAAGTTCAATTTCAGTCACGGTGCGGCTGACGCCGAGCACTTCGTAATAGTCGCGTTTTGCGTTCGTGGTCAGAATTGGCGCCTTTCCTTCATGAGAGATAAAACAGGATTGGAAAATTATTTCCCCGGGTTCCTGGCAACCTTTACCATCGCGGGGCGCAGCAGGCGGTCCTTCAACTTATAACCGCGCTGCAACTCCTCGATCACCTGATGATCGGGGGCGTCGGTGGTATCCACCATTTCGATGGCCTCGTGATAATGCGGGTCAAACGGCTGGCCCTTGGCGGCGATCGGCTGCAAGGATAGCTTTCCCAATGCCGTCTGCAGCTGCTTGTAAATCAGATCGATTCCGTTGCGGAATTCAGCCGCGTCGGATTTCACCTGCAGGGCACGCTCGAAGCTGTCGAGGACGGGCAATAAAGATTTGATCGCGTCAGCGGCCGCGTAGTCGCGAAAGTCCTGCTGTTCCTTGGCAGTGCGGCGGCGGGCATTTTCGAACTCAGCCTGGGCTCGAGCCAAGCGGTCGAGGAGGGAGTCCCGCTCCGCTGTTATTTTTTGCAAGTCCGAATCTGGAGCCGACGACTCGCCCGCCACGGCCTGCGCAGGGCTCTCCCTGCCATCGCCTGATGGCAGTTCGTGCTCCAGGTCGAGATTTGGCTTCTCGACTTCCGATCTTCCATTTGATTTCCCCATAAACCTGACTACTCCGATTCGTTCAAAATTTTGTCAAACAGGCGCGCAATGTAGGAGACCGCCGTCATGGTGTGCTGATAATCCATGCGCGTGGGGCCGATCACGGCGAGCGATCCGAACATATCCGTTCCCGAGCGGGCGGGAGCACCGATCAACACAAAGTTTTGCATGGAAGGCAGCGCATCATCCAGTCCGATGACCACGCGAACCGCTTCCTGCTTCACGTCGAGATAGGCGGAGAGGAGTTGCGCGACTTTCTCTTTTTCCTCCAGAGTTTGCAGCATCTCCTGCAGACGCTTGCGATCTTCCTGACCGGTTACCAGATTGGCCGCGCCTTCGACGAAGACAACCTGCGTGTCCGCTTCGGCGGCAAGCGCGCCCTGCTTGTAAAGTTGCTCGATGGAATTCATCAGACGATCGTATTCGCTGCGTTCCTGCTCGATTCTCCGCGACAGTTCGGCGCGCATCGATTCCATGGTCCAACCGCGAAAATTCTCGTTGATGTAGCGGGCGGCAAGATCGAGTTCGGCTTGCGGCAGATCGAGGCGCAACACGCGATCGCGCACCAGGCCGGAGCGTGTGACCAGAACGGCCAGGACTTTCTGATCGCCCAAGCGCGAGAAGTAGACGTGCTCGAGCGCATTACGGGTGCCGCTGGAGGCCACGGTGACGCCGACGTTTTTCGAGATCAGCGACAGCACGTGCGAAGTGCGCTCCATGAATTCCTGTACATCGCTGACGCCCGCGAGCGAGTCGGAAATCATGCTCTCTTCCTGGGGCGCGAGCTTGGCGGTGCCAGAAATCTGCTCGACGTAATAGCGGTAGGCCTCGGTGGTGGGCACGCGACCGGCCGAGGCGTGAGGCTGCTCCAGAAATCCGGCATCGGAGAGATCCGCCATCACGTTGCGAATGCTGGCCGGACTGAGTCCTTCGCGGTTCGAGCGCGAGAGCGTGCGCGAACCAACGGGCTCGCCCGTGGAAATAAAAGTCTCCACGATCGCGGTTAGAACTTCGCGTTCGCGCTTGCCGATATGCGGATCAGTGGGCATTCTGTAAAAAGGGGTCGCAGGTTGCAGCCAGCGATGTTTTCGCTTAAGTATTTTAGATGCAGAAACTTAGCTGAAAGACGCAGACAGCGCTTCCTGCTTGGATTCTAGGAACGCGTGATCCTCCTGTCAAGGACGGCGCGCACGGCGTCAGGAAATGATTCCTCGCGCCGCCGGGAATCTCGGCTCACATCTTCCCCGGCGCAGTCGCTACGGGTATCCTCAACTGCCGGGATGTGAAACTTGTTCTTATGAAACTGAAACCGCATGTGGCCGTCATCGGAGCTGGGGCGTTTGGAGGCTGGACCGCGCTTCATCTTCTTGAACGCGGAGCGCGGGTGACGCTGGTGGACGCGTGGGGGCCGGGAAACTCGCGGGCCTCTTCGGGGGGCGAGACGCGGATCATGCGTGGGACCTATGGTCCAGATCAGCCTTACAGTCAGCTCGCGGCGCGCGCCCTCAAGCTGTGGGAGAGATATGAACGGCTCTGGAAAAGGCAGTTTCTGCATCGCACCGGCGTTCTGTGGATGGTCAGCAGCCGCGACGACGCTTACGAGCGCGGGTCGCTCGGGATGCTTCGGGAGGCGCGCATCAAGTTTCGCCAATTCTCTACAGGGGAGATGAAGAAGCGGTGGCCGCAAATTAATTTCGACGGGGTGCGTTGGGGAATCTATGAGCCGGAGTGCGGATATCTGGATGCGCGCGCCAGTTGCCAGGCCGTGGTGGAGGCGTTTGTCGCGGAGGGCGGCGAATATCGCCAAGCCCAAGTGTTGCGCGGCGGGTTAGAAGCTTCTGTTCCCCACCTGAGATTGTCCGATGGCTCTCGGCTCAAAGCTGACTGCTATGTCTTCGCATGCGGTCCGTGGCTGGGTGACCTATTTCGTAAAACGATCGGAGACTTGATTCGTCCCACGAAGCAAGACATCTTTTTCTTCGGGCCGCCCGCCCGCCACGCCGGTTATTTCACTGACGCGCATATGCCTGTGTGGGGCGATCACGGCAAACGTTTTTTCTACGGCATTCCAGGAAGTGACCGGCGCGGCTTCAAGATGGCAGATGACACGCGGGGCGCGGCTTTCGACCCTACGCGGGGCGAGCGGGTGGTCAGCATGGCAACCTTGAAACGCATTCGGGAATATCTAGCGCTTCGGTTTCCGGGGATGAAAGACGCACCGCTGATTGAGACGCGCGTATGCCAGTACGAGCAGACTCCGGACAGCAACTTTATTCTCGATCGGCATCCGAAAATGGAAAACGTTTGGATCCTGGGAGGCGGGTCAGGGCACGGGTTCAAGCATGGGCCGGCGCTGGGAGAGATGGCCGCGGAGCTGGTTTTGAAAGCGGGCGAGGCGGACGCGAGTTGGCGGCTGTCGCG
>DATEQW010000081.1:0-15057 GCA_035272245.1 Candidatus Sulfotelmatobacter sp. | reverse complement strand
GAGGCTCCCCGACTCGAGATGCAGATTCTCGAAGGCAATCCGAAGTTCTCGGTGTGACCCGAATTGGAGGGTGTCGTGCGCTCTTTACATGGAGTTCCTGGATCATCCTCACAGAGCGGCGTCAATGAGTGTAATCGCCTGATAGCAACAGGCGGCAAATTTTCAAGACTTTCTTTTTTTGCACGGATACAATGTGTACGTGGATTTCGGGCCTGAATCGTCCGAACGACTAGGTTTAGTTGCGGTCCTTCTCTTATCAGGGTTAGGGCTTCTCGCTGGCATCGGAGCCGGAAGCGGCCCGTCGGGGGCCTACTGGGATTCTTCTGTTGACACTGCTCGCTACTTAGCCTCCCGCGATTGGCCGAAGAGCCGCTTGCCACGGCTGCCGCGTGGCATTTTTCTCGCCCTTTTGTTTTCGACCTTTCCTCTTCTCAAGGGTTGGTGTTCGGTCTTTCTACACCGGCATGCTTACTTCATCCTTGTGTACGTTGTTTGTGGACTCTCTGCAGCCGCGTGGTTGCTAATTGCGTTTTTTCTCCAACCTGCATCGAATCAAAACACTTTTCCTGTTTGGCTGAAACGTTGGAATTGGGCAAATGTGGCTGGTTTTCTGCTCCTAATGGCAATTGTGGTCAACAGTCTTGCGACACTTTCTGCTTCGAGCTGAGGCTGCCGTGGTGGTGAACGATTGTTGTAACATCGCCATTACACTCATTGACCGCGATGGCTATTTCTCAATGGGTGCAATCGCTGATTACATCAGTTGGCACTCCCACGATGATGACGCCGTTTTACAAAAACTCGAATCGGATAGTTGGCGTAGAATCCCGATATTGCTGAAGGTTCGTGCGCACGCACTCGGGGAACGATGAACTGGAAATGTTTTGGCAGAGCGCTCAGATGGATTGGGCCGATCTCGGTGTTGTTGACAGGTCTGTGGGCGGCGACACCGGTGTGTGCCCAGGCCGCTTCCGCAGCGCCCTCGACAGAACGCAAGACCAGCAAACCCTACACTGGCGATCTCTCCATTTTCGATGCTCCGGGGCGCGATGAGCGCCTGCAAATCAATCGCGTCATGGACATGCTTGGCATTGAGCCCGGCAAGAACGTTGCCGACATCGGCGCCGGATCGGGCTGGTTCACGGTACGCGCCGCTCGCCGCGTCACGGGCTCGGGCACGGTTTATGCGGTGGACATCAACCCGGAGGCAATTCATTCCATTGACCAGCGCGCGAAAAAAGAGCGACTCGAACACATAAAGACGATCCTTAGCAAACCTGATGATCCCCGGGTCCCATCCGACAGTATCGACGCCGTGCTGCTGCTCAAGACCTACCACGAGGTGGCCCATCCGGTTGTGCTGCTCAGGAACCTTCGCCGATCGCTTCGACCAGGCGCGAAGATCGGCATCATTGATCGCAATGGCAATGGAGAAAATCATGGCGTGAGTAAGGACGTGGTAGTTCGCGAAGCCGCCCAAGCCGGATACGAGCTGCGCGACTCGCAGGATTTTGTGAAAGCCGACGGCATGGACTATTTTCTGATCTTCACCGCGAAGCCGGATTAGGCACGCTTCTTTGGTTTTCGAACACTTCGCATTGACGGTACGTTTCTCAGGAATGTCTTCGCTTCAAAATACCTACCGCCAGCGGTGACAAGGTCACCTGGTCGAAGGGCGCCGGATGGCTCGGAGGCGTTTATCGGCGGGTGGGCGCAACGTCTCCGCGGCTCCGGTCGGCGGAGTTAGGACATTTTCGATTTGTTCGCGCAGCCAGCGATTTGCCGGGTCATTCTCGACACTCTCGTGCCAGTACAGGTGAGCTTCCAGACGAGGGGCGGAGAGCGGGAAGGGGAACATCTGGTTGATCGATGCCATGTTCAGCAAGCGCGCATGGCGCTCCGGCAAGGTCAACAACATGTCGGTCTGGGTCACCACCATGCATGCTGTGAAGTTGTGTTGGCTGCGCAGACAAACCTGGCGGCGAAGTCCTCGCCGGCTGAGCTCGACGTCGATCAGGCTGGGACCACGGCGACGAGAGGAGACCTGAATATGACGCTGAGAAAGATAGGTATCCAAGTCGAGAGCGCCCGCGATGGCGGGGTGACCGCGGCGAGCAATCACGACGAAGGGTTCATTCAAAAGCCACTTCTGCCGAATGCGGTCGCTCACGGTCATCGGAATCTCGATCGCCAAATCGAGTGAACCGCTGGCCAACTCAGTCTCAAGGTCTCTGCGCTTGACGCGTGACGTTGTGATCGACATTCCGGGGGAAACGCGCGTCAAACGACTCAGCAACGGCGGAAGGATGAGAGCCTCGAGGTACTCCCACATGGAAAGGTGAAAGTTCCGCCGCGAGTGTTCGGGAACAAATTTGTGACTCTGGCTGACGTTCACTTCCAGGATTTGCAGCGCCTCTCTCACCTGTTCGATCATGTTGCGGGTGAACGGTGTCGGCATCATGTGCGCGCCCTGGCGGACGAACAGCGGGTCCTGCAGCATATCGCGTAATCTTTTCAGCGCGTGGCTGATTGCCGGTTGCGTAAGGTTCAGTTGCTGACCAGCGCGGGTTATGTTGCCCTCGCGATAGATGGCTTCGAGCACTACGAACAGATTGAGGTCGACCTGACTTAAATGCACGGTGCGTATATTACAGGATTCATACAATTCATTTGGAGAATTATGCAGGAATCGTTAGGCTGAAGTGCCTTTCTTGTGAGCCGATATCATGGACTTTTCCTTATCGCCGCGGGCGCAAAGCTATGTCCAGCGCCTCTCCGCGTTTGTTCGAGAGCACGTCTTGCCGGCAGAGCCCGAATATTACGCGCAATTGCAAAACCTTCCCGACTGGCGTAATTGGAAACAGCCTCGCGTGATGGAGAGTTTGAAGGCGCGGGCGCGGGCCGAGGGTTTGTGGAATCTGTTTCTTCCCGATGGGGAATTTGGCGCAGGGCTCACGAATGTGGACTACGCTCCCTTGGCGGAGATCACTGGCCGCTCCTCGATTGCTCCCGAGGTCTTCAACTGTAACGCACCCGATACGGGAAACATGGAAGTTCTGGTGAAATATGGGTCGGCAGAGCAGAAACGACGGTGGCTCACGCCGCTACTGGCGGGCGAGATTCGTTCTGCATTCTGCATGACAGAGCCGGATGTGGCTTCCTCGGATGCCACGAACATGAAAGCGACGGCACGCATCGATGGCGATCACGTGGTGCTCGACGGCAGAAAGTGGTGGAGTTCCGGCATCGGTCATCCCCATTGCCGTGTGCTTATATTTATGGGCTTAACCGATCAGTCCGCCGCCAAGTACCAGCGTCATACGATGGTGCTGGTGCCGATCGATACTCCGGGGGTCAAGATCGAGCGGATGGTGCCGGTGTTTGGTTCCTACGACGCCCCGTTCGGACACGGCGAAGTCAGCTTCACGGGCGTTCGAGTTCCGCTCGACCATATTATTGGGGGACCGGGCAGAGGTTTCGAAATCGCGCAGGGGCGGCTTGGTCCGGGGCGCATTCACCACTGCATGCGCACGCTGGGAGCGGCTGAACGCGCGCTTGAACTCTTGTGCTGCCGTTCGTTGAAGCGGGTAGCGTTCGGAAAACCGCTCGCGGAACTCGGTGGTAACGTCGATATCGTTGCCAATGCTCGAATCATGATCGAGCAAGCTCGGCTGCTGACTCTGAAGGCTGCATGGATGCTCGATGAAGTTGGCACCAAAGGAGCCCGCAGCGAAATCTCGCAGATCAAGGTCGCCGTGCCAAATATCGCTCTGCGAATTATCGACCAGGCCATTCAGATATACGGAGGCGCCGGCGTCTCGGCAGATTTTCCGCTGGCCGAACTGTTTGCTACGATTCGCACCCTGCGAATCGCGGATGGGCCTGACGAAGTTCATCGGGCCTTAATTGCGAAGCTGGAGTTGGGGAAATACAAAACAAAGTGCGTAGCTTCGGCCTGACCACACTAGTGCCGCGACGTGGACGCGAGCAGTTCGTCTACGTTAAAGCGTAGCCTCAGAACGTGAGGCGCACGCCGAGTTGGATCTGGCGCTTCGGGAAAGCGGAAGTGAAGGCGAGTGGCGTGCTTGAAGTCGCCGTCCCGCCACCGGCAATCGCCGAGCCAGGTTGAATGCCGCGCACGTTGAAAGTTGTAAATCCCGGGGTGAATCCGAAGAGAGGACTTACCTCGTTGTTCACGCTGGCGTAGTTGGTGTGGTTCGCGATGTCGAATCCTTCCGCGGTAAATTGCAGGTTGGCGTTCTCCCAGAGTTTATGTGCCCAGGATAAGCGCATGTCGAAGTCGAAATAGTCGGGACCGAGACCCGTGTCACGGGGGGCACCGATGGGACGTTCATTGGTAGTGTGGTTATTGCCGTTCACCTCGCCTCCGGCGAGCAGGTTGAAGGGATGACCACTGTGGGCTGAGAAGATGGGAGCCAGTTGGAAACCGGACAAGATGCTCTGCTTCCAAGGGCTGTCGATCACACCGGCAATCACTAATTTATGGCGCTGATCAAATTCGGAAAGGGCGCGATCTGCGTTTAGGTTCGTGGGATCCTGCGGGCCGTAGTCGGTGTTGTAGTCGGTGGATGTGTCGAAGCCTTTGCTGAAGGTGTAATTCCCGAAGACGCTGAAGTGGTTGCCGAAACGCTTTTTCACTTCGGCGATGCCGCCTTCGTAGAGAGCGTAGGACTCTGAGCTGTACTGGTTGTTTTGAACAATCAGCGGATTTACAAAGCAGTTCGCAGTTGCACAGGGAAGACCCTCGGTTCCGCCCAGCGGGTCCGTCTCCGGGCTCGTATTCCAATTACGATAGGAAACCGTTTCGCCATTCGCCAGAGTTACCGTGCTGAAGGGCGCCGGCAGGAGATTGGTGTCGATTGCGATCGGGAGTCTCTGGGTGTGAACGTAAACTCCCGAGAGGGAAATCGACAGTCCAGGCGCAAGCTCCCGCTCGATTCCGAAGGAGGCCTGTTGCGCAATGGGAGGGCGATAATTCGGCTGGTTCACGAAAAGCACTTGCAACGGAGAGAGAGGGCCGGTATTGGTCACGTCGATACCCAACGGGGCCACGGCAGCCGGCGTGATGCAAGCATTATTCCCGGCGGTGGGAGTGGTGCACTGAATTAGTCCCTGAGCGAAGAGCGTCTGAAAAATAGTTGCCGATCCAGCGATGCCCAACGCTGGAACTCCGGCGAAACCATCCGCATAGATGGAAATTTCCCGGTTGCAGGGACTGCCTCCAGCGCCGGGGATGATCGGAATGCCAAACTGTGAGACCCCGCAGATTCCGCTAACGTTGGCGACCTGGCCAGCGCCCGTACTGTTCTCGACCGCGGACTTGTTTGCATTCAAAGCCCCCAGGCTGTAGTCGACGTCGGGGATTTGAACATCCACGGGTCCATAAAAGATTCCGTAGCCGCCCCGGATTACCGTCTTGTGATTATTGCCGGGGTCCCATGCAAAGGAAACGCGGGGAGCAAAGTCCTTTTTATAAGTCGTCAGAGGAGCGAATTGCGAGTCCAGTTCGTAGCGGAGGCCGTAGTTCAAGGTGAAGTTAGTGGCGATCTGCCAGGAGTCTTGAGCGTAGATCCCTGTCAAGGGACGAGTGTAATAAGGATAGGTCGGGACGCCGAAACCCTGCTGATAAATCTCGGGCAGGCCCAACGATGCCGCTTGTAGCGGATTGATGGTGGTGCTGGCAAGCTCGGGGCTGAGCGCGGCTCCGGGGAGCGATCCGAAGACAAAGCGGCCGGGGAAGAATGTGTGCGATTCCGTGTGATTGCCACGGAGAATTTCGTCGGCGCCGAATTTAAAATTGTGCCGGCCGCGGATTACGGTCAAATTGTCGGCGAATTCATACCGGCGGAGAATGGTGAGGTTGGGCAGGAAAATATTCGTTCCCAGGTTATTGATGAAGCTTGGTATCTGCAATCCAACTTCTGCCGGGGCGTTCGGGATCACGTTGAAATGCCAGTAATCCCACTGCGCACGAAGCTCGTTCTGAGTTGCCGCACTGAACTGGCGATACCATGCGACTTGGAAGTCGTTATCGTAGTCGTGGGTCGAGCTGCCCGCTGAAAAGGCGGTTAGCGACTGAACGTCGGGCGACTCTTCGAGATCGTGGCCGTACCTGTAGGTGACGGAAATTTCGTTGTCCGCGTTGAAGCGGTGATCGAGGCGCCCTGATGCCAGGTACTCGCGCGTGTCATAAGGAAAAAGTCCGCCCTGGGTTTCAAACTGATTTTGCAAGAAGACATTTAGCGCGGCCTGGCCCGGAGTGATGAACGGGTTGGTGCCGGGGTTCGGATTTAGTGTCAAAACGCTTTGCAAAGCAAAAGCGCATATGTTCGAGGGCAAGGTGACGCCCGGCAGGCAGGGTACCACTGTGTTGGACGCTGCCAGTCCGCCAATGATGGCGTTCTGCGCGGGAGTCGGCCGAAAAATATCGGTATTGGTTAAGATCGGAACCGCGTTCTGCGCATTCTGCCGTAAGCCTTCGAAGGCAACAAACAGAAACGTCTTATCTTTCTTGATCGGGAAGCCCAGCGTTCCGCCGAATTGCTGACGCGTCAAAGAATCCTTAATCGGCGAGCCTACTGTGTCGGGGCTGGCAGGATTAAAAGTCTGGCCGGGTTGCAGTGCCTGGGTGAAAGAAAAAGGATCGCGGGCATCCAGTGCATCGTTACGAAAAAAGCCGTAGAGCGTGCCGTGCACGCGGTTGGTGCCGGACTTGGTGACGATGTTGATCGAAGCGCCGGTAGCTGCTCCGAGGTCCGCGGAATAGTTGCTGCGATTAATTTGGAATTCCTGCACGGCGTCCTGGCCCACGGTCAGGCGCACGCCACCGCTGTCGCCCGAAGTCTCGCCGCCATCCACTGTGATGTCATTCCCTCTGCCGTTGCTGCCGTAGAAGGATAGGCCGCTCTGCGGCGTTTGCGCGACTCTGAAATCCTGGTCTCCCGCCAGCCGCGTGGAATCGGATACACCGGGCGCGAGCAACGTGAAGGTAAGGTAATCCCGGCGGTCGATGGGCAGGTCGGCAATGTAGGTCTGCGAGATCCTGTCAGCCTGGCTTCCACGTTCCGTTTCTACCACCGGCGGCTGATCGGTCACTTCGACGACCGTCGCCACGCGCGAAGGATTCAGTTTGAAATCCGAGATGACCGTTTGCCCGATGGCAACCGTCACTCCTTTTCGGATCTCGGTCGCGAAACCTGACATTGCTACGCTGACCTCGTAAGTGGCCGGCGAAAGTCCCGTGATTCGGAACTGGCCCGTGCTATTCGTGGCAGCTGTGCGCGTCAGACCGGTCTGCGCATCCACAACCTTGACGGTGGAGTTGAGCACAACATTTCCGGCAGAGTCGGTCACGGTTCCGGTGATCTCTCCTGACGTACCTACGCCTTGGGCGTGAGCCGTCAGAGCGGTGAATGCGACGCACGCAAGAACGCGCGCGATCAATTTCAACGGGAGGTAGACAGACATCCGGCTGCAAGTACTGGCCAAATTACGTGAAGCCGCGCGACGATCAACGTTGATCCGTTCGAGACTCATACTCCCCCTGTGTAACCAGGTTGTTGAATCACAACAATCCGCGAGCACTCAGCCGGCGCGGTGGCAGGCGAGCTCCTACAATCTCACTGTTTCCAGCAAAGACCCTTCGCTTTGTTCTGTGTTGAATTCGCTGAATGAAAACGAAAAAAATTCCTGCGCTCCGGCTCCAGGGCGCCGTATCTGCATGATGGCGCGTAGCGTATCCGCATTTGTAGAATTCATCAAATGAATTATTTTGATGATGGATTATGCTTGGCGTGAATTGAACGCAGGCCTGTCGACGCAATTGGGGGTTGGCTCAAGGCTGTGTTGTTCCGGTCGGCTGTTCCGTTGCAACATGCGACAAAAGAAATTCCAGTATTTCCTTGTGGGCCAGGCGAGTCTGGTCCGTGAGAAAAAGGTGGCTTGCGTGATCGATCAAAACCAGTTTTGCATTTGGAATCAGGCTCGCGATCAGTTCGCCATTGGCACATGGAACGAGTGCGTCCGACTTTCCGTGGATGACCAGCGTGGGAGCTGTGATTTGAGCTATGCGAGTGTAGCCTTCCCAGGCCTGAATTGCCTGAAGTTGTGCGGTGTAGCCTTCCGTTGACGCAATCCATTTCCGGCGCAGCTTAAGATCTTCTTCGATTTTGTCCCGCGGGGTATCCGCGTCGTAGATGTAAGGAAGTATGGCTTCCCGAGCTTGCTCCAGAGTCATGCCCCGGGCCATCAGAATGTTCGAGACGTTTCGCTCGGCGCGCACCGCTGAGGGTCCGCCCGGCGACGTGCAGCCCAGAATCAGCGAGCGAGTTCTTGACGGATACTGCACGGCGAATTCCTGCGCAATCATGCCTCCCATGGAAACGCCAAAGATATGAGCACGGGAAACGCCGGCCGCATCTAGAACCGCGGCCGCATCGGATGCCATCGTGGCAATTGCATACGGACCGGGAGGAATATCACTCAGGCCTACGCCTCGATTATCGAACGCGACGGTGCGAAAGTGCTGCGACAGCACTGGGCGCGAGCGATGCCACAGAGCCGAAGGATAGCCGAGGCCCATGATGAGCAGCACCGGCTCTCCTCGCCCTTGCTCGTCCCAATAGAGCTTCGCGCCTTGATTTTGAACGAATGACATTGAAGGCTTTCCTCAGACCGTATAGCGTTCGCTCGCCAACAAGCGTCGTGCAATCTGCCGTCGGAGGTCGATCGAATTCGCCGGATCGTGCGCGGCATAGGCGCGCAAGCGAGCGAGATTCCTCCGTAGTTCGTCACCCTGTGCGCAGGCGCTTAACACAGTCCGTGATGAGAGTTCGATCCTGCCGATGGCGTCACGCAAGTACACAGAACAGGCATCCGCGGCATTCGCTCCGCCGCCGGCGGCGGCCAGCTTTCGGCTTCGGAGCAGACTCGATTCCATGGCAAACACTTCCATGATGATGTCAGACATATTCAGGATGATCTCCTGTTGCTGCTCGAGCTTCGCGCCATGCTTCTCGAACGCGAGCCCCAGCGTCAGGAGGGCAATCTTTTTCGCATTGCGGACCAGGCTTAGTTCTGGGTCTCCGGCCACAACGACGGCTAGAGCGTCGCCACTTTGTGCGTCACTCAGAACGACGGCACGCGCGGCATCGAGCAGAGGGAGCATCCCGCGTGCTGCGCGCTTCAGCGGCATGCCCGTGATCACCAAGCGGTTAATTTCGCTGGTGCCTTCGAACAGGCGGTTGATCCGCGAATCGCGATAGGCGCGCTCTACCATGTAGTCCTGGTGATATCCGTAGCCTCCGTGAATCTGGACTCCTTCGTCGACTACATAGTCGAGCATTTCGCTGACGTAGACCTTGATCATGGAGCACTCGGCGGCAAACTCCTCGATCGCCTTCAGTTCCTGTGTGCCGTCCGCAGAGCCGGGGGAAGCAGCATGCATTTGATTCTCAATCTGTCCCACGACACGCCAGGTCATCGACTCCGCCGCGAAAATGCGGATCGCCATTTCCGCGAGCTTGTACTGAATCGCGCCAAACTCGGCAATCGCCGAACCGAACGCTTTGCGCTGCTTGGCATATTTCAGACAAATTGCGAGCACGTTTTTCGCAGCGCCAACCCCAGCCGGACCCAGCTTTAAGCGTCCTATGTTGAGGATGTTGAATGCGATCACGTGCCCGCGCCCGATTTCACCCAGCACGTTTTCCACCGGCACGGGAACGTTATCGAGATACACCGCGGTGGTGGAACTGCCCGTGATTCCCATCTTGTGTTCTTCGGCGCCGCTGGTTACGCCGGGAAAATTTCGCTCGACCAGAAACGCGGTAAACTTTTCACCGCCAACCTTGGCGAACACGGTGAATAGATCGGCCGCGCCGCCGTTCGTGATCCACATCTTCTGGCCATTCAGGATGTAGTGCTTGCCATCGGGCGCGAGGTCGGCGCGCGTGCGCGCGGCCAGAGCATCGGAGCCGGCCAGCGGCTCGGTGAGCGCATAGGCGGCCAGCATCTCAACCTTCGCAAGCTTAGGCAAATACTTCCGCTTCTGCTGCGGAGTTCCAAAGTAGACGACCGGGAGGGTACCGATTCCAGTGTGAGCCGAGTGCCACCCGCCGTAGGAGCCGTCTCGTCCCATGCGCTCGGCGGTGACCATCAACGACGGCAAATCCATGGCCGTGCCGCCATACTCCTCGGGGATTGCCATTCCAGTGAGACCCAGCTCGACCGATTTGCGCAGCACGGACATTGCGACGCCCGGCTTCTTCTCGCGGATTGCGGGCAAATTTGGTTCTACTTCGTTGGCCCAGAATTCGTCCACCATGTGTCCGACGGCGAGATGTTCTTCGCTGAGGTCCTCGGGTGTGAAAATATCTTGGGGCGCAGAGTCTTCGATTAGAAAGCCCGTCCCTTTTGTCGTCTTGCGTGTCACATCTGTTAATGTCGTCATAAAGAACTCCTATGCCACCTTTGGAGATTGAGAATCTAAATTCTTTGAAACAGTCCGAGGGGCGTGAATTCCCCGCAACCGACTGGTTCGTGGTCACGCAGGATCGCATCCAGAGATTTGCCGATGCCACCGAAGACCGCCAGTGGATTCACTTGGACCCGGAGCGCGCTCAACGGGAATCGCCCTTCGGCGGAAGCATCGCCCACGGCTTTCTCACACTTTCGCTGCTGAGTTACTTCCTGAAACAGGCGATCCATATCGGTTCTGGCGTTCGAATGACCGTGAACTACGGGCTGAATAAAGTTCGTTTCCCCTCCGCAGTTCGTGCCGGTTCGAAGGTTCGCGCTCGCGTGACTGTGCTGTCGGCGAAAGAGTCGCCTGAGTTTGTGGATGCTGCGTTTCTGATTCAGGTCGAGGGTGAATCCGCCGAGAAGCCGTGCTGCGTGGCCGAGTGGCTGGTGCGGTATTACCGGCAGTGAGCGCTTTTTCATATCGTCCCGCTTTGCGTGCAGTGCAGTGAAGCGCGGAGTAGAATTTCGATTCTCTGCGGCATGGCCGCGAAACGCTCGTCATGCGTCAATCCCTGAGCGTAGCGGTAGTAGATCTGCTGGATGATGACCGCAACCTTGAAGCGGGCAAATGCCAGGTAGAAGCTCATGTCTGCTGGATCCAAGCCGATGATCGAGGCGTAGCGCTCGACCAGCTGCGCCCGGCTTAGGGTTCCGAGTAACGTCGTGGGCGCCGGACGAATTTCGCGGAACTCTTCGGGATCTTGCGGATCAGTCCAGTACGCAAGGGCGGTTCCCAGGTCCGTCAGAGGATCTCCCAGCGTGCACATTTCCCAATCGAGGACGCCGATGATCCTCGTCGGATCCGCAGGATCGAGCACGAGATTGTCATACTTGTAATCGTTGTGGATGAGAGCGGTTTGATAGTTGGAGGGCATTCGATCGATCAGCCATTCAGAAATGGCTTCGACTTGCGGCAGGTCGTGCGTTCTTGAATTGCGATAGCGCTCGATCCAGCCCTTCACCTGGCGTTCAAGGTAGCCTTGAGGTTTGCCCAGGTCAGCCAAGCCGATCGCCGTGTAGTCCACCCGGTGCAGACATGCAAGAGTGTCGACGAAAACTTCGCTCAATCGCCGCGCCGTCTCGGGCGGGAAGGGAACATCCGCAGGCGGGTCACGGCGAAGGATCATTCCTCGGATCGGCTCCATCAGGTAGAAGGGAGCCCCAAGGATCGACAGATCATCACAATAAAGGATGGCCTTCGGCGCCGCGGGAAACGAAGTGTGCAGTTTTGACAGCACGCGGTACTCGCGACCCATGTCATGTGCTGACCGCACTTTGCTTCCGAAAGGGGGACGCCGCAACACGACTTCGCGGCTCTCGAATCGCACCAGATAGGTGAGATTGGAGTGGCCGCTGGGAAATTGTTCCACGGAAACCGATCCGCTTCGACCGAGGTGGTCGAACAAAAATGAGTGCAGCCGGGCCAGATCGAGTTCTTCGCCCGCCCTTACGGTTCCGGCTTGATCGCAGAGTGCCACCATACGCGCAAGTGCTGTCTCAGCTACCAGTAGGTCAGCAGTGAATCCTCGTCGAGATGCGGATATGCATTGAACGCGCTCAGCATGAAGCGCTCGCCCGATGCTCGAAAGTCAGTGAACGACGCATTGCGCGACATCCAGGAAAGCTGCAACGCGTCCTCCGCAGATAAGTGCAGAGCCCGGCGCATCGCCGCTGCGATGGGTCCCGAAGAAGTGAAGACCACAGCGGCGGCCGCCGGCGTTGTACCGCGAATTACTTGCAGCAGACCGCGTTCCACTCGCAAGCAGAACTCGTACCACGATTCAATGCCATCTGCCGCGGTCTCTCCCGCTACCCATTTGCCGATCACAGCTTCGAAGAGCCGTTGAAAGGTTCTTCGCCGCTCGTCCGGCGCACGGGCGCTCTCATAAGCTGTGCTCATTTCTCTAATCTCGGTGCTTACTGGCAAGAGTTGTGGAAGGCTGATGCGCATCACGGCCTCAGCTTGATATTCATCGAATTCACTCGTCACCACGATCTCGGGAAAACTACGACCCGCGACGCGATAGACATCGGCCACAATCCTGGCGGTCTCTAGTTGCCGCAAGCGCGGACCCGAGTAGGCGTTGTGAAAAATCATGCCTCGCCGCAACCAATACTCTCCTAACAATCTGGCTTGACCCTCACCATTGGCACACAGCTTGTCGTAATTCGCCTCCAAAAACGAAGCTTGCGCGTGGCGCACCAACGTAATGTGCCTCATGCTGAATTCACCCGCTCCAGCAATCCCGCGTCAGCGTGCTCTTTGTCGAACTCGGTAAACGTTTTGCCCGATTCCGCAAGACGCTTTAGTAGAGGAGCCGGCGCCCACAGTTCTCCATGCTGGTGGTGAAATTCGCAAATGCGCTGATAGACCTTCGGTAGACCCACCGTGTCGGCATGCCACATTGGTCCGCCTCTGTAGGCGGGGAATCCGTAGCCGTTGAGATAAATGATGTCGATATCGACGGCACGCATCGCGAATCGCTCTTCCAAAATCCGTGCGCCTTCGTTGACTAACGCATAGATGCAACGATCCACAATTTCTTCGGGGGAGATTTGCCGCTGCGGAATTCCGGCTTCTGCACTCCACTTCCGCAGCAGAGCCGTTACTTCGGGATCCACATTCGCGCGCCGGTTTTCGTCGTATCGATACCAGCCCTTCAAAGTTTTCTGGCCGTAGCGCCCTAATTCGCAAAGCCGATCTTCGGCGAACGGCTGGCGGATTCCGGGTTTTTCAAGATGGCGGTACTCTTTGCGAATTCGCCAACCAACATCGAGCCCAGCCAGGTCACCGGTCGCCAGCGGACCCATGGCATTTCCGAATTCCACCAGAGCTCGATCCACTGCTTCGACGTCGGCTCCTTCTTCCACGAGAAACTGAGCTTCGCGGCGATAGGGGCCAAACATGCGATTCCCAACAAAGCCGCGACAATTTCCGACGAGTGCGCCAATCTTGCCCAGCCTCTTGGACAGCTGCATGCAAGTGGCAATTACTTCCTTGCTCGACTCCTTTCCGCGCACAATCTCGAGCAAGCGCATCACATTGGCGGGACTGAAAAAGTGCGTTCCGATCACCGCTTCCGGCCGCGACGTGGCTTCGGCAATTTCATCAATGTTCAGCGTCGAGGTATTGCTGGCCAGAATTGCTCCCGGTTTGCAGGCGCGGTCCAGGTCGGCGAATACGCTCTTCTTCAACGCCATGCCTTCGAAGACCGCTTCCACCACCATGTCCACATTGGAGAAGGCATCGTAGTTGAGAGCTGGCGTGATCAGCTGCAGACATTCGTCCACGAACGCCTGCGTGAAACGTCCGCGCTGCACGGAGTTGGCATAGTTTTTGCGGATCTTCTCCATGCCTAGGTCGAGCGCCGCTTCATCCACGTCCTTGAGCAGCACCGGAATGCCAGCGTTGGCAAATACCATCGCGATTCCTCCGCCCATGGTTCCGGAGCCGACAACCGCAACACGGTTGATAGGGATTACAGGGGTTTCCTTGGGAACATCAGGAATCTTCGCCACCTCGCGCTCGCCAAAGAAAACATGAATGAGCGCTTTCGACTGATCGGAGAAAAGACATTCGGTGAAAAGCTTCTGCTCGGCCCGGCAACCCTCTTCGAACGGCATTGTGGTAGCCGCTTCTACCGCGTCAATCGCCGCCAGCGGAGCCTTCATTCCTCTTTGTTTCTTCCGGGCGGCATCGCGGGCCGCCGCAAAAATTACCGTATTCTCTGCAAAGATTCCCAGCTTCCCCATGCGTTCTCGGGTTTTGGGAGCGGGCTTACTGGCGATTTCACGGGCAAAAGCGAGAGCACCGGTAAGCAGGTCTCCATCGATCACGCGATCGATCAATCCTAGAGCGGCAGCGTCGGGGGCTGAAACCGGCTTGCCCTCGGCACACATCTCCACTGCTTTGGCTACGCCCACCAGACGCGGCAGACGCTGAGTTCCCGCGGCTCCGGGAATAATTCCCAGCTTCACTTCCGGTTGGCCGACCTGCGCGGTTGGCGATGCGACCCGGTAGTGGCCAGCCATGGCCAGTTCCAGTCCTCCGCCAAACGCGGCACCGTGAATCGCCATCACTATCGGCTTGCGGCTATCTTCAATGCGAAGCAGAAACGGAAGCAGAGTTCTGCGGGGCGATGCTCCGGAGGTCATCTTGCCGAATTCTTTGATGTCGGCTCCGGCAACGAAAGTGCGGCCTGCTCCGATGACAACTGCAGCTTCGACTGCGGAGTCAGCATTTATTTCATCGATTGCCGTCCCGATGGCCTCCGGCACGCCCGGACTGAGGGCGTTCACCGGCGGGTTGTCGATGGTGATGACGGCGACATCATTCTCTCTAGTGCTTTTCACGAACTGGTTCATAGGGCAATTCCTGATATTTCTTTCGCAACTCCCTCTTCAAAACCTTCCCCGTGGCGGTCCTCGGCAAGCTCTCGGAAAATTCAATCGACTGCGGACACTTGTAATGGGCCAGACGAGCGCGGCAGAACTCGATCAATTCCCCTTCGGTCA
>DATEQW010000080.1:0-37920 GCA_035272245.1 Candidatus Sulfotelmatobacter sp. | reverse complement strand
CTCGATTGGGGCTTGTCTCAGTTGAACCTGAATGACAGTTTCACTGCCAGCGTGCTGTATGATTTGCCGTTCGGACAGGGCAAGCGTTACGGCAGCAGCTGGAATGGAGCTACCAATGCCATCCTGGGCCATTGGCAGTTGGACTTGATCGAAAGGGCTACCTCCGGTTTCCCGTTGTTTGTGGTCGATAGCGGCGACGAGTCGGGCGTGTTCTTCTCTTACAACGGCAATACCTTTCAGCGCCCGAACCTAGTGGGCGACCCTAATACGGCGGGCAACGAAGGTGGATCTACGGGCTGCCCAACGCAGATCCATACCCTGCAGCACTGGTTCAATCCCTGCGCTTTCGCGAAGGCTCAAGCGGGAGAGCTTGGTACCGCTCCACGAGCGCCTGTTTACGGCCCGCGTTTTGTGAACACGGACTTCTCGGTGATCAAGGATTTCCCATTGACCTTCCGCGAGGGTATGAATCTGCAATTCAGGGCTGAGTTTTTCAATCTGTTCAACCACCCGCAGTTTTTCCTCGAAGGTTTCGGCGGCACGGGAGAACAGGACATAAGCACTCAGTCCAGTTTTGGCGTGATCAACCAAACGGTGAACAATGCACGGTTGGTGCAGTTTGCCTTGAAGCTTAACTTCTAACCAGGAAACAGTACCGCTACCAAGGGCAGGCTGGATTAACGGCCTGCCCTTAAGTTTGAAGCTTGCAAAATCCTGCGGGAGGAACAATGGGGTGTTGTAAATGGAGAACGGCACTGCTCGTCCTCTGGATCGGTCTCCTCGGAGGTGCTTCGGGATATGCTCAGCCGCGGCACAAGGTAATCATCAACGAGGATTGCTCAGGCCCTGGCGGCAGCAACATGCAGACGCTGCTAGTGATGATTCAATCGCCACAGGTAGATGTCTTAGGGATCACTGTGGTGAGCGGGGATCAATGGCGAGACGAAGAAGTTGCACACACGCTCCGCTTGCTGGAGATCATCGGCCGCACCGATATTCCGGTAATTCCCGGAGCCGCATTCCCCCTGGTGCGCAGCCGCCACGAGAGTCAAATCTGGCAGGAGCGTTACGGGAAAGTGGCGTACGCGGGCGCGTGGGATGACCGCTGGTGGCATGAGCCGTTCGTCGTGCCGACGCTTCCCGAAGGCTCGCCTACGGCGAAGCCCAGCGAGGAAGACGCCGCACATTTCTTGATCCGCATGGTACACAAGTATCCGCACGAAGTAACGATCTATGAGGGCGGACCGATGACCAATCTAGCGGTCGCGACCTCGATCGATCCGCAGTTCCCTGAACTGGCGCAGGAACTGGTCTTTATGGGTGGAAGCCTCAACCCGAATACGGACAATCCGGAGTTCGCGAACAATCCGCGTCACGAATTTAATTTCTGGTTCGACCCCGAAGCTGCAGAGATCGTATTACGCGCCCCGTGGAAGAAGGTCGTTTGCACACCGACTGACATCTCCATTAAGACTCACCTAACGCCGGCCATCGTAAAGCAGATCGAGGCAAGCGGGACCCCGCTGGCTCACTATCTCTCGCGGTTTGCCATGTATTCTCCAGGGGCCGACATTATGTGGGATGAACTGGCTGCCGCGGCGTGGATCGATCCGACTCTAATCACCAAGAGCGAGATTCGCTATATGGAGGTGGATCTGGATAATGGAGCCGGGTACGGCAACACCCTGACCTGGACGGAGCAGGACAAACCGCCGCCCGCCGCGCATCCTGTCGAGATTCAGGTAGACCTGGATTTGGAAAAGTTCTATCGAATGTTCGTGAACCTGATGAGCGCCAAGACTCCTGCTGCACATTGATTCAAACGAGGCCTCATTGCGGCTCCAAGCCAGGCGGCCGGTGACGCATCTCATATACGAATTGTTGCAGCTCATGTCGCTGGCGTTCCGTCTCTTTTGTTTTTTCATCCGATATCTGCTCGTATAGCTGCAGCTCCGTCTTGGCTTTGGCCGTCTCGCCAATTTGACGGTAGAGTTGCGCCAGGCGGTAGTGTGCCTGTTCCAGTTGCGGCGTGGCTTCGATCGCCGATTGCAGGGCGGGGATGGCTTTCGGAACATTCTTTTCCTGCGAATAAACAATCCCTAGTTCGAGATATGCGAGGCCGAGCTTCGGATCGAGTTGGACAGCTTTCTCCAGCAGCGACTTTATTTTCTCGGCATTCTCCGTGTCGTCCGGCGACTTCCGTCGCTTCCGCAAACTGACGGCGTAATAGTAATTGGCCAGAGCATTTTGCGGCTCGAGCTGGGAAAACCGCGCGAGCCGCTCGACAATCGCCTCGGACTGCGCGGTCTCGACAGCTTGCATTTTTCCCATAAACAAGTAAGGGGCCGGATCGTCGGGATTCAGGTCAGACGCCTCGCACAACCGCCGTGCGGCTTGATCGTAGGAGCCGAAAGAGTACCAAGCGGCACCCAGGCCGGTCAGCATCCGGACAGACTTCGGGAACAACCGAGTGCCTTTTATGAAAACTTGAATCGCAGGGTCAGCGGCCCGATGGATGAGGAGCTCTGATCCCCAATCAAAGAGATTCGTTTCGCTAGGATCGAGTTCCGCCGCACTCTCATACTCGCGAACGGCTTCCAGGGCGTCGCCCAGTCTCTCGTCGGCATCGCCGAGCAAGTGATGCAGCTCAGCTTTTTCTTCACGAGTTCGGTCCCTGGCGGCCAGCAGGGCGCGCGTGTCGCTGCGGGCTTGAGCGTAGTTTCCGGCCTCGGCATAAGCAAGCGCCAATTCGTGGGCGTTGTCAAAATTGCCAGGATTCAACCGGGATGCCCGCTCGAGGTATGGGATCCCTTCCTGCGCTTTGGCTTCATCGATCAACAGCTTTCCCAAATGATAATTTGCTTCGAAGTTTTCAGGCTGACGAGCAGCGGCCTCACGCAGAGATTTTTCCGTTGTGGCCCCGGAAGAAACAGGGACAGAATCAGTGTCCGGTCTTTTGCTGAGAGCTGCCGTAGCCTGAGCTAATGCTTCTCGGTTTCGCGTAACCACATCGGACCCATGGCCGCCGAGATTCGTTGTGTCGGTAACGCCCGCCACTGTGAAATGGGGTTCGTCGAAGAAGTCAGGTTTCACCTGCAACGATTTCTCGCCCGCGGGCAGATCTGAAAGCCGTAGAATGAAATCTATGGTTTTTGCTTCGCTCGGAGCGAGAACGATCGAATTGGAAGGAGCACTTTCGTAGCCAGGCATCCCTGCCTGCAACAGATAACTGCCTTGAGGAAGGGCAGAAAAAGAATAGGCTCCTGCCGCATCGGTATGCGAACTGAGAATTTGTGCATTCTTGGCCTGCAGCCATATGGTGGCTCCGCCAATAGGGTGCCGGGCCGAATCCCTCACGACTCCTTGCAGTGTGGCCATTGCAGCTCGTTCCGGAAGCTTAGGCGTTTGTCCTGGTGTGGATTGCCCGAGAACCGACGCAGAAGCCGCGCCCAGTAAGACGATGAGGACAGCTTGGATGTAGCGGCGGACCATAAGCAAACGCGTGTAGTGCGAAATTCTAGTCGCTCGATCTGGGATCCGCAATCGACGGGGAAGAGTGTTGTTGATTTTTGGTCAGTCCCTCCTGGCGCGCCAGAAGATCAATGTAGGCTGCCGTAATTATATGCTCGTGGCCGATTCCGAACTCCGACAGCAGAGCGGCTGCGATGCTCCTTCCCTCAGCCTCGCTTTGCCCGGGTCGAAGCACGACTTCGAGCTCAAGAAACTCTCCGAGCCCCTGCACTTCATCGAGATGTACGCGCGTTTGGCCGATAAGATAAACAGTCCGCGTCTTCTTAACCACGCCGATTCTGCCCAGCGTCTTCGTCAGAATGTCGAGCAGAGTTTGAGGGTCAGGGGTGCGGGCGATCAGATAATGCGACTCGCGCAACTCGGCAACATTGGCTCTTTCGTATCGAATAAGCTCGCCGCGGTCCGGGGCGAAAACGCGGAGCTTTAGTCGCGCCCCCTCGCAGCGGAAGAAAACATCTTCCTGAAGAATCTTCTCGGGGCCAACGTCGCTTAGACGGGCAGCGGCGGCTTCGACGGCACGCCGGTCTTTCAAGATCGCTTTAATCTCAATATTTGTCGGCATGGCAGGCTCAAGGATAGCGTACACATTTTCGTCCTCTGTCAACGGACTTGCGGCGTTTGCGATTTCTACGTTAACTTCATAGCGCGGTCGCTCGCGAGGAATGAATTTGTTACCTTCGAAATGCAAAGAGCCATGGATGCAGTCTTACCGAATACCGCATCTGACAACCGTGTTGCTGGTGATGACATGCCTTACTTGTTGGGCCCAGGAGAGACGGAAGATCATCATTGATCAGGACGCGGCCGGCCCTGCCGGAACGGATCAGCAGTCCATGTTGCTTCTCATCCAGTCGCCGCAGACAGAGGTTTTGGGCATTACGGTTGTGACAGGCGACCAGTGGCTCAACGACGAATTGGCGCACACTTTGCGCATGCTTGAACTTATCGGGCGAACAGACATCCCGGTTGTGCCGGGAGCGGAGTTCCCGCTGGTAAGGACAAAACAGGACACGGAGCGGTGGGAGCAACAATTTGGTAGCGTAGCGTGGCTTGGAGCCTGGACTCCGAAGTTTTATCACCCACCCGATCAGTCGGGTGACATGCCCGAAGGTAAACCCACTACAAAGCCCACCGACGAGGACGCCGCTCATTTTCTCATCCGCATGGTTCATAAATTTCCGAACCAGGTCACCATCTACGAGGGCGGCCCGATGACCAACCTCGCACTCGCTATTTCCATCGACCCCACATTTGCGGGTTTGGCAAAGGAATTGGTGTTTATGGGCGCAAGCCTCAATCCGCGGACCGATGACCCTGAGTTCGTGAATTCTCCGACTCACGAATTTAATCTCTGGTTCGATCCCGAAGCGGCGCATATGGTACTCACGGCACCATGGAAGAAACTTGTTTGCACGCCGGTGGATATTTCCGTGAAGACGAGACTTAGCACCGACCTGATCAGCCGCGTCAAGGCCAGCGACTCTCCGGCGGCGAGATACATCGGCAAGTATGGACGTTTGAGGGGCAACTACAATTATCTGTGGGACGAACTGGCTGCGATGGCCTGGCTCGATCCAACGCTGATCACAAAAAAAGAAACTCTATTCATGGACGTCGATCTGGATCGCGGCGCTAATTACGGCAACACGCTGAGCTGGACGGATCGCGAGCGACCTAAAAGCGAACTTCAACCGATCGAGGTGGAGGATGATCTGGATCTCGACAGGTTTTACAAAATGTTTGTGGATCTCCTGACCGCGCCAACACCCAAGCATTAGCGGGTGCGGTCTTGTTGCGCTCTATTGTGGAAGTTGCGCAAGCATGCTTTGCGCCTGTGCGTGGTTGGGATGTTGCTTCAGAAGTTCGAGCAGGACGGACCGAGCCTCATCGGTTGTGCCTTCGACAATATAGACTTTTGCCAAGTTCAGATAGGACTGATCAAAAGTTGGCGCTACCCGGATGCATTCTCTAAGAATTGCGACTGCCTCATCCCTTCGCTGTGTGCGCAAATAAAGTATCCCAAGGTTATTCAGAGCTTCGGGGTAAACGGGCCGGAACTTCAGGGCGCGCCGCAAGTATTCGTAAGCACGTTCAGGATCGTCCGCCTGCGCAAACACCATCCCCAAACCATAGTTCGCGTCGGGATCTTCGGGACTGACTGCGAGAGAGCGCTGAAAGGTTTCGCGAGCCTTATCCCATTCCTTCTGCAAACGATACGCGTTGCCCAGATTGTTGAGGGCAATGAGATGATCGGGACTTGAACGCAACGCCTCCTGAAAGCACCGTATCGCTTCCTCCGTCCGACCTTCCCCTGTGTCGAGAAGGCCGAGGTTGTTCCAGGCGTTGGCCAGAGTATCTGGATAGGTTGCGCGCAGTTTTACGGCACGTTCAAAGCTCTGCCGAGCCTCGACAGGCTTTTGTTGGTTCAGTTGAGCGCTTCCCATGCCGTAGCAGGCCTCGGCGCTTGATGGATCGTCGCGTAGAGCAAGTTGAAACGAGGTTGCGGCTTGGTCGAAATATCCCCGCTGAAACAAAACGGACCCGTAGGAAAGATTGTTTCTCCCAAACTCGTACGTTTCTGCGGCGCCTGGAAAAGGCAGTGCGAGCGCTAACCTGTCCGCGTCGGTTTGAGGGATTCTCCGTGAGTCGTGTTCTACATGCTCGGGGTTCACCGGACCCTGATAGACCTTTACGATGTCGCCGTCCTTATCGATGAGGAACGATGTTGGAAGAGCGAGATCGCGATGGCGGTCAAAGATGTATCGATAAAGAATGTTGTACACTCCGGCCACGTCGTTCGATCCGTGAAGGATGGTAAATGAGAGACTCCGCTGGCGCGCAAGCACTCTCAGTTTTTCGGGGTCGGCAGGATCATCAAGATTTATTGTCAGCAGTTGAAGGCCCTGAGTCGTCCACCGTGCATGGATCCGGTTGAGCAGCTTCAGGCTCTCCTGACAGTCTGCGGATTGCGTGACCCAGAAATTGAGCAACACGGGCTTTCCGCGTAGTGCGGCCAGCGGCTGTACCGTTCCCGACAAGTCGGGAAGAGAAAAATCCGGCGCCGGCACGGGAGTGAGCAGCCAAGTTTCGACTGCGTTGGGAGATGGTTCGGGTTCTTGCGGCGGAGTAGCCTTGAGTTGGCTGCGCAACGGCGCTGCCGCCTTGAACGGTTCGACTCGGAACTCTTTCGACCCCTCTTCCACCCGGATTCTGCAGTTCAGCGGAATGTCATGAAACTCCTGAATGGCCCCGCTCGGCCAGCGGATCGAAGCGTGCACCAGGCCCTTGGCCGTGCCTAAGCCGAAAAACACTTCCTTGCTGTGTTGCGACAAAAATCCGGATCCAGCTTGCAGCGGGCGAGTCTGGCGACCAGATTCGGTCTCGACCGTAACGACTGCGCCGATCGCGTCACGATTGCTCTTTGTGCCGCGAAGACGAAACGCGATTCCTGCGGGGAGATTCTCAATTACATTCTTCAAGAGGCGCAGTTGAGGACCGTTGCGGTTTTTCAGAAACACTTCCTGGCGGCCATCTTGATCAAAATCCGCGAGGGCAAATGCACGTCCGTCCTCGAGAAAGTCCAATCCCACCGCGGCTGAGACGTCCGAAAACGTTCCATCCCGGTTGTTTGCATAAAAGATGTTGCGTTCAAATCCGCTCCAGGTTCCATCGGCTCGAATCAGTTCGTTGATGGCGCTCCATCCTTGCTCGTAATCATGCGAAGGCTTCGCTTGATCTGGTGATTTCGCAACCACCTGGCGCCAGAAGAAACTATTCAAGTCTTCGCGCGAGACACCGGACACCATTCCATTCGCGATGTAGAGATCAGGATAGCCGTCATGGTCAAAATCAAATGCGTCGCTCGACCAAGCCCAGCGGCCTACTCCGACTCCGGCCGGGATGGTTCTATCCTCAAAGGCAACGTTGCCAGTGGGAAATGCGCCGTGGCCACTTCGTGTATTTCGAAAGAGCGAATTCCCCATCGCATGCTTCTGGTATAGAGCGCGGACGTCTTCGGGGGCATCTTTCTTGAAAATTTCTTGCGTGGAAACGCGTTCCCCGGCGGTGGTCCACATATCGCCGACGTAAACGTCCTCGGCTCCGTCATCGTCGTAGTCGAACCAGCAAACGCTCATGCCGGCACCGATATCCTCCACTCCAGCTTGGGGAGCTACATCGGTAAAGGTTCCATCGCCGTTGTTGCGGTAAAGATTCTTGCGGCCAAAATCATTGACCACATAAAGGTCGGGCCAGCCGTCCTGGTTGTAGTCATTCCACCCGCAGCAAAAGCTGTAGCGCGTGTTGTTCTGGTTGAGGCCTGATTCCGCGGTCACATCGCGGAAGGTACCATCGCGATTGTTCCGCATCATGAAGTTGGGCGGGCCGTTCTCAGCATCGTGATAGGGAACGGGATACTTATACTGGTCGGTGCCCTGGTAATAGATGTAAACGCAAAAATAAATGTCTAGCCAACCGTCGCGGTCGTAATCAGCAACGGCTGCGCCGGTAAAAGTTCCCTGCGGCGGATTCGCAAATTGGAAGGCACCGGGTTTTTGCCGAAATTTTCCGTTGCCTCCATTCACGAACAGAAGTGGCCCGTTCGCGCGCACGACAACTACATCCTGGCGACCGTTGTTATTGAAGTCGGCAAAGAGAGCGCAAGCAGTGTTTTCCAGGATTCCCAAGCCAGATGCTTCCGTGATGTCTTCGAACGTGCCATCTCCGCAGTTTCGATACAGGCGGTTCGGTAGACCTGCGGGCTGACAAATATAGAGATCGTCGTAGCCATCGTTATCGACATCGGCAACCGAAACTCCATTGTGGCCGTAAATATCGATACCGCAGGCTCCGTCAAGGACGGTCCGCCAGTAATCGGTCCCGCGAAGCAACTGGGCAGCATAGGAAGGATTTCGGCTCAGCGCCGCAGCGGTGGTGTCGACAAAAACGGGAGCGAGGGAGCGGCTTCGCGTCTCGTCGAGGACATGCCATTTACGAATGCGAAATACCGGCGCGTTGGGTGAGGAAGGCGAGGCTTCCCATTCCAAGTCCCAGTACCCTACGCGTTGCTCGCGGTAATAACCGTCGCCGGTTCCCACCAGTTCGTAACGCACGTGAGTGTGAACCGTCTCAAGAGGTTGGGAAGTAGATGTCGTACCCGCTTCGATTCGTGTCACCTGGAATTCTGCGGTCACGATCTTCGAAAAGCCACTCAAGGAGGATTTCAATTCGTGAAGAAAAGAATCTCGTCCGAAAATTGTCTGAGTCGCGAATTTGTTCCGGTGAACTTCCAAGGCCGCACCAGAACGCACCGGGCGCGATTCAACTGGCTGCAGAGATGGACCTGAGAAATCTGCTGCAAACCTTTTCGCGATGGCCTGCGCTTCCTGCGGAGAGCGAAGTAGATTCGAACTCCATTCGGCGAGAATTGCGGCAATCCGGTCATGATATTTTTCGGTGAGGAAATCGTCGAAGTCAGCCTGCACCTTAAGCAGCGTCTCGTCGAGCGGTCTCTGGGCGGGATAGTGCGGGTGTAAACGGAAACCGCCGTCGGAGGGAAGCGAGCCTGGAGAGTCAAAAGCGCAGGGGGAGGAGAAGGCAAAATCCCGCAGGCTGGCGGGAATGATTGCTGCCGAAGCTCCCTGGCAGCAGCGAACGATAAACTTGCGGCGACTCTGATTTATCAGATGAGGATCGATTGGCTGATACGTCTTCCCTGCCCGGCTCAGAGCGAAGCCCCCTGGTTACTGCCTTTAGCGTGAGCCGGCGCTGAACTCATACACCGTTACGCTATGAAATTTCTGCCCCGGTTTCAACTCGGTCGAGGGAAAGCTGGGGTGGTTCGGCGAGTCTGGATAATGGTCCGTCTCCAGGCAAAATGCGAAGCGCGGCTTGTAGACGCGGCCATACTTGCCGGTAATCGACCCATCAAGATGGTTCCCAGTATAAAACTGTATAGCAGGCTCCGTGGTAAGAACTTTCAGAATCCGTCCCGTGGTCGGCTCGTACACTTCGGCAGCCTCGGCCAGCTGGCCCTCCGGATGATCCAGCACAAAGTTTTCGTCGTAACCTAAACCGAAGTGCAGTTGCTCGTCGTTCGCGTCGATGCGCTCGCCGATGGCGTGAGGGGTGCGAAAGTCAAAGGGCGTTCCTTCCACGGATTTCAACTCTCCCGTAGGAATGAGAGCCACGTCGACGGGGGTAATCCTGGATGCATTAATCTTCACCACGTGCCCCAGCACTTCTCCCTTCGCCTGACCCAACAAGTTGAAATACGAATGGTTCGTCAGGTTAAGGACCGTGTCTTTATCGGTGGTCGCGGAATACTCGATCCGCAGGGCATTTCCATCTAACGTGTAACGCACCGTCGTGGTTAGTGTGCCGGGGAAACCCTGATCTCCGTCCTTGCTGACGTAGGTGAGTTCGATTCCATTCTTTATCTCGTGCGCTGTCCAGACGACCTTGTCGAACCCAACAATTCCGCCGTGAAGCGTGTTGTCGCCATCGTTCTTGGGGAGGGAATAGGTCTTGCCATCCAGCTGAAAGCTGCCATGCGCGATTCGGTTCGCGTAGCGGCCGATGATGGCTCCGAAATAAGCAGTCTTGGCGATGTACTTATCGAGCGAGTCGTAGCCGAGCACGATGTCGTCCGATTTTCCGTTGCGATCAGGAGCGCGCAGTGAAACGATAATCCCGCCGTAATTTGTGATGCGCAACTCGACCTTGTCATCGGCCAGCGTGTAGAGATCGACGGCCGTTCCGTCTGCAGTATGTCCGAACGGTTGCTTGGTGATGTTGGTCTTTGCCTGCGACATTGTCGTTAGAATAATCAGACTAGCGAAAATTGCAACCCAATTGCTTCTATTGGCGCGCATAGTTTCTGTCATTCTCCGCGAGACCTCGCGCTTTTGAACCGCGGGTCGCGCTCACAGCCTATCAGGCTCAGCGGTCCAGCAACAAGAAATCAGCCATGGCGCAAACCGTTTCGCTGTTTTGGCGGAGGATCATGTGAATATCGAGCACGACTATGCAGCCACGCGGCTGAGCTGATAGAGAGAACCTAATATTGCGCCAAACACAGCGTGCGCCAGGAAAACTGAAATCGGAGTTTGCACCCCGTAATTGAGTGCCATGAAACCGGGCGGTTCTAGTTGACGGTTTGCGTTAAGACCATGTTGTTCGCTGGCCATTCTCGGGTGGATCCCAGGCATCAGCGACATTCCAACAGTCAAGAGGAACAGCGCGTGCGCCAGTCCCAAGAGTGCTCCGAACCACCAATTCGCCAAGTGCCGCGCCTCAAACACGAGCACGTACAGGATAGAAAAAATCCAGCCGTTCGCCAGATGGATCATGAAGCCGTAAACTTTGGCTTTTTCCCTCTGCGGAGTGACGAACGTTCCTATCAGATACGGCAGATTCATTCGCGTGAAGCCAAAACCTTGGCTGGCCGATAACAAAGTGGAGAGCGCCAAGGTCGCAAGGAATCCGGAGAGCAGCCAGCTTGTCCAGTTCACGAGCGCACCTCGGAAGATGGATGTTCGGCTGCAGCCGGCGGACGATGCGCCAGTTGCCGTTCCCCTTTCTCTCGTTGGTCGATCGATAAGGCTGCGCCGATTAAGCCAACGTGAGTGAAGGCCTGAGGAAAGTTTCCTAGTGCCGAGCCGGTGTTCGCATCGATTTCTTCGCCGTATAAACCTAAATCGTTTTTGTATTTCATCAATTGCGCAAACAGTTGCTGGGCCTCTTCCAGGGTGCCTCCTCCCATCGCCAGATACTCCGCCTCCCAGAAACTGCAAATCGCAAATGTACCCTCTGGCTTTTGCCTCTGATAGCGGAAAAGAAGCCCTTCCGGCGTGGCTAGATGTTGCCGGATCGCGCGATAGGTCGTACGCATCCGGGCGGACTTGGCGTCTTCGAAGCCATACCAGGAAAGCAGAAGCAGACTGGAATCGAGTTGATCACTATCGAGCACACTCACATAGCTCTGCATTTGTTCGTTCCATGCGCGTTCCTCGATCTGGCGCCGGATCAAGTTGCTAATTCGCTTGTAGTTCTCGACCGGCGCGCCTCGGAGGACGTCGCGCTCACAAAGACGGATCAGCCGGTCCATAGCCGTCCAACACAAAAGTCGCGAGTGTGTGTGATTCTGGCGCCCACACCTTGGCTCCCAGATGCCCTCGTCAGGCTGATCCCAGTTCTGGGCTACATAGTCTCCGAAGCCGATCAATGCTCTCTGCATATCACGGTCGAGATGCCCTCCATGAAATGCAAACTGAGCCGCGGCATCAACGACCTCCCCGTAGACATCAAGTTGAAGCTGATCTCTCGCCGCATTTCCAATGCGGACCGGCCGCGAGTCCCGATATCCGCTCAAGTGTTCCAATTCACGCTCCACGGGCGCCTTATCACCGTAAAGCGAATAGAGAATTCTCAGCTTGGGTTGTGTCTGCGAGGTTGCACGCAGCAGCCAATCGAGGAAGTCTTCGGCTTCATCCCAATAATCTAACTCCAGCAGTGCGCGAATGGTGAACGAAGCGTCCCGCAACCAGCAGTAGCGATAGTCCCAATTCAAATCTCCCCCGGGAAGTTCCGGAAGGGACGTAGTCGCGGCGGCGATGATTGCTCCGGAGGGCGCATAGCTGAGGAGTTTGAGCGCTAGCGCACTGCGTACCACCGTATCTCGATATTCCCCGCCATACGCTGCGTGGCGGCCCCAATTTTGCCAAGCCTTCACGGATTGATCGATCCGGTCATCCAGCGAGGCATCGAGCGGCGGAAGCACCGATGGGGCTTGATCCGAGTAGCTGAACGAGAAACGCAGGCTCTCTCCCGCATGCATTGAAACGCGAGCGTAGGCGGTTCCGTCAGTAATCGTCAGAGCCACGCTACTCCGCAGCCAATAGACGGCGTTGCCCACGACGAATCTCAGCCCCAGTTTTCCGTAATCACGAATCTTCACTTTGCTCTTGCCATAGTCCGCCATGGGCTTGAATTCAACTTCAAGCTCCAACTCACCGGTATCGCAGCTTATTTTCCGCAAGATCTCCTGATCCGGCAGCAGGATTCTTTTCCGAGAAGCACGCGACGAACTTGGCATCAGGTCCGTCAGAATTGCGAATCCCGATTGATTGGTAAAGCGAGTTTCAAGGACATTCGAGTCCGGAATGTAGTGTCGTTCGACGGTCGCGGAACCAACAGGACAAATGCGCCAATGCCCGCCGCAGTCGCGATCCAGAAGGGCGGCGAAGATGGCAGGTTTATCGAATCTTGGCCAGCAGAGCCAGTCGATCGAACCCTGTCGCGAGACCAAGGCCGCGGAGCGGCAGTTGCCGATGATGCCGTAATCCTCTATCTGAGGCCAAGGTACGCAGACGCTTTCAGCCGCGTTGTGCGGGGCCTGGTTCGGGAGGAGTCTTGAAGTCTGGCCGTCTTTCGGCATTCCTAATGGATGCATTTTCCGGCATTACGTTGCTATGACGGCCGCAGACCGGGGAAACATCATCGTTTGCGAGCGGTTAAGATATTGAGATGTCCACCACCGCCGCTCAGGCGCAGGAAGCGCGGCAAAACATTGCATCGCTTGCCGTGCGCACGCCGTTAGTCCGGTGCAACGCGGACGGGCCTGCGAACTTGTATCTGAAATTGGAAAATCTGCAGCCGATCGGCTCGTTCAAAATCCGCGGAGCAGCTAACGTCATGGCACGGACCGCGCGCGAGCGCTTGGCGCGTGGAGTTTTGACTGCTTCTGCCGGGAACATGGCACAAGGCGTGGCGTTCTGCGCGCGGCGAATCGGGGTTAGTGCAACGATTATCGCTCCTGACACCGCTCCCGCCACCAAGATTCGCGCCGTCGAACGCATGGGTGGGCACGTAATCCAAGTTCCTTTCGCCGAGTGGTGGCGAACTTTCGAGACTCGGTCCTACCCGGGTATCGAGGCCACGTTCATCCACGCGTTCGATGATCCGGACGTCATGGCGGGGAATGGCACAATCGCGCTGGAACTGTTGGAAGACCTGCCCGATTTAGATGCTGTCGTGATTCCCTGGGGCGGGGGAGGATTGTCATGCGGCATCGCCGCGGTATTGCGAGAGCTTGCTCCTCGCGTGCGCATCTACGCCGCCGAGATTGAAACGGCAGCTCCGCTGGCTGCATCGCTGGCCGCTGGCGAGCCGCGACAAGTGGAATATCAGCCCTCCTTCGTCGATGGCATCGGGAGCAAGATGGTATTCCCTGGCATGTTCGACGCCGCGCGCAAGCTGCTGGATGGATCGTTGGTGGTCACTCTGACGGGAGCGGCGGACGCCATGAAGCTGGTGGCGGAGCGGAACCGGATTATTATCGAAGGCGCTGCGGCTTGCGCAGTTGCGGCTGGTCTTTCGGGCCGTGCAGGCTCTGGCAAGGTCGTGGCCATCGTGTCCGGCGGCAACATCGACCTGGACAAGTTCGCTCAACTTGTCAGCTAGGCTCTTATGAGGTCCGACGAGTCCTCGGCTAGAGCGGCGTGGACCTAGTCTGCGCGAAGCGCTGGGGATTGCATAACGATGCACCGGACGATTGGGATATCCTGCGCATCATCTACAATCGATGTCCAGGTCGACCTTCGAGGTTAGAGCGCTTGGAGAAAAGACGCGACCCGCAAACCCGCACAGAATCCAAAACGCAGCTGGTCGAGCAGATCAACATCTGTCTGCATTCGGGCGACTACACTCGCGCCCTGGATTTGTTGCGAGGCGCAGTCGCCGAATTCTCCAACGATGCGGAGCTATCCGAATTGGAAAAGCGCGCCCAGGATGGCGCCCAGCGCAATGCCGAAGCCAACCGTCTTATCACCGAGAGTCAGGAATTTTTCGCGCAGCAGAAGTCCGCCGAAGCGATTCAGTTGTTGCGCAAAGCCTACGACCTGGACAAAAACAATTCTCTCGCCCGCGCCATTCTTGCCAATGCCTTGGTTGAGCACGCGCAGTCCGTAGTAGAAACCGATTGGCTGGAAGCCGAGACACTGACCAATCAGGCGCTCGCCTTGAATCCTGCACATCCCACGGCCAGGACGATCCTCAGCTTGATCGTTACCAAGAAAGAAACAAGCTCTGTGGAGGATTGGGTGGCGGGAGCGCGCAAGCTACAGTCCTCCAGCGATCCGTTTGCGGCC
This sequence comes from Candidatus Sulfotelmatobacter sp., assembly GCA_035272245.1. Classification (GTDB taxonomy): domain Bacteria; phylum Acidobacteriota; class Terriglobia; order Terriglobales; family Acidobacteriaceae; genus Sulfotelmatobacter. Next base: position 23,242 of record DATEQW010000080.1, on the reverse strand, counting down.
CTGGCTTGGGTTGCTGAGGGATTGGCCGTTCATCCCCACGATCCCAAGTTGCTGCTGATCCAGGATGAAATCCAGCGCGACCAGGATGCTCGGCGGCGACAGGCCCGCCGCGGCGACCTGGAAGACCTGCGGCGCCTGCAGCGCGAAATCGATGGGGCCACCGACGTTGCGGCAAAACAAGCTTTAGCCGTGCGCATACAAACCTTGGCCGCCAAGTATTGGACGGATGGAGAAATCTTGTCCATCGCCAATGCCCTGCTACTCCGCTTGGGATTAGTCCCCCAGGAGAGGTCCGGCACCTCGCCGCGCGGCAAGAGCGCGACCGTAATTCTTCACGTCCCGCGCCCCAGCGCTCCGGGGACTTCGCGCGACGCTACGGGCCAGATTCCGCCAAACCTGGTTGCGCCCAGCCCGGTTGCGCCCAGCCCGGCTGCGCAGAAGCTGCTCCCACCTCAGAACGTTCCGACCGCCGCTGTTCCGTCCAGCACTGTCCCGTCCAGCAAAGTTCAGCCGAGCGAGGTTCGTCCACGCGAGGTTCCGCCTAGGATTGAGCCGGTGCACCTAGTTCCCACCACTCCGCCACAAGCCGCCAGCGTTCCCCCTGCAGAGCCTTCCGCACCGGCAGCCAAAGTCACATCTCCACTATCCCGGCCTATACCACCTGCAAGTTCGAACTCCACAACGCTGATTTTCGTCTCCGCCGCCGCGATAGTCCTGGTCGCAGCGACCTTTTTTTTCACGCGAAAGCATTACGCTCCGCCTGTCACAACAGCCCCATCTGCCGCCTCTGCCCCTGTCGCTCCCGCCCCGGCCGTCTCTGCCCCCGCCGCCTCTGCCCCGGCCTCAGTTCCCAGCGCCTCCGCTCCGGCCGTCTCCGCGCCCGCACAAACAACTCCCGAACCATCTTTGCCTACCTTGGGTGTTTCCTCCGGGGCCGGAAAAGTTACGCTCAAAGTTTCGCCCAAAGACCAGCCGCCTGCCGAGTCCGGTCGCATCCTGGGCACGCTCATTGTCGTTGCCGGTCAAGATGATGCAAGAGTTTTTCTCAACGGAGAACTTCAACGGCAACTCACTCAGGCTGGCCAGCTGCGCCTGCCGAATCTCGAGCTGAAGGACTACGTTGTGCAAGTCTCTAAGAGCGGCTTTCAGGATCCTCCCCAGCAGAAGATCCGCATCCGCAAGGGCGAAGAGTCCAGGCTTATCTTCAACCTCCAACCGCAGCCTCGCCTGGCCTCGCTGACCATCCAGGGCGGCGCTCCCGGAACCACGGTTCTTGTCGATCAGACTCTCGTCGGTACTATTCAGCGCGATGGCACGCTCTCCGTCACCACCGTCGATCCCGGAGATCATACGGTCGAACTGCGCAATGACGGATTCAAACCCCGGCAGTTCAAGAAACACTTCGTCGTGGGCGGAACCTTATTTGTTGCTGGTGCGGATGCGGCGTTGGAAGCCGCTCCCGGTGAATTGAAAATTACCTTCGCGCCCGCCGACGCCAAAGTTGCAATCGTGAAAGGTCAGCTTTTGAAAATGGTAAGCAGTGGCGTCCCGCTCAGTCTTGACCCCGGTACCTACACTCTTACCGCGCGAACCGCCGAAAAGTTCACGCGCTCGTCCACTCTCGAAGTCAAAGCTGGTCAATCCAAGACTTTGGATTTATCTCTCGCCCCGAGCGGTATGTCGAAGTGGGATGATCCAGACGCCTGGAAGCATGAGAAAGATTCTTTCACTCGCAAAGGCGGAGACTTTGTCCTGTACGGAGTAGTTCCTGCGTCGGGCACATTCGTTTTTTCCGCGATGCTTATCAAGGGTCAAGTCTTGCAATGGGTGCTAAACTACAGTGACCCGAAGAACTACGTCCTCTTCCAGATGGACGACAACAACTTCTACCGCACGTTAATTCGCAACGGCGAGAAAACGAACGAGATCAAAGTTCCCGATAAAGGCGACAGGAAAAGCTTCCGCACACTCCAAATCCGCGTTAGCCCAACGGAACTCGTCCACCAGATCAAGCACGGTGACAGTTGGACCGTCCTGGATCGCTGGATGCAGCCCGGCGCTAATCTCAGCCTGGGCAAGTTTGGCTTCTACATACCCGGCAACGACCAAGTAGCGCTCTCCAGCCTCGCCCACTACGCCGACCTGAATATCCGCTAGCAACCTACGGCTAACCGTTTTATAAGCGTCGCATTACTGTCGATGCAAAATGGTCTCTCAGGATAGCGACAACGAAGGCAATCGGCCCAACAAAGGAAAAATTGGTCGGGGAGAGAGGGTTTGAACCTTTGCCCCCTTTCTGGTTTTTGTCGCGGAACCAGCGTAAGTCTCTGACCTCAAACGGCTCCCGAAATCTGCTGCGTTGGGGCCTTTTTATTCTCGGACACATCCGGACACAAAACTTGTCCGAACATTTCCCCGAACATGGCCTTCATCCGGTTCTTGACCAGGTTCGTCCACACGAACTTGATCACCCGAGCGTCGTTATAGCAGCACCCCCAGTATGATGTGCGTGTGGACACTTTCAACGAGCGATATTCCCGTCTCTCGAGCAAGCGACGTTACGAAGTCTGGTTTGTTCGTGTGGGATTGGCAGATGGCAGCGGGGCATGGTGGTTCCGATATTTGCTAATGAATCCCGGGCGCAGCGGCTGCCCGAACGCTCCGCGCGGGATGCCGGTTCAGGTGTGGGCCATGTGGTTTCCTCGGGAGAATAAACCGCAGAGTTTCATTCGGGGATTTCCTTTGGCGGATGTCGATCTGAGCGGTAGAGGACAGGACCCATTCCACCTCCGAATCGGCGGCAACGAAATTGGCGAAACATCTTGCCGTGGAGGCTTGGAACTTGAGGGACATAAGCTCTCCTGGAACCTGGAGTATCATTCGAGATTTCGCGTCACACTGAGCAGCAAGGGCTGGATTGGATTCTCTCGAACGCCGCATTCCGACGCATCTTTTTCCGGACAAATCACGTTGGACGAGCGGACGTTTGAAGGAGATCCGCTGGGATTCGGAGTACAGGGACACAACTGCGGATACCGGCATCGTAACTTCTGGACTTGGGCCCATGCCTATTTTCCTCGTCCGGGGTCACCTGCGAGCACGCTGGAAGCATTGGTCTACGAGATGCCATTCGGATTAATCTTCCACAAAACTGTACTTTGGCACGATGGAAAGAAACATGAATTTCGAAATCTACAGGAAGTCGAAAGGGATCGAAATCAGCTTCGTTGGAGATTCAGTTGTCGCCTGAAGGACGGGTACAGCTTGCGAGCCACGTTTGACGGCACGGGGCTGAGCTGTCACCGACTTCCCTATTTGAAAACTGATTGTATGGAGAGTTTCGAGGTCGCGAACAACAGCCTGACAAGGGCGACGCTGCTGCTTGAGTTGGACGGACGACCGGTCGAGACTCTGGAAACAAATGTCGGCGCTGTACTAGAGATGGTGGGCTAGAGTCATTCGGAACGCTGCGCCTTCGCCAAACGCTGGGCGACTATGGCGTAGGCCGAAGGATTAAATGCCATTCCAATGTGAGTACCCGGGACTTCGAAGTCGATTTCAGGATCTCTAGTCCGACAATAGCGCCAATCTACAATGCCATCATCACGGGTGTAGATGGCAGTCTGAAGCATGGACTCGGGAACGTCGCGGCGCAAAGAGTCGATAAAATTACAGGTGCAGCGTCCGGTGTAGCAGTCAGGGAGAACGCCTTTGCCATGTTCCTGCAGAATTCGCAGGCGAATCGCATCCGCGGCATGGACAACATTGCGGTTTGGGAATGTGCCGCGAATCGGCGAAGCCAAAGTGATAACGGATGCGACGTCTCTAGGCCGCTGCCCGGCGATCGATCGCGCGATCACTCCTCCCAGACTGTGCCCGATCAAGTGAATCCGCCGTCCAGTCTCGGAGAGCGCCCGCTGGACGGTCTCGCTCACGTGGCGTTGAATCAGTAGGTTTGGGCAATCAGCGTTGATACCGATGCCAGAGAAATATGGACGATAGCCGATGCGGCCGAGCCAGGCGTGCAATTCCATCAAGTAAAGATCAGTGCCCAGGAAACCCGGGATAATGATGACGGCAGAGTCATCCCCGCGGGGCACTCCGAAGCCGTAATAGATAGGAGTAGCGTGCAGAATGAGAAGCTCAGCCGCGAAGAGGGCTTCTGTCCATGGCGCGATATCAACCTCAGAATGTGCCCCTCGACTGTAATGGCCCCGTGTTTTCGATGAGCCCGCAGTCTTCGTGCCTTTAGTTCGCGACTTCATCCCGATCGATCCACCAATACGAACTCCGCGGGAGCTATACGGCGGCACCACGCGCATTATACCTTCCCTTTGCGCTTCCGGCGTGAGAGCTGTTTACCTCGCGGAGTCTTCTTCAGCCGAGCCTCAAGCTCCGCCACCCGACTGCGCAATGCATCAAGCTCGGGTTCGGCGCGTGGTTCGGATGCCGGGGCTCCGCGCAAGAGTTGCCTCATCATGTCTACCGGAGACAGGACGGCGGATTGAACTTCGCCCAGTCGACTTTGCACCGCATCCTGCACCCTCTGGTAGGTATCAAATGCGGACTTCAAATACCACATGATGAATTCCTGGCGCACCTCGTCGGACGCGACGATGAGTTGGCGCAACAGCTCGAGCGGAAGGCCGGTTGGCTTGTCTTTAGCATCTTCCGTAATGATTTGTGTCAGCGTGACGCGAGTCAGATCCTGACCCGTCTTTGCATCCACCACCTGTACATCCTTGCCCGCGCGAACGAACTCCGCAATGTCGTCGAGATTGATGTACTTGCTGCTGGAGGAATCGTACAAGCGGCGATTCCCGTATTTCTTGATGACAACGGTTACGGGCTTCATAGTCGGCTCTATAGTACAGCATTTGCTGCGATGCACACTACGCAAATATATATTGACATGGATAGCTGTGAATCGTATATTTATGTCGATGCTGCATTGCAGCAATCGTTAGGAAACAGCAATCAGGGAGGTATGAAATGCCAACCGCGGCAAAATCCGAATCTTTCCGGAATCATTCCGGTGAATCGTCTTTTGTATCTCTTCTATCCGGCTGGGCGCAACAGGGGGTGCAGAGCTTCTTTGCCACACAGAGAATCCTCCTGGATCTCGCGATGCGGCAGAATGCGAGCTTGATGCACTCGTTACGGCAACAGCTGTCGGATCCTCATCATTCCCCCACCGCTATTGTGAGGGAAGTAACGGCTGAGGCGATCACAAACTTCATTGAGGGACAAAAGATCCTTCTCGAACTGGGGCAAGAACAGAACGAACTCCTGATGACCGGGATGAAGGAGCGCGCAGGAGACTGGCCAGCGGCAGAAGCGATCACCGATCTGCTGCGGCGGAGCCTGGAGACCTTCATCAGCATGCAGCAGGAACTGCTGAAGACTGCCGGCAAACAAACTCATTCATGGGTAGACGCCGCCAAGAACGGGAAGCCGTACCACGTCGATCACATGGTGGAGCTGGCGCAGGAGTCGATGGAAACCTTTGTCAAAGCGCAGAAACAGTTCATGGACGTGATCGCTGAAGAAACGGCAAAAGCAACCAGCGGGAAGCATGCCAGCAGCGCTCATAAAAACAAGAAGACTGAACTTTCGCAATTGGCGCGCAAGGCCACGGAGTCCTTCATCGAAGCGCAAAAGAAGATGGTGGATGTGGCTGGACGTCAGATGAATGCCGGCGTCAAAACCGCGGGCAAAACTCTGGAACTCTTCCGGCCATTTCCTTTCCTCCCGCTTGCAGAATTGACACGAGAGGGAGTAAAGAGCTACGTCGATGCACAGAAAGAATTGATGGCGGTCATGGCAAAGCCGGCTGGTGAGCGCAAGGCTACGCACAAAGTTGAACACCGCGCGAAAAGACCAGCGAAGAAAGCAGCGATGGCGAGTGCCTGAGGGTACGTAAGGGATGTAATGCAGAACGCATCCCGACTTATGCTTGCAATGCGGACGCAGTAGCGAGAGGAGCCAACGTGTCCTTTTTCTCCGAAGGGCACGTTGGCCTGATTGTCTCCATTCGAAGGTACCGCTGGTTGAAGCCTGAATTCTCCGTCGGCTGCTAACAACCTCGCCCTCCTGGGCAGATCCAGCTCACTTTCCCGTGTAATTACGCTCACAGTAAAGTGTGATAGCGGGTACGGACACAGCCCCACATCTGGTGCTGTAGTTGCGTTGGCGTTCCGTTCTGGGACGGTGAGGAAGTCCAATGGCTTTACGTGAATGGTCGAAATCGAATGCAACTTACGGCCGAAGGCTCGTCAATTCTGGAATAGAGGGCGTACGTACTGGTCGAACAGCATTTCTTAAGGGCGAGCCTCTAACACCGTTTATCAGCAAGTCAGTTCGAAGAGCATGGAAGCCCGCGGCTGTTGGCGTGTGCCTTGGTATGTTAGGCGGTTATCCGGGAAACAGGCACAGATCCATCGGCGGGGCAATAGCACGGGGCTTGCTAGGCGGTGCACTCGGCTTGGGTGCAGGAGTCGCTTGGGAAAGTCGCCATCTGACGGCAAGCGCGGCCGGTGGTGCTTTAAAAAACATTGGCCGTGTGCGCGACGAGCGCTGGCTGACCAGGCATCCGATCGATTACGCGTAGAACCGGGATAAACGTTTGAGATAGAGATCACGTCCTCTTTCGGGCGGTCCGCGCTCCTCGCTGTGCAAGACGAGAACACAAGATTCAGGGTCCTCCCCATACTCCGACGTATGGCTAAAGGGGGCAATAATGGCCACGCGCGAAGTGGTGCCTCAGCGGGTTCAGCTCCCGCTTTCCACTGAAAGCCTGAGTGAAGAACGCATTGCCTATCTGGAAAGATTAGTCCTTCAAGCCAAAACAGCAGCAGCCGTCTTTACTCAATTCGGCCAGGAAGAGGTTGATGGCATCGTTAAGGCGATGGTACTTGCCGGACTGGATCAAGCTCAACCTCTCGCTCGCCTCGCGGTAGAAGAAACGAAGCTCGGAGTCATGGAAGACAAGGTCATCAAGAACATGGTGGCCACCGAATTCGCCTACAACTACATCAAGGATAAGCGGACGGTAGGAGTCATTCGCGAGTTTCCAGATCGTAATCTGGTGGAGATCGCCGAACCCATCGGCGTGATTTTCTCGATCACGCCAATTACAAACCCCACTTCCACGGTGCTCTTCAAATGCATCATGGCCATCAAGACGCGGAACGCGGTGATTTTCAGTCCGCATCCGAACGCCTGGCGTTGTTGCTCCGCGGCCGTGAAGGTGATGTATGAGGCCGCGCGGATACATGGAGCTCCCGAAGGAGTTTTCAGCTGCTTGGAAGAACACACGCTGCAGGACAACGCTTACTTGATGCGACACAAGGACGTGGGTCTGATTGACGCTACTGGCGGCCCGGGAGCGGTCAGGGCGGCGTACAGCTCCGGCAAACCGGCGCTGGGTGTGGGGCCGGGCAATACGCCGGTTTACCTGGAAAAAACCGCTGACCTGAAAACAGCTGTAACTGACATCATCCTGTCGAAGACTTTTGACAACGGAACCATCTGCGCCTCCGAGCAAACTGCGGTGATCGACGACGAAATCTACGATTCGGCGCTGAAGAAATTTGCGGAGCTGGGTGCGCACATCTGCAATGAGCACGAAGCGAAACTGTTGGCTTGTGCCGTTATCGACCCTGAGACGGGGTTCATGCAGGCGGCAGCAGTCGGACACAAGGCCACCGATATTGCCCGCCTTGCGGGTTTTGCTGTGAAACCGAACACCAAACTCCTCATCACGCCAATCCAAGGCGTGGGTCGTGAATATCCTCTGTCAGTGGAGAAACTATTCCCCGTCCTCGCGGCCTACCGAGCAAAATCCGTTGATGAGGCGCTGAAGGTTTGCATTGATGTGAATCATGCCGGCGGTCTGGGACATACGGCAGTCATTTTTTCGCGCGACGAAGAGATCATCCACAAGTTCGGGCAAGTGATGAATGCGGGACGCATCCTGGTGAACTCGCCGGGCTCCGTGGGAGCAGTGGGAGGAGTCTACAACGACCTCCCGCCAACGTTCTCCTTCGGCTGCGGCACCGGCGGCGGCAACAGCACGACCGACAACGTCAATATCTATCACTACCTCAACATCAAGCGTGTGGCTCGGAGGACCCAAGCCCATATGTGGTTTCGAGTTCCCAACCAGATCTATTTCAACTGGAACGCGGTGGAGAATGTGCGCGAGTTCGTATCGCGCTCGACGATCATCGTTACGAGTCCAGCTTTGGAGCAAATCGGCCACGTCGACCTGGTGCGGCGCTGCATACCAGCAGCAACCCATATCCACGTTTCGATCATTCCGGATGCGGAGCCCGAGGTGAAGGTGGTGATGCAAGGCGTGGAAGCACTCAATTTCTACAAGGCGGACCAGATCATTGCGGTGGGCGGCGGGTCGGTGATCGATGCGGCCAAGATCATGAAGCTCAAGTACGAATCTCCGGAGGCTGACTTGGAAGAGCTGGCCGCGCCTTTCCTGGATCTGCGCAAACGGGTGGTCGAGTATCCCACCGAGAAGAGCCACCGAATCCGCCTGATTGCTATTTCCACCACCAGCGGAACCGGCAGTGAAGTCACTCCGTTTGCAGTTCTCACTGATAAAGAGCGTGCGCGCAAGGTGACGCTCGCGGATTACTCGCTGACTCCGGATGTGGCCATCGTTGATCCCCAATTTGTGATGTCGATGCCCAAGGGCCTTACCGCGGATACAGGCATCGATTGTCTTACGCATGCCCTAGAAGCGGCCGTCTCCAGCTACGCTTCGCCATACACAGACTGTAATGCCATGCAGGCAATTCGGATGGTGTTCAAGTATCTGCCGGTCGCGTATGAGCATCCCGGCGACGAAGAGGCGCGCAGCATGATGCACAACGCTGCCTGCATTGCGGCCATGGCTTTCTCGAACGCCTCGGTGGGCGTGAATCACGCCCTAGCGCATTCTTTCGGGGCGCGCTTCTCCGTGGCGCATGGGCGGGCGAACGCGCTGATGTTGCCACATGTGATCGCTTACAACGCGTCTGTGCCGACCAAGTTTCTGCCTTCGCCCTACCAGATGGGATATGTCGCGCACAAGAAATACGCGACGGTTGCCGACTTGCTGGGTCTCGGCGGTCACACAATTGACGAGAAGGTGAAGAGCCTCGTGACGGCGACGGAACAATTGCTCGACCAGCTAGGGTTTCCGCGTTCGATCGCCGATCTGGGAATCTCGCACGAAGAATTCGAACGGGCGATGCCAGATCTTACCAAGCGAGCCTTCGACGATCCCTCCTGGCGATCGAACCCGCGCATGCCGCTGATCAGCGAGCTGGCTGAGTTGTTTTGGAAGGCTTATGAGGGGCGAGGCTCGGCGAAAGCAACGGTGGCAGCTCAGGAAAAGATCTCGTAGCGGACGGTTCTTATGGCGACGATCGCAGTGTGGATCAGAGTTGATGAAGAGCGCGTTGTGCAGAGTTTGCAAGACACTGCCCAACGCCTGGACGGTGTCGATGGTGAAGTGACACTGGATTTCTCTGCCGTGCATCGGATCGATGCAAGCGCGCTTGGCGCGATGGGGGAGCTGGCAAGCATTGCTGACGACAAGGGCATCAAAGTCGTGCTCCGCGGCGTTAACGTCGAAATCTACCGAGTACTCAAACTGTTGAAACTGGTATCGCGATTTTCTTTCGGGAACTAAGAGACGAGACGATCGTTTGGCGATTGAAGTGTGAAGACAGGAGGGTTGACATGCAGAACCCGCAGCACAGTGACCGCCTTTCCTGGGGCGATGCAGTCTTCCTCCATCTCGAACGCGATGGCATGCCCCTCAACCTAGCGTGTCTATGCGTGTTCGAGGGCGAGATCCAGTTCGAAGAATGCGTGAAGTTTGTCGAATCGAAGCTGCCACTGATTCCCCGCTACTTGAAGCGCGTAGTACCGCCGCCGCTTAATATCGGCCTCCCGAGCTGGGAATACGACGCTGACTTCGATATCCGACGTCATTTGCACGAGGCGACCCTAAAGCACGGTTCCGACGCAGAGTTGAAGACGCTTGCCGGGAAGCTTCTAAGCACGGTGATGGACCGGCAACATCCTCTGTGGGACATGACTCTGGTGCACGGACTGCGAGGGAATCGGAGCGGGCTTATTTTCCGCTTACATCATTGCCTGGCGGACGGCATCGCTGGAGTGGGAATCATGAACGTGCTCCTGGACGCGAATCCAGCGGCACCTCGGCTGGCCAGGAAAAAACTACGGGTACCGGTTGCAAAACCTCCTGATCCTTGGGCTTCCATCACGAACGGCTGTGTCGACTCCTATTCTGAATTGGTTAAACGGATTCTTGCTGGGCTGGCTGATCTCTCAAGTATGGCTGAGCGCGTTACCGCCAATGGTGGGAGCTTCGATGCGGCAGAGTTCACCCACCTCTTCCCGGAATTGACCGCGAACACCGAGCGACTGCGCTTCAACGTTCTCTACCGCGGACCGCAGAAGTTTGCTTGCACGGAAGTTCCGTTGACGGAAATTAGGGCCGTAAAGCAGGCCTGCGGAACCAGCGTAAATGACGTAATTCTCTCGCTGGTAACGGCTGCGATCCGGCGTTACCTCGAATTACACGGCGACAAGGTCAAAGGACGGCTTTTCCGCATGATGGTGCCGGTGAATCTGCGTGGCAGTGATAATCCCGGAGAATTAGGAAACCGCATTTCGCTAGTCCCAGTTACGGTTCCCCTGGGTATTGCTGATCCGCGCAAGCTCCTGGCTGCCGTCCATCGAAGAACCGAATTTCTGAAACGCGCACATACTGCCGAACTGGTCAGCCTGGCGGGAGGCTTGATTGGAATGCTGCCCAACTCCACCCAGGCAGTAGCCGGCCACATCATCAGCCGACTGCCGTTCACACCATTCAACATGGTGTGCACCAATGTGCCAGGACCGCAATATCCGCTCTACTTGCTCGGCCACAAGATGCTGCATTGCTATCCCTATGTGCCGATCGGCGGAGAGATGGCGCTGAATTGCGCCATCCTGACCTACAACGGCACGGCGTATTTCGGATTCAGCGGAGAAGTTCATGCCGCACCGGACTTGCAGCGTCTGGAAAAGCTGCTGCAACTGAGTTTCCTGGAACTCCGGGAAGCGGTCGGCAGAAACAAAGAACAAGCGAAGTCGAAGAAGATGCACGCGAAGGTAGGGGTAAAAGCAAAGGCACGAGTGAAGACTCGATCGACACCCGTATCCAAGCCGGCCCCTGTTGCACCCATGACTCCTTCGCCTGCCGCTACCGTCGAATCAGCAGCAACGGTTAGGCCCCCAGTTAAGGAGGAAGAAGTTCTTACGCAATTGATCGCGTAGCAATCATCGGCAGGAGAGTAGCGACGTGGTAGGTACCCAGTCAGCTGCGCAATTAACCCCTTGGTTGGTCTCCGGCAGAACCCTATTCCTGACCATTCATCTTCTCGGCCTTGCAGGTTTTTCATACATTGTGACGAAGCGCTTGATGCCGCTGTTTCGGGCAGAGCGTGACTTTCGTTTTGACCAGCCTTGGGCGCGACTGGGGAAAGTCTTTAAGTATTGGCTGGGGCAGTGGAAACATCCACGTTATCGGGTTGCAGGGACCCTTCATATCTTCATCTTTGCCGGATTCATCATTCTCGCGCTGCGCGCCTTCACAGTCTTGATTGTCGGCGTTTCGCAAAACTTCGTCATGCCGGGACTTTCCGGAAGAGCCGGCGCATTTTACAACCTCATCACGGATTACGCTGCGACCATTGTCTTCCTCTGCATGGTGATCGCGATCGTTCGCCGCCTGGTTTTCAAACCAGCACAATATGCTGTGCCGGCAAAATTCGGCAAAGCTCACACTGCCGATGCCATCTTCCTTTTGGCGCTGATTGCGATCTTGATGGTCGCCGACAGTCTTTTCGCAGGCGCCAGTGCAGCCGCTCAGTCACAGGCAGGGCAACCCGTGGAAGCGTTGGCCGTCGGTTCGCTTCCATGGATGTTGCAAAGGGCGCTCCTCTCAACTCCTCTGCTCATTGTCGGTAGGGTCTATTTCGGGGCTTACCTTTTGCATGAGATGACTTTTTACGTTCTGCTCGGCTACCGCCCCTTTGGCATTCAATTCCATGTGGAGACTTCCCTCTTCAATATCTATTTCGCGAAGCTGGACCGGGAGATTCTGAAGCCGGTGCGATGGGGCGTCAGCGATGAGCATCTCGACCAAGTGAAATCGTTTGGAGTGAAGACTTTCGAAGACTTCACCTGGAAGCACATGCTCGACTTCTATTCCTGCGCGGACTGCGGGCGATGCTCTGACAATTGTCCTGCCAATTCCGTCGGACGGCCGCTGTCTCCACGATTCATCGGCATTAAGGCACGAGACTACGCTTTCCAGCACTATCCGGTTTTTGGACGCGCCCACAACGGCGCAGCGCTCGTTGGCAGCAAAGATTCCGGAGGAATTTATTCCGAGGATGAAATCTGGTCCTGTACAACCTGCGGAGCCTGCGAAGAAGAATGTCCGCTGTTAGTGGAGCACGTCGACAAGATTGTCGACCTGCGGCGTGGGTTGGTCGATCAAGGAAATGTGCCTCAGTCGCTGCAAAAAGCTCTGAAGGCTCTGGAGAGTCGCGGCAATCCCTACGGCAAGTTAGAGAAGAAGAAAGGTGAATGGGCAAACGCCAAGGAATTCCAGGATGTTTGCCCAGTCAAAACTCTGGGAAACAACGGCCACGCCGACACCTTGTATTTCGTCGACAGCATCACTTCCTACGATGACCGCATGCAGGCGATTGGTCGCGCCACTGCAAGGATTCTCAACGACGTTGGGGAGAATTTTGGAATCCTGGGCGCTGCGGAAAAAGATAGCGGCCATGAGGTCCGGCGCTTCGGCGAAGAAATGTTGTTCATCACCCTGCGCGATCACAACGCGGATGCCATTAAAGCGTCGGGAGTTCGAAGGATCGTCACGGCCGATCCGCACGCCTACAACGCGCTGAAGCGCGACTATCAAGGGAACGATATGCCGCCGGTCGAGCACATCAGCCAAGTGATTGCCCGCGCGGTGAAGGCCGGCAAAATCAAATTCCATGCGGTGGAAGACTCAAACAGCGTGTTCACTTATCACGATCCTTGTTATCTGGGACGCCACAACCAGATCTACGACGAGCCCCGAGAAGTGCTAGATGCGATTCCAGGCATGCGGCGGGTGGAAATGTTCCGGAGCCGCGACCGCTCGTTCTGCTGCGGTGGCGGTGGACTGATGCTGTTCTACGAGCCGAAGGAAGAACAGCGGATGGGAGTAAAAAGAGTGCAAATGGCAGCGGAAGCCGGAGCCAATGTGATCGTGACCGCTTGTCCGTTTTGCATGACGAATATTGAGGACGCGATCAAAGTCGCCGGCATGGAAGGAAAGATGACTGCCATCGATCTGGCGGAGCTGGTCGACCAACAGATCGCTCGTGAGGGAAAAGCAGCGTGAAGAGAGTTTTATGGAGGTGCGTATGGAGATTCTAGTTTGTGTGAGAAGAGTTCCCGACACTTCAGAAAACGAAATTCAGCTCAACAGCGCAGGAAGTGACATCGAGCGCGATGATCTGATCTATTCCATCAACGAAGCAGACAACTACGCCGTCGAAGAAGCCCTCCAGATCGTCGCTCGCGTAGGAGGAGACGCCACGGTCGCGACCGTCGGTGGCGAAGACGACGAAGAGGTGCTGCGCCGGGAGATGGCTATGGGCGCGCAGAGTGGCGTGTTGATCTCAGACGAGGCTTTCTCCGGATCGGATGGTAGCGGAATCGCCACTATTCTGGAATCCTTCGTGCGGAAGGGCAACTACGATCTGATTCTGACGGGCGTGCAGGCGGAGGATGGTGCGGCTCAGGTCGGCGGAATGCTGGCTGCTCTGCTCGATTATCCATTTGCCTCTCTGGTCAATTCCATTGAAGTGGTCGATGGCAAGACGCTGAAGATCAGCCGGGAAATTGCTGGCGGCAACAAGGAAATGAATGAGATTGATCTCCCTTGCGTGCTTTCGATTCAGACTGGGATCAGTGAACCTCGTTATGTCGGCATGCGAGGCATCCGGCAAGTCGCTTCGGTGCCTATTCCAACTTACGGCTTGGTGGAGCTGGGGCTGGACGCCGGGTCTGTTGGAGAATCGGCCGCGAAGGTGAGACGGGTGGATTACTTCTTGCCCGAACTCGGTAAGGGAGCCGAAATCTTGCATGGCACCCGCGAGGAGAACGTCGACCGGGTTCTCGAACTCGTGGCGGCTAAAGGAGGCCTGAAATGACGGCTCGCATGTTCGCTTACATCCCACATAAGGATGGCATCGTAGACGATTGTGCATTTGAATTGGCGGCGGCGGCGCGAAAGATTGATCCCTCGGCTTCGGCCACTGCCATCATCACAGGTTGGGGGGCGGAACTCGATGACGCTTGCAGCGCGCTTGGGGCTGCCTATCCCGAGATTTGGAAAATCGCGAATGAAGCCTTGGCTTACCCCAACGCTGAGTTAGTACGAAAAGCGCTGCTGCAGGTTCTGCCGGAGAAAAGTATTGTGCTGGCTTCACACGATCATTTCGGAATCGATTTGGCTCCCGGCCTTTCGATCAAGATGAATGCGGCCTTTGTGTCCGACGTTGTTGACCTCGCCGCGATAGAAAGTACTGGACTGAATCTAGTCCGCCAGGAGTTTGGCGGGCAGGTGAGCGCTCACGTTCGATGTGACATTGCTGCAGGCGCAGTGATCACGACACGACCCGGAGGATTCAAGGCGGTCGAGATTGGCTCGGGGAGCGTTTTCGTCGTCGACAAATCGGTGGGAGCCGGCGTCTTGACAGCCCGAAGACGCTATCTCGAAACCGTCGTCGCCGAAGCCGGCGATGTGGATATCACCAAGCACAGCGTTTTAGTTTCCGTTGGCCGCGGACTCCAGGAGAAGGAGAACGTGGCCATCGCTCAGGATCTCGCCGATGCGATTGGCGGGGCGGTGAGTTGCTCGCGTCCCGTTGTCGACGCTAAATGGCTGGAGAAATCACGCCAGGTGGGCTCGTCCGGAAAAACCGTCAAACCCAAGGTGTATCTGGCATGTGGTATCAGCGGTGCTTCGCAGCATCTGGCTGGTATTAAAGGTAGCCCATTGCTTATTGCCATTAACAAGAACCCGAAAGCTCCCATCTTTCAAGTAGCGGATGTTGGCATTGTCGATGACGTGCTGGAATTCATGCCGGCCCTGACCAACAAAGTGCGCGAGATGCGAACCGTCGCAGCAAAGTGAGGCACCGCCCATGATCACGAATAAAACATTGAAATTGAGTTTGAAGTCGCTCCGGGATTTTGCCAAAAAACGTCTGCCGGACGAAAAGCTCTTGGAACTGGATGCCGCGGACGAATGCCCCCTCGATATCGTGCGGGATATGTGCAGTCCAGACCAGTTGGGGATTCAACTGTTGTTCATTCCCGAAGAGTTCGGTGGCATGGGCGGCGGCGCCTTCGATGTGTATTGCGTGTGCGAAGAGATGGCGCGGATCGATCTTGGGGTCGCCACCGCCGTGCTGGCGACGTTCCTTGGCAGCGATCCGATCACCGTCGGTGCAACTCCGGAGCAGAAGAAAACCTGGTTGACGCGGATTGCCGAAGAGGGACTGTTGTTCGCCTACGGAGCCACGGAACCGGAAGCCGGTAGTGACTTAGGTGCTCTCAAGACTACTGCGGACCCGGTCGTCCAGGATGGGCACGTCGTTGGTTACAAAATCAACGGGAACAAACAGTGGATCAGCAACGGGGGTGTGGCCGGCGCATATACCGTCTTGGCAAATACTCCCAGCGGCCCGAGCTGGTTCATCGTGGAGAAGGACGCGAAGGGTTTCACCCACGACGAACCGGAAGATAAGCATGGCATCCGCCTCAGCAATACCGCTGCGCTAGCCTTCAATGACGTCTATGTCGATGCCGATCGGTTGATCGGAGGAATCGAAGGTCAGGGATTGAATCAGGCTCAGGCAGTCTTCGGGTACACGCGCCTGATGGTCGCGGCGTTCGGGCTTGGAGGAGGGTGGGCTGCACTTGACCGGGCAATTCCCTATTCCACCAAACGCATTCAGGCCGGCGCGCCGCTCTCGCAAAAACAGGGATACACCCACAAGCTGATCGTGCCCCACGTGGCGCGGCTGGAGGCGGCTCGCGCATATATCGAGGACACTGCGCAGCGCATCGACGCGGGAGCGGAAGGCAGCCTGAACACCGAGGGCGCCATCGCGAAGTACATGGCGACAGAAGCCGGCAATCTGGCAGCCGACGCCAGTATCCAGGCACTTGGCGGTTACGGGTACACGCGGGAATACATGGTGGAAAAAATCCGACGCGATGTTCGCATCACCACGATTTACGAAGGCACATCCGAAATCATGGAGATGACCATCAGCCGCGACCGCTGGCAGTCTCACCTCAAGACACGCGGACAGCATTACCACGAACGAGCGCGAGAACTTGAGGCGTTGCATGGCCAGCAATCGAATGCGGGTGCTGACACGGCCGCGCTGGCCTTTCACGCGTTGGCCGAAGTTATGGAAAAAGCGCGTGTGGCGCGGCTGACGCGCTATCAGCACATTCTTTTACGTCTAGGCGAGTTGATTGCGTACGCCGAGTGCGCGGGCAGTTTGTCCCGGCGGGCAGCACTTCTTTCTGAGAGCAAGCTCAATGAAAAAGCGAACCGTCGCTTCGACTCGACTGCGCTGGCGGCGATCAGCCGAGTCTTTGCCCGCGAGGCCGCACTCAAGGTTGGCGAAGAAGGGCTGCGCTGGGTGATCGGGGCCGGTGGCGTCAGCGATTCCGAGATGGCCAACTTTGAAGCAACTCTTGGATTGTCCGCCATCCGGCGCGCACAGGCAGGCCTCATTTCAGATATGGATTACATCGCAGACGTCCTTTACAGCCGTGTGGCCAAGCCCACGGTCCTGGCTGCGTAGCTCTCGACGATGAGTTTTGAGGAGTCTCGTCATGGAAAACACTTCTTATCGCGCCATTGCAATCGTAGGAGTAGGAGCCGTCCTTCCCGATGCCACAAACGTGCAGGCGTTCTGGGAAAACGTGAAGAATGGCCGTTACAGCATCTCCGAGGTTCAGCCCGACCGTTGGGATCCCGCTCTTTACTATGATGCCGATCCGAATGCGCCAGATAAGACTTATTCCACAATCGGCGGCTGGGTGCGCGAGTTCGCTTGGGATCCGATCAAGTGGCATTTGCCGGTCCCGCCGCGCGTGGTCGATGCCATGGATGAGTCGCAAAAGTGGGCCATCGCGTGCTCCCGCGAAGCATTAGAGGACTACGGCTACCCCAAGCGGCCGCTGAATAATGATCGCACTGCAGTGATTCTCGGGAATGCGATGGCAGGCGAGAAGCATTATTTCACGGCGTTGCGCTTGTATTTCCCGGAGTACGCTCATGAACTCGCGGAATGTGCGAGCTTTGCGGATCTGCCAGAAAAGCTGCGTCGCAATCTCACCCGCGAATTGCACGACCAGATGGCGAAGCGGATTGCGGACGTGACCGAAGACACCATGCCCGGGGAATTAGCCAACTGCATTGCCGGCCGGGTTGCGAACATCTTCAACTTCCACGGCCCGAACTATGTTGTGGACGCGGCTTGCGCCTCGGCAATGGCGGCCATCAGCGCGTCGGTTGAGGGATTGGTGGAGAACGATTTCGATCTCGCCGTTACGGGCGGAATTGACCGGAACATGGGCGCCTCAACCTACATCAAGTTCTGCAAAATTGGAGCGCTGTCGGCCACTGGTACTCGTCCCTATGCGGAAGGGGCGGATGGCTTCGTCATGGGCGAAGGCACAGCCATCTTCCTGCTCAAACGGTTGGCCGATGCGGAGCGCGATGGAGACAAGATCTACGCGGTGCTGCGGGGCATGGGCGGCTCGAGTGACGGGAAGGGCAAGGGCATCACGGCGCCCAATCCTATTGGTCAGAAACTGGCCATCGAGCGCGCCTGGCAGAACGCCGGATTATCGCCGGCCACGGTGACTTTGATTGAGGGCCATGGCACATCCACTCGAGTGGGTGATGTTGTGGAAGTACAAAGCTTGATTGATGCGCTGGGTGGCTTTCATCTTCCAGCGCACTCGGTCGCCCTGGGCTCGGTCAAGTCGAACCTGGGACATCTCAAAGCAGCGGCGGGCGCTGCCGGATTTCTGAAAACGGTTCTGGCGCTGCGGGACAAAGTTCTGCCGCCTAGCGTTCATTGCGAGCAATCCAATCCAGACATCGATTTTGCGCATTCTCCGCTTTACGTGAATACCGAACTGAAACCGTGGACGATTCCGGCGGACGGAGTGAGGCGCGCTGGACTGAGCGCATTTGGTTTTGGCGGCACGAATTTTCACGCGGTGCTCGAAGAGTACATTCCCCACAGGCTGAACGGAAACGGCAAGCGGACAGTTGCAGTCCAGAAGGTTTCCCAGAACTTGCCAGAGCCACTGATGACTGTCACAGGCGTTTCCCGCACATCCGAGTCTTCTACCCTAAAAGCTCCGTTGCGGGGAGCCCTTGTAGTCGGCGGAGCTTCAGAAGCCTCGCTGGCAGAACGTCTGCGCGCGGTGGAGACGAAAGCCAAGGCAGGCCAGGCACCGAAACCTGCACCACCGTCTGAATCCGACCTTCGAGCACCCGAGCGTCTGGTTATCGACTACGCGAACTCCAACGAATTAGCCGATAAAGCCGGAAGTGCACTCAAGGCTCTGGCGGCCAATCAGGCGGCAACCTGGAAAGCGCTGCGAGCGCAAGGTATCTTCCGCGGTCATGGTCCTGCAGCGAAGGTGGCGTTCCTCTATACAGGCCAAGGCTCGCAGTATGTGAATATGCTCCGGCAGCTGCGCGCGGCAGAGCCAATCGTTGCCGAAACCTTTGCCGAGGCCGATCGTGTGATGACGCCGTTGCTCGGCAGTCCGCTCAGCGATTTCATCTTTGTCAACGACTCTGATGCCGAGGCTGTGGCTAAGGCGGAAGACGCTCTTCGACAAACGGCAATTACTCAGCCCGCGGTGCTCGCAACCGACCTCGCTCTGACGCGGTTGATGGCCGCCTACGGTGTTGAACCCGACTTCACGATGGGACACAGCCTGGGGGAATACGGTGCCCTTGTCGCTTCTGGAGCTCTGCCGTTCACAGATTCCCTGGAAGCAGTTAGCGCTCGTGGCCGCGGTATGACGCAGGTCGCGATGAAGGACAACGGCCGTATGGCTGCGGTCTTCGCTCCGTTGGAGGAAATCGAACACATTCTGAAGACGATCAAGGGGTACGTCGTGATCGCCAACGTCAACAGCAACCGTCAAGCGGTGATCGGTGGGGAGAGCGAGGCCGTTCAGGGCGCCATGGAAGCGTTCCTGGCAGCTGGATTTGACGTAGCCTCCTTGTCGGTTAGCCACGCGTTTCACACTTCCATCGTGGCAGGAGCGAGTGAACCGCTGCGCCGGGTTCTGGAGCGCTTGCACTTGGAGTCGCCGCGTTTGCCCATCGTCGCCAACACGAATGGGGAGTTCTATCCCATGGGTCCCGACGTTGTGCCGCAAATGCTGGATACTCTCACGCAACAAGTCGCCTCTCCGGTGCAATTTGTTAAGGGCCTGCGCACGCTGTATAACGCGGGCGCTCGTGTTTTTGTTGAAGTTGGGCCGAAGAAAGCACTGCAAGGATTTGCTGAAGATGTGCTCGGCAGCTACAGCGATGTGGTTTCGTTGTTCACCAATCATCCAAAGCTCGCCGATGCGATTGCGTTCAATCAGGCATTGTGCGGACTTTACGCTGCGGGACTGGGACGCGGAACGGCGGAAGTCACGAGCGGGACCACCGTTACGGCGGCCAATGAGATAAGCGCATCTGCCGAAACACATAGAGAAATCATCGCCGCGGATCGGGTGAGCAGCGCGTCTGCATCGTCAGCCATCCGATCGAAGGGCAATCATTACGACGAGCTAGGACGTTTGTTCGCCGATGTCCTCGATCGCGGCTATGAGATTTATCACGGACGCGAGAACCTATCCAAACACGCTCCCGTGGTTATTACCGGCGCGGCACTGGGACTGCCCGGAACCGACCACATCTTCGACGACGCGAACATCGCACGCATCCTGGGCGGCAATCAATTTATCGATTCGATCCCGGCACGCTTTCGACGCGCCATGCTCGACAAACACATTACCCGGCTCGTGAAGAGAGAAAACGGCGAGCCCACATTTGAGAGCCTGGACAGCGTCGCAGATGTAATCAAGCTGGCGGGCCGTGGAGGCGCTTTCGATCTAGAAAATGAATTCGGCGTTCCGGGGGAGCGCGTGGCTGCTCTCGATCGGGCCACGCAACTTGCGATCGCGGCAGGTATCGATGCATTGCGCGATGCTGGCATTCCATTGGTCATGCGCTATAAAACCACGAGCAAAGGGACACAACTGCCCGATCGATGGGGATTACCTGAGACTCTGCGAGACGATACTGGCGTCATCTTTGCTTCCGCCTTCCCGGGCTGCGACTCGTTCGCCGATGAGATGACACGCTATTACGCGGATCACGAACGGCGCGATCAGTTGGCCGTGCTCGAAGGTTTGCTCATGCGTGCCGTTGAAGCAAACGGTCACTCCGTCCTCGTGCAGGAAATCAAGCGACGCGTTGATGAACTTCAGGCGGCCATTCAAAAAGAGCCGTATGTTTTCAACCGGCGGTTCCTGCTGCGAGTTTTATCCATGGGGCATTCGCAATTCGCCGAATACATCGGCGCATGCGGTCCCAACACGCAAATCAACTCTGCCTGTGCGAGCACTACGACAGCCGTAACGCTGGCGGAGGATTGGATCCACGCCGGGCGATGCAGCCGGGTCGTGATCATCTCGGCCGATGACGTCACTTCGGACAACCTCCTCGAATGGATGGGCGCGGGCTTCCTCGCAAGCGGAGCAGCCGCCACCGACGAGGCGGTGGAGGATGCGGCGGTCCCATTCGACCGGCGACGACACGGCATGATCATCGGTATGGGTGCGGCGGCGCTAGTGGTCGAGAGTGCGGCAGCCGCACACGAAAGAGGAATTCACCCAATTTGCGAAGTGCTGGCCAGTGTGACCGGCAACAGCGCCTTCCACGGCACGCGCCTCGACGTTCAACACATTGGCCGGGTCATGGAAACATTGCTCACCAAAGCCGAAACGAGCGGCGGCATTTCGCGTCGTGAAATCGCACCGCGGACGGTCTTCGTCTCACATGAAACCTACACCCCGGCCCGAGGCGGCAGCGCCTCGGCAGAGATTCACGCGCTGCGTAGCACCTTCGGCGATGTGGCCGATCGCATCGTGATCGCGAACACCAAAGGATTCACCGGTCACGCCATGGCCACTGGCGTCGAAGAAGTTGTCGCGGTAAAGGCACTGGAAACTGGTTGCGTGCCTCCAGTCGCCAACTTCAAGGAAGTTGATCCGGAGTTGGGAACGTTGAATCTATCGAAAGGCGGGATCTATCCCGTCGAATACGCGATCCACTTGGGCGCAGGATTCGGTTCGCAAATCAGTATGATGCTGCTGCACTGGGTGAAAACGAAAGACGGCGTCCGTCGCAGCCCGACCGCGATGGGCTATGCCTACCGCATCGCCGACGTCAACACTTGGAATACATGGCTGACCGGCATCGCTGGTCATGACGTTGCCGATCTCGAAGTTACCCATCGCACTCTTCGCGTACCCGATCACGGCACGGTAGCGTATGCCTCACAAGCCGCTGGACAGTCGCAAGCAGCTTCGATGGGAGAGCCTGTGCCGCAAAGACCGACGCCAGCGCCGGTGGCGGTTCCCGATGCGAAGCCCACTCCGGCGCAAAGCAAGGATTTGGTGAAAGAGAAAGTGCTGGCTCTGGTAGCCGAAAAAACGGGTTATCCGGTTGACATGCTCGATCTGAATCTGGACCTCGAAGCCGATCTGGGCATCGACACCGTGAAGCAGGCCGAGGTTTTTGCTTCGATACGCGAAGCCTACAACATCCCGCGCGACGAGAACCGCAAGCTTCGGGATTATCCCACGCTGGCGCACGTGATCCGCTTCGTATATGACAAGCGTCCGGACCTCGCCGCTCGAAGCCCTGCAACATCACAGGAAGAAATCCGACCGGCGGCCGCACGGATCGCTGCTCTGGAAAATTCGTCTCCCATTGCCACGTTGGTGCCGACCGTTTCCAACGACCCTGTGAAGGATCGCATCCTGGCTTTGGTCGTGGAGAAGACAGGCTATCCCGTTGAGATGCTGGATCTGGATTTGGACCTAGAAGCGGATCTTGGTGTTGACACCGTGAAACAGGCGGAGATGTTTGCCGCAATCCGGGCCGCGTACGACATTCCTCGCGATGAGAATCGCAAGCTGCGGGATTATCCCACGCTGGCACACGTGATCCGCTTCGTATATGACAAACGTCCAGACCTTGTTGCCCCGCAATCAGTGGATTCAGTGGCGCAGGTTTCGCCTGCGCCCACTACAGCAGCCAGGCCGTCTCCCGCGGCCACAGCCGTAGCGACCGCCGACGATCCGATAAAAGAAAAGGTGCTCGATATCGTGGCGGAGAAATCGGGTTATCCGAAAGACATGCTGGACCTTGATCTGGACCTCGAAGCCGATCTCGGTATTGACACCGTGAAGCAGGCGGAGATGTTCGCGGCCGTGCGAGCCGTGTACAACATCCCGCGCGATGAGAATCTGAAGCTACGCGACTTCCCGACGTTAGCGCATGTGATCAAGTTTGCTCACGACAGGCAGCCGGGTTCGGTGAAAGAAGCGACTACTAGCACTTCTGCCAAACCAGAACCTGCACAGAAAAAACCGGCGGCTCTTGCGCCGTCGGAGTCGACGCCCGCTACGCCCACTCGTCCCGTCCCAGCCAGTTTTGAGGCTGCCGATCGCATTCCTCGCCGTGTGCCCATTCCCATTCTTCGGCCGCAGCTTGAGATTTGTAAGCCAACAGGTGTCACACTCGGCGCTGGCCGCCGAGTGCTGGTGATGCCGGACAAATCTGGTGTAGGAGACGCTCTGGCGGAACGGCTGAAAGGGATGGGTGTAGACGTACTTCGACTTGACCAGACTCTCGATTCGGAGACATTACAGAATCGCCTCAAGGATTGGATGGCGGCGGGTGCGGTGCACGGCATTTTTTGGCTGCCGGCCCTGGACAACGAGGGAGACCTCAGGCAGATGGACCACGCTGGCTGGC
>DATEQW010000079.1:0-16180 GCA_035272245.1 Candidatus Sulfotelmatobacter sp. | reverse complement strand
TAGCTTCATGTTGCGTGGAATGGACGAGCGGAAAGGCGAGATGAAAGTAAAAATCGAGATCCAGCGGATGGTTGAGTTCCGAAAGCTGAATCTGGACCAGCAACTCGATCTCGCTGAAGGTCCATTCGACGCCATTTTTTGTCGCAACGTTCTGATCTATTTTGACGCCGCTTCGAAGCAAAGGGTGGTCACGAACCTTGTCCGAAATCTCGTACCCAACGGTCTATTATTCGTAGGCCACGCCGAGAACCTGACCAGCATGGCCTCCCAGCTACAAAGTATTGAGCCGACGATCTACATGAAGGCAGGAGAGCGAGAGGATCTGTGACGACGGGATCGCATGTGAACGGAAACGGGAATGGAAGTGGTCTGCAGGTGCTCGTTGTGGACGACTCGGCCATGGTCCGTCAAGTGATGCAGGCCATCCTTAGCACCGACCAGCGGATTACCGTCAAGGCTGCGGCAGACCCTCTGATTGCATGGGGAAAGATGCAAAAGGAGCCGCCTGATGTCGTCATCACAGACCTGGAAATGCCGCGCATGGACGGCCTGACTTTCATCCGAAAGATCATGGCAGAAATGCCGACGCCAGTGGTTGTTTGCTCTGGTTTGGCGGCTCGCGGTACCGAACTGGCGCTTCGCGCGCTGGAAGAAGGAGCAGTCGAGGTAATCACCAAGCCAAAAGTCGGCGTGCGTGACTTCCTGCACGAATCAGCCGTCACCCTCCTCGATGCCGTATGGAGTGCCGCTCAAGCGCAGATCCATCCCAGATCCATCGTCGCAGTCCCTCGCTTGATGGCGGATGCAGTGTTGCCTCGTGAGAAGTGCCGTGGCGCAGACGCACCGAGCGGCCTGATCGCAGTGGGTGCCTCGACCGGCGGCACGGAGGCCCTGCGTACTCTTCTCAAAGCCTTGCCCACGGACTGCCCGCCAATCGTCATCGTGCAGCACATGCCTGAAGTGTTCACACGGGCCTTTGCGGACCGTTTGAACAAAGAGTGTGAAATCGCCATCAAGGAAGCTTCGGACGGCGACCGGTTGCAGAATGGACACGCACTGATTGCTCCGGGCAACCGGCACATGCTCGTTAATCGCAACGGTGCGGGCCTTGTCGTTCAGATCCTCGATGGACCGCTGGTTTCGCGCCACCGGCCAAGCGTCGATGTACTTTTTCGCTCGGTCGCTATTTCCGTTGGTCCGAAAGCGGTTGGCGTGATCATGACCGGAATGGGTGACGATGGTGCCCAGGGCCTGTCCGAGATGAAGGAAGCGGGAGCGTCCACGATCGCACAGGACGAGGCCAGTTGCGTTGTCTTTGGCATGCCCAAGGAGGCGATTTCCCGCGGAGCCGTGGACGTTGTTGTGCCGCTAGAGCGGATCGCCAGCGCGGCTCTGAGCATGCAGGTTACGCAGGAAGGATAGACGGGGCGCAAATTTAGGAGAGCAGAGCACGTTCTCTTCAGCTCTCGCGACAGTCACTGACGCCAACCAAGATGCTCTTCGCGGCCTTCGAAAATCTTATGTAGCAGCTGTTCGATGCGCTGCTTCAAAGTCACGGGTTGGGACTCGTGTGATTCCAAAGTCTCGGTTTTCGTTTCCGCCTTCTTCACCGGAGCGGGAGCAGCACCAGCAGCCATGAGTAATCTCCTCTTCCTGAGATCTTAATTTTCGAAACTCTGTAGATTGTGCGTGCGACAAACTTCGCGCTAATCGTCCACCGAGGGGGTTCGGAAGAAATTCAATTGAGCTCTGATTCTAAGGTGCCTCTCACAGCGGGAGGAGATCACCAACGGCATAGCACCTCAGATGTGGTTCTGCTGCGCGTCCCGCGTAGCTCAGCGTCTGGCGATGGTTCTGCGCCGGCCAGATTTAGCTGTACCCCTGAAGTGAGCTTCAGTCCCGCGTCTTCGCCGCGCCAAAGATAGTGGACACCAACTCGAAAACCTCACCCACTGCTTCATCCAGTTCGAACGAAAATAGAGCCAGGTCAACGCCAGCTAGATTCTGATATTCCTTCAGGAGGATGCCCCAGGCTGGGTCGCCCATCAGATCCACTCTGCGACGCTCATAGTAGCCGTAGCCCATGCCACGCATGCGGCAAAGCAAATCGCTCAGATGGACCAGCGCTATCAGCGATTGCGCCGACTCGCCTTGTTCCGGAGCATGGTGGTGGGCGATTACTTGAATCATATCGTCAGCGAGGTGCCATCTTTCGGCCAGCGCACGACCACTCTCACAGTGAGTAAATCCCATGGTAGTGAGCTCGGCTTCATCCAGAGGGATCTGTTTCTGAGAAGCATGCGCCGCCGCAGCCGCAAACTCCTTCGGAAAAGCGATACAGTTCACCATGAAGCCAAGATCGTGCAGCAGTCCCGCCATGTAGGCCCGGTCGCCATCCCCCGCTTCCAGCTTTTCGCTGAACTTCCGGCACACCATGGCGCAACCCAGCGAATGCCTCCAGAAGACGATTGGATCCAACGGCCAATTCTTGGTGGGAAAGGCGTTGCCCAGACAACAGGTAAGGAGAATGGTTTCCACCTTACGCAGCCCCAAGGCGATCACCGCCCCCTTGATGGATTCGGGCGACTTCGCCAGTCCAAACAAAGGTGAACTGGCAGCCCGCAGGCACTGTGCGGCGATGGTATTGTCATAAGAGACCAACTTCACGACTTCATCCAGTTTCACTCGTTCCGGAGGCAAGTTCAGCAAGTCGAGCAGCGGCAAAAAAATTGTCGGAATGGAGGGCATGGTCTCGATACTCTTCACGCGCTCCCGGATGGTTGCAGTAACGGATGTGCTCATAACTTGCCGCTTTTCAGGGACGGTTTCCAATAAGCAATCGTTCCGGGAAAATGCACGAGGTGAAACTTGTCGTTCAGCTTCAAGAGCGACTCCGAAGTCCCGAGGAAGAAATAGCCCCCGAAGTTGAGGTTGCTGTAGTAATGGTCGATCACCTTCGACTTGGAAGGACCGTCGAAATAAATCAGCACATTGCAGCAGAAAATCAGGTCCATGCCTTTCATGAACAACATCCGCGAATCGTCCTGCAGGTTCAGTCGGCTGAAAGTAATAAGTTTCTTCACCTCCGGTCGCACCTCGAGTTTCTTCTCGCCTGCCGGCGTGAAATATTTGCGCCTGAAATAATCAGAAGTCGAGCGCAGGGCATAGTCGCCGTAAATTCCAACTTTGGCCGTCTCTACTGATCGGTCATTCAGGTCGGTGGCGAGGATTTCGATTGTCCAGCCTTTTAACAGATGCTCGCTTTCTTCCAACATATTCATCGCCAGCGTATAAGGCTCCTCGCCCGTGGAGCAGCCAGCACTCCAGATTCGCAATCGTTTGATTACTTGTTTGTTTTTGTCTTCCACCAGTTCGGGCAGGATAACTTTTCGCAGCGCATCGAGTTGCGGCTGGCTTCGGAACAGACAGGTTTCCCCAATCGTCACTTCATTGAGCAATTGACGGATTTCCGCCTCTCGGCTGGAATGCGCCGTGAGGAGATCCCAATACTCGCGCGGAGTTCGGATTCCTAGCTGTTTCATCCTCCGTCCGCAAGCGTCTGCCATCAGATAGAGCTTTTCCTCCAACTGAAAAATGCCGCAGACCTTGTACACCAGGTCGCGGATTTGGCGGAAGACGGGATCGATAGCTGCCGCGCTCGGGGAAGAAAATGGTGTAGCCGAAACCATTTGGTGGGTTGTCATTTCGCTAGATGCTCCTGGGCGACGCGATCGACTTCTGTGGAAGCACTTTTCGGGGCTCGGCTCTGTGAGACCCGCCGTGCGATTTCCTGGGCTAATTGATTCAGGGGATAGACCGCGTCAGCCTGCCCAGAGGCGTGCACCAGCCCTGGCATGCCCCACACTACGGAAGAAGCTTCGTCTTGAATGATGATTTCACCGCCGCGCTCGCGAATACACCGTGCTCCGATCACACCGTCGGAGCCCATGCCTGTCATTACCACCCCCAGAACGTTCGCCCCGTAGACATCCGCCACTGACCGAAACAAAACATCGACCGCCGGCCTGCAGGAATTCTCGGGTCGATCTTGATTCAAGCCCAGCCGCGAGCTGACGCCTGCGCGCTTTACAGTCATATGAAAGTTTCCAGGTGCAATCCAGGCGTGGCCCGGGGTCAGCACAACATCCGCGCTTCCTTCTTCCACAGAAATCTCCGAGCGTGCGTCCAGCCGTTCCGCCAGCAGGTGGGTAAAAATCGGCGGCATGTGCTGCACTACGACGATGGGCAGGGGAAAGTCTTTGGAAATCCGGGGCAGAACTTCTGCCAGCGCGTTTGGACCTCCGGTGGATGTGCCGATGGCAACAATCTCAATTCGCCGATTGACGGGCCTCCGTACCTGTATTGGTGGGCAGGGCGGAGGCAGTGACTTGAGTTTTGTAACCGCGCCTGCGCACAAGGCCTTGATCTTAGGGATCAGCTCAGCCCGTATCGCGGCAATAGCAGCTGCGG
Source organism: Candidatus Sulfotelmatobacter sp. (assembly GCA_035272245.1). Taxonomy (GTDB): domain Bacteria; phylum Acidobacteriota; class Terriglobia; order Terriglobales; family Acidobacteriaceae; genus Sulfotelmatobacter. The sequence continues at coordinate 11,710 of DATEQW010000079.1, read as the reverse complement.
GACTGCCAGTATTGCTAGGCTTGGTAGCGTAGTCGGAAGCGCCAAGGGACAGAGCGTCAAGGGTGGCTGCCGCTCCACGCTCCGTAAGAGTGCTGAACATGATGACCGGCAGCTTGGGATAGAGCTTGCGCACTTCCGCCAACGTCTCCAAACCGTTCAGCACCGGCATCTCGATGTCGAGCGTAACCAGATCAGGATGCAATTGCGCAATTTTCGCCAGCCCGATTCTTCCATCGCTGGCTGACCCGACTACTTCCAGTTCAGGATCAGCCGACAAAGTCTCGGACAGCAACTTGCGAATCACCACCGAGTCGTCGACCACGAGAATGCGGATTGAGGCCATTTCTGCGCTATGCCTTTCCTTTACCTGCCCCCCTTGGATCTTTCGCCAGCATCTACGAGCCCGCGTGCGCTGCCATGGCGCGAACTGCAACCCCTCCGCCAGTTTCAGCGTTCACTTTGAATTGCTCGACCAGGCGCCTGAGTTCGGCCGAAGTCTCCACCAGCTGCTGTGCCGCCTTCTGAGTGTCCGTAGCACCGTGCGAAGTACTTTCCGCAGCTTGCGCTACGCCCGAGATATTGCTCGTGATCTCGCCGCTGCCGTGCGCCGCTTCACTCACATTCCGCGCCATCTCGTTGGTGGTCGCGTTCTGTTCTTCCACCGCCGTAGCAATCGTGTTCGAAATCCCGTTCACCTGGTTGATCACTTCGCTGATCGAAGCAATGGCCCCGACCGCGGCCTTGGTGTCCGTCTGAATGGCTTCGATCTTCCGGCTGATATCTTCCGTAGCCTTGGCCGTCTCTTTGGCCAGCTCTTTCACTTCGTTGGCCACTACGGCAAAGCCTTTTCCGGCTTCCCCAGCGCGGGCGGCTTCGATGGTCGCATTCAAGGCCAGCAGGTTGGTCTGCTGTGCGATCGAGGTGATGACTTTAATGACCTGTCCGATCTCAGCGGAGGATTCGCCGAGTTTGGATACGGTGGAATTGGCGGTTTCAGCGACCTTGACCGCCGAGGTTGCGACCTTGGCAGCTTCCGTCGCGTTCTTGGCGATTTCCTTGATGCTGGCGCCCATCTCTTCCGCGCCAGTAGCCACGGTCTGCAGATTCTGGCTAACTTGCTGCGCGGAAGTAGAAACTACGTTCGCCTGGGCGGAAGTTTCTTCGGAATTCGCGGTGATCTGCTGGCTGGTGCTGGAAAGCTCCTCGCTGGCAGCGGCCACATGAATCGACGTCTCGGCAATGGCCTGGACCGTCTTTCGCAGGTTGTTTTTCATCGTGTTCAAAGCCGTGGCGGCTTCGCCGATTTCGTCCTGACTATCGACGGCTAAATCGGCCAGCGATAAGTCGTTCCCGGCAATGCCAGTCGCCAACTGAACCGCAGCCGACAAGGGTTTGACCACCAGCTTTCGCACCAGTAGAAACATCACGCCCGCGGCGGCTAACAGAGTGAGGAGGCTGATAAGGAATATGGCAAGCGAATTGGCTTTCGAGGTTTCCACCAGGCTCTGCGTTGAGGCCTTTACGGTAAAAGCTCCGCGAAGGTCGCCTGCTTTCATCCCTTCCTTGGTATAGCCAAAAGGATCTTTCTGCCCCGCGGGATCCCCGTGACATAGCAGACAATCCGCCGTCAGACGAACCGGCTGCGCATAGCGCATCACTTCCTGGCCATTCTCTGTCTCTCGCTCGGAGAATTCGGCCAGAGCCGGATCCTTCTGAAAGTTCTCCAGCGCGCGCCGTTCGAATTCATCCGGCTGATTCTTCGGGTCGCGAGGACTGAGAGAGGGCGTGTGGAAGGTCATTTTTTGCGCCTCTGCGTACTGCTCGGCGACGCTCCAGGCCACCACTACCGGTACCTGCTGCAGATGTTTAAAGTTCTTGTCGGGCACGAGCACATCAATGTTGCTGGAAAACCACGCACGGGTGGCAGAGGCCATGCCGGTAATCTGGCGTACTTTATCGCGGAAGGCTTCTTCCGCCTGCTGGTTCACGCGACGCTGTGTGATCCAAAAGCTGATTGCGGAAGTGACCACCAAGGTGATCACGATGGTCGCTACAATCTTGGCGGTGAGTCGCGTTTTGCTCAACATGAGGTTCTCTCCTAAAAAGTATGTTTCGATTCTGCATGGCGGCTTTCAGGCCCCCATGTTTACTGCCCAGCTCGCGCCGATGACGCGCGAACATTACCGCCGGCTGGAGCATTGTTTCCGTTACTGGTGTTGACTTTGAACTGTTCGATCAGGCGGCGCAGTTCGGCCGAGGTCTGCACCAGCTGTTGCGCTGCCTTCTGGGTGTCGCCCGCTCCGTGCGATGTGCTTTCCGCCGCCTGCGCCACTCCCGCAATATTGTTCGTAATCTCGCCGCTGCCATGCGCCGCTTCGCTCACATTCCGCGCCATCTCGTTGGTGGTGGCATTCTGCTCCTCCACCGCCGTGGCAATCGTGTTCGAGATTCCGTTCACCTGATTAATTACTTCGCTGATCGACGCAATCGCACCCACCGCCGCCTTCGTGTCCGTCTGGATGGCCTCGATCTTCCGGCTAATATCTTCCGTAGCCTTCGCCGTCTCTTTGGCCAACTCTTTAACTTCATTGGCTACCACGGCAAAGCCCTTGCCCGCTTCTCCTGCACGAGCGGCTTCAATGGTCGCGTTCAAAGCCAGCAGGTTGGTTTGCTGCGCGATCGAGGTGATGACCTTGATGACTTGTCCAATCTCGGTAGACGAATCCCCCAGCTTCGATACGGTCGCCGTCGTCGTTTCCGCTACCTTCACGGCGGAGGTAGCGACCTTCGCCGCTTCGCTGGCGTTCTTGGCGATTTCCTTGATGCTGGCGCCCATCTCTTCCGCCCCGGTGGCTACGGTCTGCAGGTTCTGGCTGACTTGCTGAGCCGAGGTGGAAACCACGTTGGCCTGGGCCGAAGTTTCTTCCGAGTTGGCCGTGATCTGCTGGCTGGTGCTGGAAAGTTCTTCGCTGGCGCTGGCCACCTGCACCGAGTTCTCGGTGATGTCCTGGATCATGCGCTTCAGACTGCCACTCATCTGGTTGATGGCCGTCGTCAGATCGCCCAGTTCGTCCCGGCTCTGGACTTTCAGGTCGTCCCGCGTCAGATCGCCGGCTGCGATGGCTTCGGCCTGAGTCAAAACAGACTGGGTGGCGTTGGAGATGCTCCGGCTCAGAAAGATGGCCACGAAGATCCCTATTCCCAACGCCGCAAGCGTAGTCAAGGCCGAGGTCAGAATGAGTGCGCGGTTCTCGGCGTTCAGGGCTTCCTGATTCTCCTTCAACAGCTTTGCAAAGGCTTCGGTCATGTCTCCAAGCGACGCCTTGATAGCGTCATTAACGGGGATGGCTTTGTCCGAAAAATCGTTCCCAGCTTTGGAGATGGCATCTCGTTCGCCACCGGCCGCCTGCTCGATCGCGCGGCTCTCGAACTCATGCAATAGGGGAAGTTGTCTTTTCATCTCGGCTAGGCGATCGCGATTTACCTGAAGGGTCCAGCCAGGCTCCAGCTCATCCATTCTGGCAATATCCTTCTCGATGGCGCTCCAGGCATTGTCAAGGAGGTTTTGCGCGTCCGTTCTCCTCTTTGCTTCTGCCCCGGCCAGCATCGCTTGGCGGGTCTTGCTGGCCGTCTGGTTCAAGTCCATCTGTAGTTTTCTGGCGGTGTCCAGCGTTGGCATCCGAACATTCAGGATTGCGTCTTGGGTTTGCTTGATTTCGGCTGACTTGACATAGTTGAGCACTGCACTAACCACCATCAGAGCCAGAATGACTCCAAAGCCCAGTCCCAGTTTCTTGCCCAGTGTCACTTTCATTTCCTTCTCCTCGATCCTTCAATTTGCAGCACTCACTGCCTAGGCGTGAGCCGCTAGACTCCGCTGTAACGAGCCGACGGAACTCGCCCGGGAGCTTCCGCTAGCGTTGACGCGGACCTTCTGAACCAAACCCGTCCGCCTATTGCCCTGCGACCGCACTCTCCACCGTCATCTGGCAGGCCTTCTCCGTGTCCAGCACCAGCATCAGCCGGTCATTGAGTTTGTGAACTCCCGTAATCATGGTGCGCACCGTGCCCCGCAGCGTTTCCGGCGGCCGTTCGAAGGTGGTTTCCTCGACTTCCACGACATCGCCGATCTCATCCACCAACAAACTGACCGCGCCATCCTCGGAGCGGACGACGACATTCATTACGGGCAAATCCGCAGCGCGCGGCTCCATTTCGAGCCGACGCCGCAGATCCACTGCAGTCACGATCTGCCCGCGTAGGTTGATCAAGCCGCTGACCACCTGAGGCGCCAGCGGGACCTGCGTGACCTCGAGTGAGCGAATGACCTCCTGAACCGTTTTCAATTCCACGCCGAAGAGCAGCTTGTCCAGATAAAAAGTGCAGAACTGTGAAGTGTGGCTCATGGTTTAGTTCGCAACCCCCGCTGCTTTTGTCGCCTGCTCAGCGGGCATGGTATTCACGCCCGCAATCTGCAGAATCGCTGGAATGTCGAGCAACTCCGTAACCCGCTCCCCGATCACGACGGAATAAAGAACCGCGGCTCGCGTCGCCTTGGACCTAACGTCCGCGCAGGCTTCGACGATGTCGAGAATCCGCTCCACGACCAAGCCGAAGGTGCGGCCTTCATGATTCAGAACCAGCACTTGGATCGGACCGGAGTCCGGCGCCGGCGGCGCTTGCAGAGCTCGCAGCCGATGCCGTCGCTCTTCGAGGACCACGGCCAGCCGAACCAAAGGCAAGATTTGACCGCGATACTGCGTGACCCATTGCGTGCCCGACATCTCCACTTGCGAAACCGGAAATTCCTCCAGTCGAGCTAAAATGCTCAGCGGGATGGCCATGCGGGAGTCGCCGAGCCCAGCGAACAGAAGAAATGTTTGCTTCTCCCCCGTGCTTCCGGCAGACTCCGCTTTTTTATCAGCCGCAGGCCGCTCTCGCGACTCGCCGACGACGCTGGCGCGCTGCGCCAGGCCGAGGACGTCCAGGATGAGCGCGACCTTGCCGTCGCCCATAATGCTGGAGCCGGCAAAGGTCTTTACCGTCTTTAGCTGCTTGCGCAGCGGCTTGACCACGATTTCTTCGCTGTCGTTAATCTCGTCCACCACGAGCCCGAACTGGCGGTCATCGGCTTGCAGCACCACAATGTTGACTGCGGCATCGTTGCTGCCGGCGCTATCCAGCTTTCCCACCAGCTTTAACTCGCGGCTCAGGTACACCAGCGGCAAAAGCCGCCCGCGCAGCCGATACACCGGTACGCCATGAACCATTTCGATGGCGGTGGTCGCATGTTCAGCCTCCAGTCTCACCAGTTCGAGCAGGTTTACCTGTGGAATCGCGTAGCGTTCTCCCGCGCAGGTGACGACCAGTGCGGGAATGATCGCGAGCGTCAATGGAATCTTTACTCGCACCGTGGTGCCGCGACCGAGAGTGGATTGCAGATCCACCAGGCCACCGATCTTCTCCACATTCGTCTTGACGACGTCCATGCCAACGCCGCGACCGGAGACATTGGTCACTTTCTCCGCCGTGGAAAACCCGGGGAGAAAAATGAGATTGAAGATTTCCCGCTCCGTCATGCGCGCCGCTTGTTCGGCGGTAATGACCCCGCGCTCGATGGCTTTCTTGCGGATACGGTCGCTGCTTAATCCAGCGCCGTCATCACTGATTTCGATGTTGACTTGTCCACCCTCATGAAAAGCCCGCAGAATCAACCGCCCGACCCGAGCCTTACCCGCCTTCACGCGCGCTTCTGGAAGTTCGATACCGTGGTCGACGGAATTGCGCACCAGATGGGTCAGCGGGTCTTTGATGGCCTCAATAATGGTCTTGTCGAGTTCGGTCTCTTTTCCTTCCATCTCGATCCCGACCTCTTTTCCGCATCCCAAAGCCACATCGCGCACGGTGCGCGGAAATTGCGCCCATATATTTCCGATGGGCTGCATGCGGGTCTTCATTACTTCTTCCTGCAATTCGGTGGCAATCAAGTTCATGCGCTGGGAAACCGCCTGCAATCCGGTATCCTCCACCGTATTCGAGATTTGCAGCAGTTGGTTCCGTGCCAGGACTAACTCGCCGACCAGGGTCATCAGCTTGTCCAAAAGGTTGACCCCAACGCGGATGGTTTCGGGCGCGGCATCGCGCACCTTCGTCTCCAGCATCTGCTGGGCAGCCATCACGTCTTCTTGTTTGGCTAATCCCAAGGAAACAAGAATTTCGCCGAGGCGCCGGCGGTCACCTTTCTCTTGTTCCTGCAAAGCGAGAGCGAGATCTTCGGCATGCACCGCCCCGCGCTCGACCAGCAGCCCGCCAATCTTCCCGCGGATCGGCTTTCGTTCGCCACTCTTTTTCTGCGGCGTGACTGGCGGCTCGACCGGGGCTGGCGGGGAGGCTTTGACTGGTTCGGGAGGATTCTCCTGCTTCGGCGGAGAGGACCCGGCCTTCTGTTGCTCCGGCTCCTTGGTTGCGACGTCGGCCGCGGGAGATGGTTGCGCAGAGGCTTTCCCGGCATCTCCTGCAGTCGGGCTTAGCAATCGGGTCAACGTTTCCCGTAGCTCTGGGTAATCGTTCTCGCCATCTTGATCGGTCGATTCAATTTCCTTGAGCATCTGGCGGACCGCATCCACCATGCCCAGTAGCGCCGTCGTGCGTTCCGGGCTGAGCATCAGCTGTCCGTCGCGCAAGCGAGTCAAAAGGTTCTCCCCAACGTGGGCGACCTTCTCCAGTTTGTTGAAGCCGAGAAAGCCGCACGTACCCTTGATGGTGTGTATGGTTCGGAACACCCCCGCAAGAGCTGCGTTGTCTTCTGGATTCTTCTCCAGACCGACTAGGTCCCGGTCGAGGCGGTCAAGATTCTCGTAACTCTCGACTAAGAATTCCTTAACAATTTCGTTCTCGCTCATCGTTACCCTTTAACACAATGGGAAATTGGAGTCACAGAAGAGTCCTCAATGCCTGCCGGCTGCCCCTGGCGGATCTTTCGCTTGGTTGGCACGGATGTGTGCATTGGCTGGTCCCCCTGCAACTCGTGTTAAGTTCCGACAAACATCCATCGGCTATAGACAGGGCATTCATTAGTCGATCGCTGGCTCCCCGACCAAGCGCGTCAAGACACTTCCAGAGGGATGACTCGTCCAGTTCGGGGAACTCGGTTTAAGCGTGGGCAGAATCGCTGGAATGGATGTGGCGTGCCTTAGCTCAGAGGGGCTGATTTCGGCCTTCAGCGGCGCGTATCATTGACAGTTCTTGCCGTCTCAGATTCAATGGCATAAGTGGCTAGAAATGGGAATTTCGCATTCCTTAGCTGCAAATTTATTTTGACTCAGGAGTACACCTCATGTCCGCACCTAGCCGCCGGCCCGAGATTCGTCGACGCCGCGCTCGTCAACACAAAATCGCCACGCTCCGCAAGCGCCTCGCTTCGGCTCAAACCGACGCCGATCGTAGCCGGGTCACCTCCAAATTGCACAAGCTCGCCATTGCGTCGCCTGGCCAACCGCTAGTGAAATAGATCCGGCTTGAAACAAGTCTCGACGTGTCTGGTGGGTGAGACTCGTCGAATTACGCGACGCCTGCCGTGGTTTTGCTGCTGGTGGCGGCAGACGATCCGGGCAATTCCGCCTTGTCTGCGGAACTGAGCACTTCCTGGTATACGTCCCTGATCCGGCGGACAGATTTCTCCCAGGAAAACTTGGCTGCTTGCCGGTAGCTGCGTTCCTTCATCTTCTCGCGCAACGGCTGGTCGAGAAGCACCCGATGTAGCGCGCGCATGATTTCGAAGACATTTTCCGGATGAACCAGCACTGCTGCATTGCCCACCACTTCAGGCAGTGAAGAGACGTTCGAAGTCACCACCGGCGTCCCGTGTGCCATCGCTTCGAGCGGCGGTAGCCCGAAGCCCTCATACAGGGACGGGAAGACAAAAATCTTCGCCGCATCGTAGAAGGTGCGCAGCACTTCGATCGGCACAAATCCCAGAAAACGAACATCATTCTGTACGCCGCTGCGGATCACGGTTCGCCGCAAATCAGGATTGCCCGAGACGTCATCTCCGATAATGATCAGCTTCAGATCAGGGAACAGATGATCTTTTTCGAGTTCCGCTTTCAGTGCCGAGAAAGCCTCGATCATGCGCACGACGTTTTTATGCGGACTGATCCTTCCGGCATAAAGCAGAAAAGGATAGGTCACCTGGTAGCGCTCAACCATCAACTGGCGGTCTGCTGGATTCGCATGCCCGCGCAGTAACCTCTCATCGATCGCGTTGTAAACGACCTCGATGCGTCCCGCTGGAATGTCGAATAGCTTTTCCATCTCCAATTTGGTGAAGTTTGAGACTGCGAAGATCCGGGCTGCCCCGTGCAAAACCCGTTTCGTCATCTGAAAATAGAGGGATCGCCAGATGCCGGTTTGCTGCCGCGCGCGGGAAAGATGCTCCAGAATGTCGTGTACCGTCATTACGTAAGGGCAAGGCAGGGCGCGCGGAATCGAAAACAGATTCGGGATATGCACCAGATCGCACTCCAGCCGCTTCACCACAGTGCGAAATTCGCGGAACCCCATCACGGAGCGCTCCGGCTCGGCCAGAGGAACCGCGTGGAAGTTAGGTTCCAGGGGGCCGATTTCCTTAATTCTGGCGGTCGATCCAATCAGGAGATAGGTGGTCTCGTGGTCCAGTCTTTCCAGGGTACGCACGACATTGCGGATATACGTACCGACGCCGAACTCCGTCATCCGTCGGATATCGATGGCGATCTTCACCGAAGGCATTTAACCACGTAAGGCGTGGAAGGTCACAGTAGAATTCTTGAGATTTCTAATCTAGGCGCGCACTTCCGCCTGCGCTTTAGCCCTGCGGTCGGCGTACAGGGGAAATGCCTCGCATAGGCCAAGCACTTCGTTCCGGATTCTCGCCAGCACCGACGAATCGCTCCGATGCAGCAGCGCATCGGCAATCCAACGCCCGACCTGTCGCATCTCTGCTTCTCGCATGCCTCGCGTAGTCAGCGCGGGTGACCCGATGCGAATCCCGCTCGGCTTCATCGGGGGATTTACATCGAACGGGATGGCGTTCTTGTTGACAGTAATTCCGGCCTCGCCCAATGCCTTCTCAGCCTCGCTTCCAAGCATACCTTTCAAGAAGACATCGACCAACATCAGGTGCGTGTCGGTTCCACCGGAAATAATGCGGAAGCCCTCAGCGGCCAAAGTCTGGGCGAGCACTTTCGCGTTTGCTACGACTTGTTTCGCATAATCACGGAATTCGGGCTGCATCGCTTCCTGAAAGCAAATAGCCTTGGCAGCGATGATGTGGATCAGCGGACCACCTTGCATGCCCGGAAAAACTACTTTATCAATCGCCGCCGCGAACTCCGCTTTTGAAAGAATGAGGCCCGAGCGCGGTCCACGCAGAGTTTTGTGCGTGGTCGAGGTCACAATGTGAGCATGCGGCACCGGCGATGGATGCGCTCCGCCCGCCACCAGTCCTGCAAAATGCGCCATGTCCACCAGAAACAGCGCGCCCACCTTATCTGCGATCTGGCGCATGCGGGCGAAGTCAATAATGCGCGGATAGGCGCTGCCACCGCCGATAATCAGCTTCGGCCTGTGTTCTTCCGCCAGCTTTTCCAGCGCGTCATAGTCGATCGTCTCCGTTTCTTTCGTCACTCCATAGGGGACGATTTTGTAAGTCTTGCCGGAGAAATTGAGGTGATGCCCGTGCGTGAGATGGCCACCGTGAGCCAGGTTTAATCCAAGAATCGTATCGCCCGGCTGCAGCACCGCCGCGTAGGCTTCCATATTCGCCTGTGAGCCGGCATGGGGCTGCACGTTGGCGTGCTCCGCGCCAAACAGTTGTTTAGCGCGATCGCGCGCCAGGTTCTCGACCACATCCGCGAATTCGCAGCCGCCGTAGTAACGCTTGCCGGGATATCCCTCGGCATACTTGTTGGTGAACACTGAGCCGGCGGCTTCCAGCACAGCCTCGCTAACAAAATTTTCGGAGGCGATCAGTTCGAGGCCCTCATGCTGGCGGCGGGTTTCGTTGTCGATGGCTGCAGCGATCTGCGGATCGGCTTCGTAGAGCGGGCGATACATCTTCGAAGGAACTGCAGAATTCTTCATATCTTCGTTCCTGATTCCTACGGCGTTCCGTAAACGTTAGGCTGATGTAGTTCCATATATCGCTCCGGAGTTTCCACCGGAGTAAATCCAAACCGTGAATAGAGCCCGTGCGCGTCGCGCGTTAAGAGAATCCAGCGTCGTAAATTCGCGAGCGCCGGATGCTGCACAATACACTCCATCAGCCACTTGCTCAATCCGAGTCCGCGATGCGATTCCAGCACAAATACATCGCCCAGATAAGCTACGGTGGCAAAGTCACTGATCACTCGGCCAAAACCAACTTGCGCGTCCCCCTGGTAAACGCCGAAACACAGCGAGTGCTCAATCGAACGCGCCACAACATCGCGCGGAATTCCCTTGGCCCAATAACAATTTGTCAGAAAACCGTAAACCACATCTAAACTGAGGCGATCACGCGCGGTGCTGATCAGAAACTCTCCGCGACGGTATTCCCGTACCGTTTCGTAATCAGCACGAACACCCGCCATGCTCACATTCTACCCCGTAAATTCCGGCTCGGCGGGATCGATCAGCCTTCAAATGCCGTCCGCAGAAACGAAGCCAGGTGCCAGCCGTCCATGTAATTGTAGGGCGTTTCACCCATGGTGTAGTGACCGCAGGGCAGCACCACCACTTTGTGATCCAGTCCGTAGCGCTCGAATTCCACTACTACATCACGGGAAAGTTCGGGCAGAAAAGTCAGATCGTACTTCGCGTAAACAATGAGCGACTTCCGCGGCCAGCGAGCGAACTGATTGAAATACGCCATAGGACTCACGGCGAGCCATGACTTCCGCAATGTCTCGAGAGTGATTTGCGACTCCAGGCCCTGGCGGATGTGCCGCGTCGATTGTCCGTGCCAGACTACGTCAGCGACATACGTCGACGCGTGGTTGAATGCTGCGACACGAAGGCGCGGATCATGCGCCGCCGCGATAAACGCATAACACGAACCCAGGCTCGTGCCGACGATCCCCAGCTTGCTGTAGCCCTGCTGCTCCAGCCAATCGAGACAGCAGCGGACGTCTACCACGCCTTGCCGCACCGCATCGAGCGTGCGCCCAAGGTTGGCGGAAACGGCGTAGTCTGCGCGGCTGATCTCGGCGGGCATGCGGATATCGTGATAGGGCATGCTCAGCCGCAATACCGCGATGCCCAGCATATTTAACACCCGGCAGAGGCTGACATATGCAATCGCGTCCGCGTTCCAGTGCGGCAGCAGCACAACGGCCCGGCGCCCACGCGCTGGAAACCAGCGAGCATTCACCAGATTGTTTTCTGGATACGGCGTTTTCACCGGAGCAGTGAATCGCAGGAACTCCGCAAAAGTCCCTTTTACCTTCGCTTCAAGCTTCGGGTCAGGAACTTCACGAGTCGAGAAAACTTGGACTTCCCGTTTCTCCAGCCTGAAATCTGTCGGCTTGGTGTAGGAATAAAACTCATCGCTGGAGGCCACGATGCGGCGGTTGAAGTCGATCAGGAATTTTGCCGGATCGTCGACGGCCTGCCCCGGACGCCAGCCATTCTGGCAAGGCCAGTTCTGCGCATATTCCACACCCCACTCCAGTGGACGCACCACGCGGTTGTT
>DATEQW010000078.1:0-2478 GCA_035272245.1 Candidatus Sulfotelmatobacter sp. | reverse complement strand
GCCGATTATTACCGGCCAATTTTCTGAATCACACTCCTAAAAGCCCCAGGCGAGAAGGGTTATTCTCTTTCAGTTGGATTTTTGTTTCAGGAGGAAGGAGCTCCGCTTCCGGCTGCGATCTTGGCGGGTCAACGCCGGAGGGCAGAGCCCCGATACGCTACGATTCTGTTTATCCCACTTTCCGCCCCGCCGCACAAGCTCGAAACGGATTGGGCCACGGGCTGTGCCGAGATCATTTTGCGGCGATGCCCCGCTTGTGAACACGATTCGATCATCGGCCACGGACGGCGCCGCAAGCAGGCGCACGATGAGCATCACGACTGGATTGGCATCCGGCGCGGTCGCTGCCCCGGTTGTGGGAAAACCTTCACCTTCCTGCCGCTACTTTCTCTTCCTTACACGCACTACAGTTTGCTGACGCGATCTCAGGCGTCGCAGCGGCGCTTTGCGAAGCACTGCTCTTGGGAAGAGGCCGCACCTACGCTCAAAGACGCTAACCGTGTGCCCGATCCTTCCACACTTCGTCGCTGGACCCACGGACTGGACCACTCTCAGCCAGCCATTTCTTTTTTCCGCCAAACGCTTGCCCGCATGACTCACTGGCTGGCGTGCGGTGAACCGACCGATCTGCAAGCTGAGCCTTGGTCTTGGCTGACTCCGGTTCTGGAAATTCTTTGGCCCTTGCGGCTCTGAGAAATTTCCTCCTGCCCACCATCCTTGCCTGGGAATGCTAGCCGGCTTCTCCTACGTTCGCTTCCAGAGGGAAAACTGCGCCGTGGGCGAGGATGCCGAAAAACTGAAACAACGTCTGCCGCTGCTCGATTATCTTCGGCAGCAGAGTTGGGCCGCCCGGCCTATCGCTTTGGGCCCCGAGTTCGTCGGAATCTGTCCGCTACATCCGGAAACCCGGCCTTCGTTCTATGTCAACACTCGCAAGAATCTCTTCTACTGTCACGGTTGCGGCCAGGGCGGCGATCTCATTCGCTTTGTCCAGTTGTCCCGTAATCTGTCTTTTCGCCAAAGTGTCGCTTACCTCGAGCAGCAAAGCACTCTTCCAACCGACTCTGCCGCCGTGCTCGAGCGAGCCGCCACTTTCTATCAACAGCAACTCGAACGCTACCCCGAGGCACTGCGTTATCTTCGGCAACGAGGACTGCATGATCCTACTCTGATCAAAGAACTGCGAATCGGCTATGCTCCTGGCGGGAGCTTGCGCCGTCATCTCACGGCGCAAGGCTATTCCTTCGATCTCCTGCAGCGTCTTGGCCTGCTCAACCCAAAAGGCTGCGACGCTTTCTACCGACGTGTCATCTTTCCGTGCTGCCAAGGCAGAGGCATCGTCAACCTCTACGGTCGCAGTATCGTTGCCGCCTTCGCCCATCAATTTCTTCCTGGCTCCAAGGGTGGCTTGTTCGCCTGGGAATCGGTTCGCCAGTTTCCCGCGGTGATTCTGGTCGAAGGTCTGTTCGATCTAGCGGTGTTGTGGCAGACGGGTTTTCGCCACACCACTTGTTCGTTGGGCACCCATCTCAACGCTGAACAGTTTCAACAGTTGTGCGACCGTCCGCGCATTGTTTATCTCACCTTCGATGTCGATGCCAACGGCAGTGGCCAAAAAGCCTCGCAGAAGCTAGCACAGCGCCTGTGCGCGCAAGGCATCGCTACTCGTCGCGTCCTGCTGCCCGATGGCCACGATCCGAACTCCTTCTTCGTCCAGGGCGGTGATGCGCGACAGTTCCAATCTCTCCTGGAGGCTGCTCAACCATGAAGTTCTGTGTGATCTACCAGCAGACCTCGCACGCCGCACAAAGTCCGGTTCGTGTCGTCGAGCAGAGCACTGGCCGGGAAGTCGGCTGGATCAATCGTTACCTGGATCGCGAATATGTTCGCCGCCTGGCGAACACCAGCCTGCGCATCTACGCTCACAACTTGCTTCACTTTGTCCGCTGGTGGGAGATTGCTCATCGCACCGGCGACGTTAAGGAAGGTGACCTGATCGAGTCAACGCTGCTGGATTATGTGAAGTTCCAGTCCAGCCAACAACCTCGTCCTTTTCCATCCACCATCAATGACCGCGTGGCCGTCGCCGAGCGCGCCCTTCGCAACGAGTTTCCCGCTCCTCCCTGCCAGATCGCTTACGGTTTTCATCAAGCTTTTTTGCAGCGAAAGCCGATGGGTCTCGGCCGACCGCGGGTGGCGACGAGCCGACTGCGCGTGAAGGTACCGAAACGCAACATCGTGCCGCTCTCGGTGGATGAAGTAGCGCGCTTCTGGTCGAGTTTCCGTACTTCGCGCGACTTGGCCATCGTGGGCTTGATGTTACTGCAAGGGCTACGGTCCGCCGAAGTATTGGCTTTGAATCGCGACGACGCGTTGCTTTCCGAAGCACAACTTCGCGTTCCAGGCAAAGGCAAGAAATTTCGTCTCTTGCCGTTGGCGCCGGAAACTGTGCAACTGCTCGAACACTACCTGCGATTG
>DATEQW010000077.1:0-44165 GCA_035272245.1 Candidatus Sulfotelmatobacter sp. | reverse complement strand
ACCAAACGCCACCGGCGCCAGAAGTCGGAGAAGCGGGTAGATTACAGCGCGCGAACTATGGCAGCTGTGAAGCAACTCGAAGAAACGGCCAAAAAGCAGGCCCTGAAGACGAAGCCTACTTTGCCGTTACCAGCGAGTGCGTGATGGCGTGGACCGAGAGGGCGATGCGATTCTGCACGCCCACTTTGCGCATCAGTTTCGCGACGTGAGCCTTCACGGTGCGTTCTTCGATGCCGAGGGCTGAGCCGATCTCTTTGTTGGAGCGTCCGGCAACCAGCATCTCCAGAACTTCCTTTTCACGGTCGGTAAAACTGACGCGTCCGGCCGGGAAGATGCGGCCTGGGGAGGCGCTCACGCGTTCGATAAAGGTCGAGAGAACGCGGCGCGGAGCCCACACGGAACCCTGATGCACGATGCGGAGAGCCTGGATAAACTCAGCGGGTGAGGCGGCCTCGTCCACGTAGCCCTTGGCGCCGGCGGCGATGGCTTTGAGCACGCTTTCATCGTCCATGCCGGAGCCGGTCACAATGATGCGCAGGTCGGGCCGCACGGCTTTCATGCTGGCCATGATGTCATACAGGTTCTGGCCTCCGCGATTGCCGAGCAGGACCAGGTCGATGCTCTGCAACTGGCCCAGGTCGGCGAGCGAGGCAGAGACCAACTCCAGATCAGGTTCGGTATCAAAGAGGGCCCGGAATCCGACAAACCGCAACGGATCGCTCTCTACTACGGCGACGCGTATCAGCGGCTTTTTGGCAGTGGCAACGGCAGCTTTCATTAAGTTTCCCTGTTAGGATTGCATCCTGATCAAGCTTGCCTGAACCAGCCGAGAATTGGAACGATTGGCTAGGGAAACAAATTACGGGGGTAACCCCCCCCAATCAGGCAGCAGAGGAGGTCTTACCGTGACCCGAAGGCGGATGCAGCGGTATGGTGCTGGAATTCTGGCGGTAGGTGTGATGGGAGCGGGGCTGGCTATGGCGCAGGCTCCAGCGTCAGGGCAAACGACAGCGCCAACGACCGCGCCAGCGGCGGCGCCACCTTCAGCAGCCTATCAGCCTAAGTTTCCGGGCGACCCGGCGCGGTCGGAATCGGAAGCGCAGGCGCTTGGCTACATGCGAACGCTGTTGCGGGCGCAGCACGAGTACAAAAAACGGCATAACAAGTTCGCGGATTCGCTGGAGGCGTTGGCGGGGACCGGATCCTTTACCAAGCGCATGGCGCACTCGACCGAGCGCGGAGATTACACAGCCAGCTTCCTGGCGCACTTTGGTCCTCACAACGATGGATTTGTGCTGACCATGACACCCAAGCAGATGGACACCGAACACCGCTCATTCTACGCGGAAGACGATGGGGCGATTCATGCGGACGATCAGAAGGCCGCGGATTTGGATTCGCCGAAAGTGAAGTGAATGGGGGCGGTGTGCTTAGATGTCGTAGCTACGGGTACGCAGTTCGGCAGCCATTCTTTCTGGGGCGCGGTCAACCGCCGCTTCCCAATGCAAGCGCTCCAGGTGCATCGAATCGCTTCGGTAGTACGGAAGCATTGCGGTTCGCGTGACCATCACCAAGTTCACCCGGAACCAGGCTGCGCCTTCGAAAGGGCCAGAAAACAGGCTAACATTGAAACTGTCGTATCCCAGGGCGTCGTACCATAGCAGCACTCGCGATATACCAGCCGCAATGGCAGCAATATCTGCATCGTCCAGTTGCAGCAAGGTCTCGCGGCCTGGAACCACGGCGCGCACTTCATTGAAACCGATGGGGGCGAAGGCGGTCATCCAGGCAGTCGAGCCGACGTCCCAGACAAAACGTTCGTTTCTCACCCTTTCCTCGGCGACGAGGTCCTCCCAAAAACTTGTGCCATTCTCCTGCCAGTATTTCTCCCCGGCCTCGAACTGAAAGCGCATCATGGTCGTGGGAATGGGGTCGAGGAACACCTGCGAATGCGGGTGGGGCAGCGATCCGCCGGATGGGAACAGATAATTCACATTCCAGGCGCAGTAGCGGGCTTGCGAATCGGATGCGAACACGGCTCGAATATAGCGAATGCAGGCGGTCAGGTTATCGGCGATCAACTTGGGAGAGAACTCATTCACGCTCAGCCAGTGCCTCGAGGTGAATACCGCGACTGCCGCGTATTGCGAATAGGGCACGAGATTTGGGAAGAGCACGGTTTCGCCGGCCCGGATGCGGGGTTCATCGCTCACTTGCGGATCGATACAGGGCGTGACCTGACCGACCCGCCCCGCACAGAAGGGGCACGATGCATCTGGCAACTGAAATCGCTCCAAGGCCGCTGCATCTGCCGTCTGCAGCTTCACGCCATCGACAATTCTGGAAGTGGTGCCGAGCAGAGGATCAAAGCGAACCTCGACCGATCGCACGTTGGTTTGCGATCCGTCTGGAGTCGCAGATCGTGCTTCAAGCTGCTCGCTGCGGAATCGAATCGGCACAGCTTTCCCCTGATGAGTTCGTTAGCCTATCAGTTCCGGATGAAGAAGTGAAAGACCCTGGAGTTCGGAACGTGATCGGATCGATCCCGCGGACGGGATTGGGGGACATCATTCCGAGCCGTCGTCCTCTGGGTTGGACGGTTCGTCGTCGTGACTGGGACGAACCGGCTTGGGCTGGACGGTGGGGATCTGATCGGCGATGCGGCGGACTGGGAGCGTACCGCCCACGACATTATGTCGTCGTAATTCCTTGACGATATCGTCGCGGTCGCGCGCGCCGTAGTCGTGGGCGAAGCGGGTCAGGGCCTCGGTGAGAATATCGTGGTGGTGAATGTTTTCCAGGCCCGGTTCCCGAGTGACGTTCAGCCACAAGCGATGCAGGAGCACGACGTCCTCGTTCTTCATGGTGGGCGTGTGGGGGCCGATGCGGAAGGTGTCAACGTGGCCGTCGGTTTGAACAATTTGCAATACAAACTGGCGTTTGGGCTCCGGTATGGCTTCCCAGGCGCTGCCGAGCGCAAAAGCCTGCTCGGCGGTCGTCATCTTGCTGGAGAGGCCGGTGACTACGCCGGAGGAATCAAGATTGTGCGCGGTCTGGGCGATGGCCGACCAGGAGTCGCGAGCCGGCACTACCAAGAGTGAAATCTTCTTGCCAAAACTTTCCGCGACCGAGACGGCGCGCGTGAACAGGGTCTGTTCGTAATCGCTGAACATCTGCTCGGTGGAAAGGCCGTACGCGGCGGCTCCGAACTGGCTGATGCGGGCGGTCATGACGACCACATCCTGTTCGTGGGTGTCGGTGCGCTCCAGCACCCATTTGAGGTGGTTGAGCGTGTTGTAGTCGCGGACCGGAACCAGCACGTTGCCCGCGCGGATGCCGACGGTTTCGCGCTCCACGCTTTCCGCCTGCTGCAACTGGAACTGCTCCTTCATTTGGGCGGCGGTGTGGGCGTGTTTGCGGCGGTTCACTCTTTCCGAGAACGAGAAGATCGCGAAGAAAACTACCGAAAATATGATGCCGCTCACCGTGGCCACCGACTTGGTGAAGAGATTCACGATCGCGGTGGAGAGCAGCACCATCCCGACCGAAGCCAATCCGATGGGGATTTCGACCCCAAAGATGTGAAAGTTGGGCGGTACTTTCCAGTTGCGCTCACCCTTGTAGCGGTAGCGCAGCACCAGCATCGAAATGGTTTTGAAGACAAAGCTCCAAACCACACCGAAGGCGTACGCCTCGCCCAGGGTGTAGATGTTGCCCCAGCTGACGATGATGGTGAACAGTTGCAGTCCCACGATGAGGTTGATGATGCGGTAAGTGGTGCCGTACTTTTTGTGCGGACGTCGGAACCAGTCGGCGAGCACTCCGTCCTCGGAGACGCGGTTGAGGACGCCATTGGAGCCGACGATGGCGGTGTTGACGGCGCCCGACAGAATCAGGAATCCGACCACGACGACGAAGGCGCGGAAGGCCAGGCGAAGGACTTGCGGGCCGACCATGTGCATGGCGAGTCCGGCGATCAGGTTGTCACTGTACACCTTGGTGCGGACGTCGTCGGGGATGAGCATCACGGCCAGCAAAGAGACGAGACCGGTGAAGACGAAGCTGTAGATGCCGATGACGATGGCGGTGCGCTTCAGGTTCTTCAGCTTCGGGTGCGCGAGTTCGCGATAGACCTGAGCCAGCGATTCTTCGCCGCTCATGGCGAGTACGGAGTGTCCGAAGCCGATGATCAACCCGAGAATGCCGAACATGTGCGGCAGCTTGCTGTGTTTCCAGAAGCCGAGCGAGGTGTCGCTGTAGTGGATGTTGGCGAGGGTCGGGAAGGGCGGCAGGTGGCCGCCGACTTTGAACAAAGTGAAGAAAGACCAGCCGAGCAGCATCACCACCATGACGGTGGTGATCTGCATGACCCAGAGGGCCTTTTCGCTGGACTCCTCGATGCCCTTGATGTTCTCCCACCAGAAATAGAGCGTGACCGCGATCGCGAACACGACCGCGGTGGCGTTGGTGCCGACCTGCGGCGTGCCGTGGAAGAGGTGATGCACCGCGGAGGGAATCAGGCCGTGGGCGTCGGCGATGCTGATGGTGTCGTTGATCAGGCCGGCGATGTACTGTCCTGCGGAAACACCGGAAACAGGCCCAGTGAGGATGTAATCGAACATCAGGGCCGAGACGCTGAGTTTGGCGAGGGTGCCTCCGAGAGCTTCCTTGACGACACGATAGACGCCGCCGCGCACGAACATCGAGCAGCTTTCCACGTAGACGGCGCGGACCGCGAATGCAAACAGCATTACGCCGAGGACAAACCATGGGGCGCTTTTGCCAATCGCCTGTTCGGCGATGCCGCCGGCGTAGAAAGCGGAAGAACCGAGATCGTTGAGAATTACGGCGGCGGCTCGCCAGTAGGAGATGAAGGTGAGCATCACCGAGGTCGCGACCACAATGCGAACCCGGTTGTTGCCGGTAGGTGCGTTGGAGGTTGACGACATGCAGCGGGAGCCCTAGCGGCTGTGTTCGTCCTCCCTATCCAATAGGGTTCCGACGTCCTCGATGCCCGTCAACACCAGCACGACGGCGGACCCGACCCAGCCGGCGACAAACATGTATTCCAGAATTTTTACCAGGATTACGCTGAGACTCATGACCTCGCTATGGTATCTGATCGGCGGGGAATTCGTCGTTGGATTTTGTTGAGCCGTCCGAAGCTCGCAGCTTACTTCCTTCTGTTTGCTATTCTGATGCGTGCTCAGAATTCAACCAAGCGCGTGGGGGCTGATCCTGCTGTCGGCAGCCCTGCAGGTGGTGATCTTTCCGCTGGCGGGGCTGTATTGGCTCTCCTGGGTTGCAGTGGCTCCGCTGCTGGTCGCGATCTTGCGGGCGCGCGCTCCGGACACTCTGCAACTCGACGATCATCGCCAGGCGCGGTTGCCCGCCACGCCCTGGCAGGGGTTCGTGCTGGGCTACGCATGCGGCATTCTTTGGCTGGCCGGGAGTTGCTATTGGATCTTCGACACCATGCGGCACTATGGCGGTTTGCCGACTCCGGCGGCGGCGCTGGCGCTGATCTCGTACTGCATGTATATCGGGCTTTATTGCGGGATGTTCGGGCTGGTGCTGGCCCTGATCGCTGGATCGAAGCCCGGATCAAAGTCCGCCGGAACGAAACCCTCCAACTATGGAGCGTCTATCCGGCGCGCGCTCGCGGCCGCTCCCTTTCTTTGGGTTGCAATGGAATTTGCCCGGTCGCGAACTTCGCCGGACCCATGGGAGATGCTGGGATACTCGCAGACGGGAAATTTTGCGCTCACGCGGTTTGCGACCTTGGCCGGCGTCTACGGACTCTCGTTTGAAATCGTGCTGGTGAACAGCGTGTTCGCGGCCGCATTCCTGGTTATTCCCGAAGAAGCAGGAGCGAGGCAGCGTCGGAAGTGGCTGCTGGTGGCGGCGTCTGTGGCGGCGGTGATCCTGCAGGCGGGGCAATGGATGGCTCCTCCCGCGGTCTCGACCGATCACACCGCACTTTTGTTGCAGCCCGACATCCCGGTTCAAGATGGAGCGCAGTGGACGAAAGAATATTTTCAGGACACGCTCCGAGACTTGACGGCTTTGAGTTTGCATCCCGCCGGAGCACAAGCAGGCCGGCACATCGACCTGATTGTGTGGCCCGAGTCGCCTTCTCCGTTTTACACGAACGATCCGCTGTTTCGAGACGCAGTGAGCGCACTAGCAAAGCAGTCGGGAACCTGGGTGGTGGCGGGAGCGATTGGAATCACGCCCGCCATGCACAACGGCGGAGACAGTTCCCAGATTTTCAACTCTGCCGCGCTGATCAGCCCGCAGGGGGAGTGGGTCGGACGCTACGACAAAGTGCACCTCGTACCCTTCGGCGAGTATTTGCCGTTTCCGCAACTGTTTGCCTTTGCCGGAGGGCTGACCAAAGAAGTCGGAGAGTTTCAGCGTGGCGCGTCGCGAACGCCGCTGCAGGCTGGAAACGAGCGGGTGGGAACGTTTATCTGCTATGAGTCGATGTTTCCCGACGAAGTGCGGCAGTTCCCGCTCGCGGGCGCCGAGGTTTTGGTGAATATTTCGAATGATGGCTGGTACGGCGACAGCGGCGCCTGGAAGGAGCATCTGCAGGAGACGCGAATGCGGGCGATTGAGAATGGGCAGTGGCTGCTGGCAGGAACGAATACCGGGATGACGGCGTCGATCGATCCTTACGGACGGATCGTAGCGGCAACCCCACGCAATGTGCGCACCACGCTGGCGGCTCCTTATGCGCTGAGTGCGAGCACCACCTTCTATACCCGGCATGGCGGCTGGTTCGCATGTCTGTGTGCGATAATTTCAGCGGGCGCGCTGCTGGCGCGTTTTGGGTTTCCTGATCGCGAGCGATAAGCAATGCTGGATGAACTGGAACAGCAATACACTTCTTTAAAGACCAAGGTTCACGACCTGCGGGAGTATCTTTGACGCCGGTAAGCTGCGCCAGCAGTTTGCCGAGATAGAAAAGCAGGCGTCGGATCCCAATCTGTGGTCGAATCCTGAAAAATCTCAGCAAGTGATGCGGGAACGGAAGCGTCTGGAAAGCGTGTTATCGCTGGAAGGCGACCTGGAACGCCGCACAGACGATATCGCGGCCTATTTCGACCTGGCGGGCGAAGGTGAGAACGTGACCGCCGACCTGCAACGCGAGTTGGATGCTCTGGGCGAACTGGTGGATCGAGTCGAAACTGAAACCCTGCTTTCAGGAGCGAACGACGGCCTGAATGCGATCATGACCATTCATCCCGGGGCGGGTGGAACCGAGTCGCAGGACTGGGCGGAGATGCTGCTGCGCATGTATCTGCGCTGGGCGGAGCGCCAGGGGTTCAAGACCGAGATGTACGACTACCAGCCCGGAGAAGAAGCGGGAATCAAGTCCGCGACATTTTCGGTGCTTGGCCAGTATGCGTTCGGCTATTTGACCAGCGAGATCGGCGTGCACCGGCTGGTGCGGATTTCGCCCTTCGATCAGGCGAAACGGCGGCACACGTCGTTTGCCAGCGTGTACGTTTCGCCCGAGATTGACGACAGCATCGAGGTCGTCATCAAGCCGGATGACATCCGGATTGACACTTACCGATCGAGTGGCAAGGGTGGGCAGCACGTGAATACGACGGATTCGGCGGTGCGGATCACGCACATCCCGACGGGCCTGGTCGCCAATTGCCAGAATGAGCGCTCGCAGCACAAGAATAAAGAAAAGGCGATGAGCATGCTGCGCTCAAAGCTTTATGAATTTGAACTGGAGAAAAAGCGCGAGGTCACGAAGAAAATTGAGGATTCGAAACTGGATATTGATTTCGGTTCGCAGATCCGGTCGTATGTGCTGCAACCCTACCGCATGATCAAGGATCACCGCACGAAGTTGGAGATCGGCGACGTGGATCGCGTGATCGATGGCGATCTGATGCCGCTGATGCGGGCGTATCTGCGGATGCGACGGGGCGAGAAGAAATCATGAGCGCGCGCGCGGCAGCCATCCACCGCGGTTTAAGTCTGGAGTACTTCACGGTCGGCTGGAATCTGCTGGAGGCGGCGGTCGCGCTGGTTTCAGGTGCCGTGGCCGGCAGCATCGCGTTGATCGGCTTCGGGCTGGATTCGCTGATCGAGGTATCGTCCGGTGGCGTTCTGCTCTGGCGCTTGCGTGCGGATCAGGACGAAGAACGCAGGGAAAGAGTGGAGCGGAGTGCGTTGAAGCTGGTGGGTTGGAGTCTGCTCCTGCTGGCCGCCTACGTTGCCGGAGATTCGGTGTTCAGCTTGGTTCGGCGGGAGGCCCCGGAGAGGAGTTTGCCGGGAATTGCATTGGCCTTCGCGTCGTTGATTGCGATGCCGTTGCTGGCGCGGGCAAAGCGTCGAGTCGCGTCGGTACTGGGAAGTTCGGCGCTGCAAGCCGATTCGCGGCAGACCGACATCTGCGCTTATCTTTCCGCCGTTCTTTTGCTGGGTCTGCTGTTGAACGCCGCTTTCCGGTGGTGGTGGGCTGATCCGGTGGCCGGGTTGGTGATGGTGCCTTTGATTGCGTATGAGGGCAGCGAGGCGCTGCGCGGAAAAACCTGTTGTCAGCATTGCGGGTAGAGGTTTGAAGGTAACGAAAGCCTATGGGAGTGTCGAAGACGACTTCGCTGAAACCGCCAGCACTTGGCTCCCGCCTGCAGCGTGCCTTCCGCTATGCCGCGGAGCAACACGACGGGCAGACGCGGAAGCAATCAGCGGTGCCTTACCTCTCGCACCTGATGGCGGTGGCGTCGCTGGTGCTGGAGGCCGGCGGCGACGAAGATATGGCCATCGCGGCGCTGCTGCACGATGTAGTCGAAGATTGCGGCGGCATGCCGAGGCTGCGCGAAATCCGCAAACAGTTTGGTCCGCGGGTGGCGAAGATTGTGGAGGGCTGCACGGATTCATTCGGCGAGCCGAAGCCGGAGTGGGTGGAACGGAAGAAAGACTATCTGCGCGAAGTGCAACATGCCGATGCCGAGACGCGGCTGGTGTCAGCTTCTGACAAACTGCACAACGTCCGCACGATTCTGGCAGATTACCGGCTGCATGGAGAGGGCATCTGGCAGCGGTTCACGGGAAGAAAGGAAGGGACGCTCTGGTACTATCGCGCCTTGAGCGACGAATACCAGCAGCGGAACCCGAACCGAATTACGCGGGAACTCGAGATTGCAGTCGCGCAATTGGAAAGAGCGGTCGGGCAGAAGACACGAAAACCGAAAGAGTTCACCAAGAAGAAAGGTGCCGTACGTTCCGGGAGATGAACCATGCCCCGAATGATTGATCTGGTCCGCAATTCGCAGCTTCCGTCGAATCTGATGCAATTTGCGGTGCGCGGAGCCCTCTCCGTGCCGCCGAGCGAGACGATTGAGATCCTGGTCCATCTGGCGCTGCATAACAAATTGTTTGCGGAGCGGGCCCGTCTGACGCTGGCCGGTTGGGATGAAAAAAGCAGCATAGCCGCGGCTGCCGATCCCCAGACCAGCGCCGAGGTTCTGGGGTATTTCGTTTCTCCGGACAATCTGCGGACTAGCCTGCTGCCGGCGCTGGCAGAGAATCCATCGGTAAGCGAAGAGGCGCTCAACGAACTGGCAGTGTCAGGATCGCGCTCGATCGTAGAAATATTGTTGAAGAGCGCGCGCGTGATGAACTCTCCGCGGCTGGTGCAGAAGTTGCAGTCGAATCCTAGCCTGCGGCGGAATGAAATCGCCGAAATTGGAAAGAAGGCGCCGGCCTTGGAGACGAGTCCGGCAGCCGAGCCCGCCGAGACGGAACCGCACCCTGAAGTCATAGAAACAGCGGTCATCAAGTATCTGGAAGAGAATGCGGTGGAACTGGCGGCCGAAAAAGAGAAACCGTTCCAGCCCATAGGCATAACGCACGAAGAATTAGCGCACCCAGATGCAGGGGGCGAGGCGGCGCGTCAGGTTGAGCCGCAGGCGGACGCGGCCACGGTGAGTGCGGACGCCGACGCGACAGCGATCGCGCAACGCAAGGCAGCCGCGGCCGCGCTTGCCGTTCATGCCAAGAAGCATCCGCATCCCGGTGAGGAACGGCGCGACAGCACGCTGCAGAAGATTGCGAAGCTCGACATCAAGGGCCGCATCGCGCTGGCCATGCGCGGCAACAAGGAGGACCGGTCGATCCTGATTCGCGATTCCACCAAGCTCGTGTCCCTGGCGGTATTGGACTCACCCAAGGTTTCGGACGCCGAAGTGGAGGCTTTTGCGCTGCAGAAGAATGTGCTGGAAGCGGTGCTGCGCGCGATTCCGATGAAACGGAAGTTTGCCAAGAATTACGCCATCACGCGGAATCTGGTTACGAACCCGCGCACGCCAATCGATGTCTCGCTGGGATTGATGAAGAACCTGCTGACTCGCGACCTGAAGAATCTGTCGGACAACAAAGAGGTTTCGGACACAATCCGCAAGATGGCGACGCGGATGTTTAAGCAAAAGACGGAGAAGAAAGACTGAAGGGCGGTCGATGGTCGTCAGTCGTTGGTCGTTTGGGAAATAGGTGGCTTTCGGGAATTGGACATCCTCAAATGAAGCAATCCGATCCTATTTGCGAGTTGCTATCTCGGGCGAAGACAATTGCCGTCGTCGGATTGTCAGGAAGTCCGCTGCGACCGAGTCACGGTGTTTCCGCCTACATGCAGGCGGCGGGATACAAGATTATCCCCGTGAATCCGCAGATTGCCGAGGCGCTCGGCGAAAAGTCGTATCCATCGTTACTGGAAATACCGCTCGCAATGGCGAAGAAGATTGATCTGGTGGATGTATTTCGGCGGCCCGAGTACGTGGACGAGATCGTGGAGCAGGCCATTCAGTTGAAGATTCCAGCGATCTGGCTGCAGGAGGACGTGATCAACGAACGGGCAGCGGAGAAGGCGCGGAAGGCCGGAATGTTTGTGGTGATGGACCGCTGCATTTTGAAAGAGCACCGGGCGAGATTCGGATAGCGAATCGCGTCAGGCGTTCCCGCTCGATCCCAATTCTGTTCCGCGCGCCCTCACCAGAATTACCGTGGCATCGTCACGCAGTCCAGTTCCATTCGTGAATTTTCTGACATCCGCGAGCAGACTATCGGGCGTAATGTCGGGCGATTGCATTTGAGCGAGCAGCCGCTCTGCGCCGTATTCTTCGCCGGAATCGATTTCCGCCTCGGTGATTCCGTCGGAATAAAACGCGATCCGGGAATCTTTGCCGACGGTTACTTCCGTCTCCGAGAATTTGCTGGCTGAAATTCCCAGCGGCATCCCGTGCTCGTGATGGATCCAGCGGTAGCCGGAAGGCTCGACCAGCAGCGGCGACAGATGGCCGGCGTTCGCGATGCGCAGAAGGCGGCTCGACGGGTCGAGTTCGGCGTACACCATGGTGACAAAACGGCCGCTGGGGAAATCCTCGATCATCAGTTTGTTGAGGCGCGCCATGACCTCGGCGGGCCCCGATCCGGTCTGCGCCAGCGAGCGCAGCATGCCGCGCGTGGCGGACATGAGCAGCGCCGCCGCCGTTCCCTTGCCGGAAACATCGGCGAGGACCAGTCCCCAGCGTCCATTTTTCAGCGGAATGAAGTCATACCAGTCACCGCCCACCGAGCCTGCCGGAATGGAAAGCCCCGACACCGAAAACCCTGGGATCAGAGGAGAGCTGCGCGGCAGCAGGGCCTGCTGAATGGAGCGAGCCTCTTCGGCCTCGCGACTCATGCGCGTGCGCTGGTCTCGCTCATTGCCAAAGCGCCGGGCGTTGTGAACCGCGACGGCGACGTGATCGCACAATCCTTGCAGCAGGCGCAGTTGGTCGGGACAGAAAGCGTTCAGCTCGCAATGGGAAGCGGTGAAAACTCCGACCAGTTCGCCCTCGCGTTGCAACGGGATGGCGACTTCGGAGCGCGTATCCGGCTCGCAGGCTTCGTAGTAAGGGTCGCGACTGACGTCGGGAGCATAGTGCATTTTGCCAGTGGCCGCGACGTGTCCCACCATTCCGTCCCCCATCTTGAGGTGATGGCCCTTGCTGTAAACGCTGCAGCCGCGAACCCCGGCTAGCACGAATTCAGAATTTTCCTGAGCGCGGAGATAAAGGTTGATTTCGACGCAGCCGAGCGACGCCGCAACTTCGTCAACGATCCGCGGAACGAGCTCTTCAAGGTCGAGAGTGGAGGTGATGCGCTGGGCGAATTTCTGCATGCGCACCAGTTCGGCGATCCTGTGAGCTGACGTTTCGGGCATTGGCTGCGGGGACAAGCCGAAATCCGTGAGCGGGCTGGTGGCCATGGCGAAACCCTCCTTAGCGGGTCGCTTACGACTGTTTATAAGATTGCGGGAATCAGGTTTCAGATTCTCTTTTTGTTCGGCTTGTCTTTGGATTTGATGCCGGCTGCTTCAGCCGTTTGATTTCTTCCAGGCGTTCGCGAATCCGCTTCTCAATCCCTTCATTCGTCGGGTGATAGTACACGCGGTTGCGTAAACTGTCGGGCAGGCACTGCATGTTGGCGACCTTGGCTTCGGTGTCGTGGGCGTATTGATAGTCCTTGCCGTAGCCGAGGCCTTTCATCAGGCTGGTGGGTGCATTGCGCAGGTGCAGCGGGACAGGCTCGGCGGTGGTTTGCTCTACGTCCTGGCGAACCGCGCCGTATGCGGTGTATAGCGCGTTCGACTTGGGTGCGACCGACAGATAGACGACCGCTTGTGCCAGGGCCAGATTGCCCTCCGGCATGCCGATGAAATCAACGGCGTCACGAGCCGCCATGCACAACGCGAGCGCGCCCGGCTCGGCCAATCCGATGTCCTCGACCGCCATGCGGACCACGCGGCGGGCAATATAAAGCGGATCTTCTCCGGCTTCAAGCATGCGAGCCAGCCAGTAGAGAGCGGCGTCGGGATCGCTGTTGCGGACTGACTTGTGCAACGCCGAGATGATGTTGTAATGCTCTTCGCCGCCTTTGTCGTAGAGCAAAACCCGCTTCTGGAGGGCTTCCTGGATGGTGGCGTCGGTGATGGCATTCGTCGTGGCTCCGGGCGGAGACGCGGCTAGCCGCGTCTCTACAGACAGGGCGGCGGCTACTTCTATAACGTTGTAGGCGCTGCGGGCGTCTCCGCTTGAGTAGTTAGCGATCTTACGAAGTGATTCGTCAGCGACTTCGAGATGCATCTGGCCGAGACCGCGCTCGGTATCGCTGAGCGCGCGGCGCAGAAGAACGGCGATCTGGTCTTCAGTCAACGGGTTCAATGCATAGACGCGGCAGCGCGAAAGCAGCGCGGAGTTGATTTCGAACGACGGATTTTCCGTGGTGGCGCCAATCAGGCGAATGCTGCCTTTCTCCACGTGGGGGAGGAAGGCATCCTGCTGCGCTTTGTTGAAGCGGTGAATTTCATCGACGAAGACGATGGTGCGCGTTCCGTACTGGCGGGCGCGGTCGGCATCGCTCATGACCTGCTTGATTTCCTTGATGCCGGCGAGCACGGCGGAAAACTCGATGAAGTCGGCCTTGGTGATGCCTGCAATAATTTTGGCGAGGGTGGTTTTGCCCGTGCCGGGAGGGCCCCAGAAAATCATCGAGGTAGGGTCATCACGCTCGATCTGCACGCGCAGCGGTTTGGCGGGCCCGACCAGGTGTTCCTGCCCGACGAATTCATCCAGCGTTCGCGGCCGCATGCGGTCAGCGAGCGGGCGCGCTCCCTGTTGACTGGAGTCTTCCGGCGGGATGGTCTGGAAAAGATTCACAAGATCATTTCACCACAGAGTCACAGAGATACAGAGAAAACCAAAGCAATTTCTTAGGTCTTCCTCTGTGTCCCTGTGACTCTGTGGTGGGAATTGTCTTCTTGACGGCTTCTCGCGGTTTCGTACAGCACGATGCTGGCTGCGACTCCGGCGTTGAGCGATTCGACCTGCGCCGCTTGCGGGATCGCCAGGGTCTCGTCCATTTCGCGCGTGAGTTCACGGGACAGGCCGGCGCCTTCGTTGCCGATGAAGATCGCGAGCGGCAGAGTCCATGAGATCTGGGGCAGCGGAGTTCCCTGGTGCGAGGAAGTCGCCAGCAGGCGAATGCCACGCGCCCGCAGAAGCGGAATCAACTC
Source organism: Candidatus Sulfotelmatobacter sp. (assembly GCA_035272245.1). Lineage (GTDB taxonomy): Bacteria > Acidobacteriota > Terriglobia > Terriglobales > Acidobacteriaceae > Sulfotelmatobacter. The sequence goes on along the minus strand of DATEQW010000077.1, from coordinate 30,085 downwards.
CGCAGAAGAGATCCGCAAGAAAGGCAAACGGAAGATGGAACCCGCCGAACCGCGCAGAACTTTCGAGTTGTAGGGACTGACGGTGCCTTCGGTCAGAAAAATTCCGGCTGCGCCAAAGGCTTCGGCGGAGCGCAGGATCGTGCCCAGGTTACCCGGGTCCTGCAGGCCCGCGGCTACGACCAACGGGCCGTCGTTCGAGCGGTCGAGCAACTGAGCGGAAGAGAGAGCGGGCAGTTTGAGCAGGGCCGCCACGCCTTGGGGTGCCTCGCTCGGCACGATCGAATTGAACAGCGCATTGGGCAGGACGAGGGTTTCGGTGCGCGCGCCGATCTGCGGCAGGAGTTTTTCGGCGAGGGGCCGCGCCGATTCGCTGAAAAAAACGCTCTCCAGATGCTGGCCGCTGCGCAATGCTTCTTCGAGCAACTTGACGCCTTCGATGGCACATTCGCCCCGCGCCGTCAGCTCGGCGCGGCGGAAGGCGAGCCGCAATTCCTTCAGCCTCGGGTGGTGGCGTCCGGCGACGGGGCGCAGACGCTCCGCCTGATTACGAGTTCGCGCCCCCTTGGCGTCCGGTTTCATAGGTTGGTTCCAAGATCACGTTGTATGGTACATTTCATTGTTTACGCCGACAATGTTTGCGCCGACAATGTTTAGCTGATCGTCGGGAAGGGAATAGAGTGCGCGCGGAAATCCTTAAAATTGATGCCGTAACGCCCGAAGCTTCGTTGATCAAGTATGCCGCCGAGCAGATTCAGTCCGGGCAGGTGCTGGGTATGCCCACCGATACGTTCTATGGACTGGCGGCGGACCCATTCAACCTGCGCGCGGTGGAGCGCGTGTATGAAATCAAGTCGCGCTTGCGGCACAAGCCGCTGTCGCTGCTGATCGAGAACGTAGACCAGGCGGAGGAATTCGCGCGTCCCTTGCCGGACGATTTCCATCTTCTGGCGCGGCGTTTCTGGCCGGGACCGCTTACCATGATTGTGCCGGCGGCGTCGCATCTGCCGCTGAAGGTAACCGCGAACACGGCGAACGTAGCGCTGCGCGTGCCAGCGGCCGAGATCCCGCTGGCGGTGGTGCGAGCGGCGAAAATTCCGATCACGGCGACCTCCGCCAACCTGAGTGGCGCTGCGGAATGCACGACCGCGGAGCAGGTGCAGGAGCAGTTGCAAGGGCGCATCTCAATGATCGTGGACGGCGGGAAATCTCCGCGGACCATTTCCTCGACCATTGTGCACTTTCGAGAAGACGGCACCTGGCAGATTTTGCGCGAAGGTGCGATTCCCGCCAAGGATATTATCGAAGCCTTGTCGTAAGGCAGGGTTCAAAGTCTATATTGATGGCCGAAGACACCAATCCATCTAACTCTCAAAAACCTCTATGGATGCGTCCCTGGCCGCTGTTGCTGCTGGCGGTGGTGGGAGCGCTGGTGCTGTTTCTTGGCGTGACCGGATCGCGCATCGTGGGCGCGGCCTCAGAAGCACCGGCGAAAAAAGCGGATGTGATCGTTATTTTCGGAGCTGCCGAGTATGTGGGCCGTCCTTCGCCGGTCTACCGCGCGCGGCTGGATCACGGTTACGAATTGTTTCAGAAGGGAATGGCTCCGGTAGTGATCACGACCGGCGGAGCGGCGCAGGATCCGGATTTCAGCGAGGGCGGCGTTGGCCGGGACTATCTTCTGCGGCGCGGTGTTCCGGAGCAGGCTTTGATTGCGGAGACCCAGGGCTCTGACACGGCGCAGTCGGCGGCGCGGGTGGCCAACATCATGCGCGCGAACGGCATGCGCAACTGCATCGCGGTCAGCGATGCCTACCATGTATTCCGCATTCGCGCCTTGCTGGAGCACGAAGGAGTGCAAGTGGAGTTGGCGCCCCGGCCAGAGTCGCGTCCGCGCTCCCTATGGGAGCGGTTTGTGGCGGTGATGCGTGAAGCGATGAGCTACCTGGTGTGGAAAGCCGGGATGACGTAGAGCGGCTGCGAGCTACGGGCTTCAAGCAACCATTCATTTGTGTAGAGACGAGGCTTGCCTCGTCTCCCACGCCGCGGAGACGCGGCAAGCCGCGTCTCTACCATCCCATCTTTTCTCGCAGGCTGGTGACATGCGCCACGTGGTGGCGTCCGTGCCAGGAATAGAGTGCGAGAGTTTTTTCCAGCGACATCGGGCCCAGTTCAGGATGGCGGAAGGTACGTTGCCAATCCGCGTCGGTGAGTTCGCGCAACATCAGCATCCAGCGCTGGTGCAGGGAGTCAAGCAAAACCAGCGACACTCCGATGGGGGCGTGTTTGGCTTCGGGCAACTCAGCCCACAAATTTTCCCTGTATGGCTTGATGGTGGGCTCGTCTTCGGTCAGCGCCAGCTTGAAACGAACATAGGAGTTCATGTGGCTGTCGGGCAGGTGATGGGCTAGCTGGCGCAGAGTCCAGCCGCCATCACGGTACGGAGTATCCAATTGCTGGTCTGAAAGTCCAAGCAGGGCGGCACGCAACCGCGCGGGAGTCTGCTCGATGTCGGTCAGGCACTGTTGCTTCTGCTCCGGCGTAAGCGGACCGGCGTAGGAAAACTTTCCGATGGGATAGCGCGGGTCAGACATGAACTCTCCTTCGGATGGGTAGATGATTTCGGAGTGAAATGTGGTGCAGAAAAAGGAGCTTGCCATTGGAGAGGGGAGCGTCCCCGCCCGACTGGACGGGCGAGGCGCCCGTCGCTCAACTAGCGCACCATGGCGAGAATGCGAACCGGCGCGGCCTCGCCCGGCTTCTGGATCGTCTTCTTTGCCGGCGCGACGATGATGAGCGAGCCGGTCGCAGGCAGTGCGGTGAAGCGCGCCGCGTCCTCCACGACATAGCTTCCATGGAGCGCGAGCTGCCGCGCCAGGTTACGGTCGGAGGCGAAGTCCACGGGCGTCTCGACGGCAAAGCCGATGGTGTAGCGAGCGTCGATGAGGAACTCAGCCGCGTCACGGGCGATGGGAAATGACGGGGTTAACCGGGCATTCGCGGCTAAATCATTCGTTGACAGATCATCGTGCGTGCGAGTGCGGCGGATGGCGACCACGGCGCCTTGCGGGATCACGCCGTGGCGCGATTCCCATGCCGCGATGTCGTCGAGAGAAATCTGCGGACTGCCCTCGGGCGCTGGGTTCAAATCCATAACTACCAGCGGAGCGATCAGGCGGTCAGCCGGAATCTGGCTGGCGGTCCAAGTCCCGGGGATCAGCGCGGCGGGAGCAATGATACGGGCTCCCGACTCTTTGGGCTGGGCTTGGGCCAGAGCCGGCGTTGCCATTTGCCCATCGGTCAGGTCCACCACGCGGGAATAGCGATTCGGCTGCGTCGAACCGGGACGCCGGTCGGCGAACAGCAGAATGGCGAGCACGAGCGCGTAGGCGATGATAAAACTGCGAATCCGCATTCAATTTCCTAGCTGGAAGTAAGTGAGACGTAACTCCAGCCTGTATTGTTGCCCGCGGGGGTGACAACTTCAATCCTCCGGTGGACATGACCCATTGGTGGCGCGAAATCGCCATGGACTTCTCCCACTCCGAATCACCCGTATTCGACTGAAAAACTTTGGTTTCCGGTTCATTATTTCGGGCAAGACGCGCAAGCGTTAGAATACAGTTAACTTTCCATCCGCTCTCCAGGTCGAACGCAATCACCGGTTTCGATTCCGGCTGGGGCGTCCACACGTGGGGGCACGAGCTGAGGATTCAGAACTGAGGAGTAATGTTCGGCCGCGAAGAAAAGGTATCCACGTTCCGGCTCACTGCCGTGCAGTACGTCATCCTGGCTATTTTTTTGGTGTTGGCGTACCGGCTGTGGCGGCTGCAGGTGATGCAAAGCGATGAGTACGCTTTGATGGCGGAGAAGAACCGCGTTCGCAATGTGCCGATTCTGGCGCCGCGCGGCAAGATTCTGGACCGCGAAGGCCGCATCATTGTGGATAACTACCCGTCGTTTTCCGCGTTGCTGCTGCGCGATTCCACGCGCGATCTAAACGCTGACGCCGACGCCATTGCCAAGGGCCTGCACTTGAATCCCGATGAAGTCCGCCAGCGTATCAAGCGCTCCGCATGGATGCCGCAGTACCAGCCGATTTTTCTGAAGGAAGACATCACGCCCGACGAGCTCGCCTTCATCGAGGCGCACAAGAACGAGCTTCCCGAGCTTGAAACCATCATGTCGCACCGGCGGCTGTATCCGCGTAACGGATTCATGGCGCACCTGATCGGCTACGTCGGCGAAGTGACAGAAGACATGCTCAATCAGCCGCAGTTCGAGCTCTACACGCCGGGCGACGTGGTTGGAGTGAGCGGGGTCGAGAAGCAGTACAACAGCATCCTGATGGGCAAGAACGGATCGCGGCGTGCGATCGTCAACAGCCACGGGCGTGAAGTCGGGCGGCTCGACGAAACACCGGCGGAGCCGGGCAAGCAGCTCAAGCTCACGCTCGACCTCGATTTGCAGATTGCGGCGGAAGAGGCCATCGAAGGCAAGAACGGCGCGATTGTTGCCATGGATCCACACACCGGCGAAATCCTGGCGATGGTGAGCCGGCCGACGTTCGATCCCAACGATTTCGCAATCAAGATTTCACGGGAGGAGTGGGACAAACTAGTCAACGATCCCGATAAGCCTCTGCTGAACAAAGCGATTCAGGCTCAGCTCGCACCCGGTTCGACGTTCAAGATCATTATGGCGACCGCCGGGTGGCAAGAGGGAATTGCTCAAACCCTGCACGTGAACTGCAACGGAGGCGCCACGTTCTACGGACGGCGTTTTGGATGCTGGGTGAAAAGCGGACACGGCGCGATCGATCTGCCGAAGGCAATCTACCAGTCCTGCGACGTCTTCTTTTACACGCTGGCGGAAAAGCTGGGCATCGATCGGATCGCAAAGTACGCAACCGCTTTTGGGCTAGGTCAGAAGACTGGCATCGACCTGCCTAACGAAGTGACGGGCGTAATGCCCTCGGAAGAATGGAAGATCCGCAACTTCAAGCAGAAGTGGTTTGCCGGGGAAACGATTTCGGTTGGCATCGGCCAGGGCGCGGTGGCGATTACTCCCGTGCAGTTGATGCGCGCCGTCGGCGCCATTTCCATGGACGGCCGGATGGTTGTCCCGCACGTCATCAATCCGACAAACTTGCCGCCGGGCTTCGTGGAGACCACGCACTACACAGAAGTGAAAGAAGTTCCGATTGATCCTACGGGATGGAACACCATCACCGACGCGATGAGCCGGGTGCTGTTGCCGGAAGGCACAGCTCCTTCAGCGCACATTCCGGGAATCGATATCGCGGGTAAGACCGGGTCGGCGCAGATTGTCTCGCTGGCGCTGCGGGCAAAGCATAAGAACGACGAAGAGTTCGCTCAGAACGGATGGTTTGTGGGATTCACGCCCCGACGCAATCCGGACATTATTGTTTGCGTGCTCTTCGAAGGCGGCGAGCACGGCAAACTGGCGGCGCGTCTGGCGACCCAGGTGATCAAGGCCTACGTGGACAAGCAGCGGCGCCTGCCTACGAAGATGGCGGGGGGCTCGGGCAAAGTGGAAGTGAGCAGCTTGTGGACCGATTCCGGCGGCATGAACGAAGACGGAACGAAGACGGATGGAGACCACTTGCAGGCCGGCCGCTTTCTGGTCGACGTTGCGCGCAAGAGAGGTCCGCTGGCCACGGCGGCGCCCGGCATGCACTGATCGACTCTGCTCAACTAAATCAAAATCCTCAACTGCTCGTGATACGTTGGATCCCAACATGAAGGCCGTTGCCCAATTGGCATTGGATGCCGCATCCGTGGGCGGAGTGACGTATGCCGACGCGCGTGTGGTCTCTATTCGCAGCCGCTCGCTGACCACCAAGAATGGGCAGGTGGGCCATGCCTCGGAGTCCGAGTCGCTCGGCATCGGCGTGCGCGTGATCGCGGATGGCGCATGGGGTTTTGCCGCGTCCGCCCATCTCAGCCGCGCCGCGCTGGAAGCGGCTGCCCTGCTGGCGGTCGAAATTGCCCGGGCATCGGCGCGCGTGAAAAAGGAGGATGTCCGACTGGCTCCCGAACCGGCGGCGGTGGCAGAGTGGACGACTCCATTCAAGACCGATCCGTTTGCCACGTCGGTCGAGCAGAATCTCGATCTGTTGCTGAAGGTTGATGCGGAGATGCGCGCCGTCGCCGGCGTCACGCTCGCCGAGACCGGCATGAACTTTCAGCGCGAAGAGTCGTGGTTTCTTTCTTCCGAGGGCTCTTGCATCCACCAGACAAAGTATTCGACCGGCGCCGGATATACGGCGTATGCGTTTGCCGGGTCCGAGATTCAAAAACGGTCGTATCCGAACTCCTTCGGCGGGCAATGGCAGAACCGCGGCTACGAACTGATCGAAGAAATGAAATTAGTGGAGAATGCCCGGCGGGTGGCGGAAGAAGCCGTCGCCTTGCACCACGCCGACCAATGCCCGGAAGGTACGCACACAATCATTCTGGACAGCTCGCAACTGGGCTTACAGATTCACGAGTCCATCGGGCATCCGATTGAACTGGATCGCGTGCTCGGCATGGAAGCAAATTTTGCGGGTACATCGTTCCTTACTCTCGAAAAGCTGGGAAATCTGCGCTACGGCAGCGAACTGGTCAACGTCGTGGCCGACGCTCGGCAGGAGCACGGACCGGGCCTCGGCACCTTCGCCTATGACGACGAAGGCGTGGCCGCGCAGTCGACGCCCATCATCACGAATGGACGCTTTACCGGATATCTGAGTTCGCGTGAAACCGCCCACATGGTTGGCGCCACGCGATCGGGCGGAACGCTGCGTGCGGAAGGTTGGAATCGCCTGCCCCTGATTCGCATGACCAACGTCAGCATTTTGCCCGGAGAGAAGCCGCTGAGTCTGAAACAGCTGATTGCCGCGACCGACGATGGCATCTACATGGAGACCAACAAGTCCTGGTCGATTGACGACAAGCGTTATAACTTTCAGTTCGGATGCGAGATTGCGTGGGAGATCAGGCACGGCAGGCGGGTGCGGATGCTGAAAAATCCTTCTTACTCTGGGATCACTACCGAATTTTGGAATTCTATGGACGCGATCTGCTCGCGCGACGAGTGGGCGATATGGGGAACGCCCAACTGCGGCAAGGGCCAGCCGCAGCAGGTCGTGGGCACGGGACACGGGGCGAGCCCGGCGCGGTTTCGAAATATTCGCGTCGGCTCGGCGTACCGGGGGAGTTAGTTCACCACAGAGACACAGAGACACAGAGAAAGTCAAAGAATTGTTTACGCAAGAACAGTCCGCCGAAGTCTTTGATCGAATGCGCCGTTTCTCGGCTGCCGACGAGGTCGAGGCCATCTTCACCGGCTCGCGCTTCGCCCTGACACGCTTTGCCAACAGCACCATTCATCAGAATGTGGAGGAAGAGAACTCGATCGTTTCGATCCGCACGAATTTTGCCGGACGGACGGCGCGGGCCACCGCCAATCAGTTCGACGACGAGAGTTTGCGGCGGGCGGTAGCTGCTTCGGAGAACTTAGCCCGAGTGCAGGCTCCCGATCCCGACTTGCTGCCGATGCCTACGGCGGAGGAAGCAAAGGCCGCGGGCGAGGGCGCCCGCGCCACACGGTTCTTCGAGCAGACAGCCGCGATTGCTCCGGCCGATCGCGCCGAGGTGGTCAGGGGCATCGTGTCCGTTGCCGCGAAGCACAAGCTGACGACGGCGGGCATCTATTCGAACTCGGAGTCCCGCGAAGGAATCTTCAACTCGCGTGGCCTGGCGAATTGGCATGACCAGACGTTGGCGGAGATCTCCATCACCATGCTGGCCGAGGATTCGTCCGGCTGGCAGAAATCGAATTCGCCAGACGTGCGTAACCTCGACCCTCAGCGGCTGGCGGAGACGGCTGCAAAAAAGGCGGTCGATTCAGCCCATCCGCGCGAGATCGCGCCGGGGAAGTACACGGTAATTCTTGAACCGGCCGCAGTCCTCGATATTGTTGGATTCATGTTCTGGGATTACAGCGGAGTGGCGATTGTCGATCAACGCTCGTTCTTGAACGACCGGATTGGCACGCAACTATTTGGAGAGAACATCAACATCAGCGACGACGTCAGCCATCCGCTGCAAGCGGGTTCGCCGTTCGACGGCGAGGGCATGCAGCGTCGGCGCTTGCAACTGGTCGAGAACGGCGTGGTCAAGCGCGTGGTGTACGCTCGTGCCACGGCACGGAAGATGAAGAATTCGGAGTATGCCGCCAAGGTCGGTCCCGTCGAACCCACCGGCCACGGATTTCCCCTGCCGAACGAGATGGGCGAGATGCCCGTGAACATTGTTTTCGATGCGCCAGAAAAGCCGCAAAGCGTAGAAGATATGACGGCTTCTACTGAGCGCGGCATCCTGGTCACGCGGCTGTGGTACATCCGCGAAGTCGATCCCTACGAGAAGATCGTGACCGGCATGACGAGGGACGGAACGTTCCTGGTGGAGAATGGCAAGGTGCAGTGCGGGCTGCGAAACTTCCGGTTTAACGAAAGCCTGATTTCGATGCTGAAGAATGTCGAGGGGATGAGCGCCCCAATCCGCGCCAGCGGAGAGGAATCGTTCGACATGGTGGTGCCGGCGATGAAGGTAAGAGAGTTTAACTTTACGGAAGCGACGAAGTTCTGAGAACTAGCAATTAGCACTTAGCAATTAGCATTTGGCCTTTACGTTCGATATTTACTTTTCGTAACAGGGAACTCAACATCTTTCGGACCTGGGAAAGCTCGTCTTCTGCGATTCTCGAGTAGTCGGGTGCGGTGAGGTAGCCCAAGTCCTTGGCCAGCAGCAATTCGTAATCCAGTTCACTGGCCGAGCCAGACGCAATCTGAAGAAAACGTTGAAACTCGTTATTTCCTGTCTTTCCACAGCCTTCGGCAATGTTCGCGCCAATGGAAACAGCACATCGCCGAATCTGACTTGTCAGGCCGTAGAGTTCTTCCCTGGGAAATTTTAGCGTTGCGGCATAAATCGCCAGAGTGAGCTTGTGAGACCGTTCCCAGACATGCAAGTCATGGAAATCCTTCATGTACGCCTCCAGAGGCCGAATGGGTTAGCTAAGTGCTAAATGCTAAGTGCTAACTGCTGTCTCGGCTGTGATGGCGCACACAGCATCTTTGGTATGCCCGTAAGTTCCTGTACCAAAGGCACTTCGCCGCTCTTGTTCCATGACTTCCGTAACTTTGCATGGCTGATGCTGGGGTGTAATCTCGGCCTGAAATGTGCACATTCTCAATTGGAGTGGTGCACGGGGCAAGCCGGAAGGAAGGTCGTCGCAAACGTGTCTGAAACCGCCAAGGGAACTGTTGCTGAAAGCAGCAAGAATCGACGGGGTTATACGGACGTGCAAGGCGCGCCGCGCTTTCCCATCAAGTTGCCGGTGGCAGTGAAGTCGGCAGACACCGGCTCTGGAATTTGGGGAAAGTCGATCGAGACCGAGAACATTTCCGCCAACGGAGTCCTGTTCCGCATGGATGCCGATGTTCCGGTAGGTTCGGCCGTGGATTTTACGATCTCTCTTCCCGCCGATGTAGTCGGCGCGAAAGCAGACGTGCAGGTGGATTGCCGCGGACGAGTGGTACGCAGTTTTGAAGACGGCGGCCGGCGTGGAGTCGGTGTGGTCATTGACGAGTATCGTTTCGAACGCAGGTAGTGGGTGCAGTAGTTGGTGCAATGAAGTGGAGACGCGGTTTGCCGCGTCTTTCAGTCGGCCGCGCGGGTAGGGCGCGAAAGAGGACAGATGGGCAGCACTTCGGTCAGCGTTGAGCCAGGCGACGGTCTTCATCTTGAGGACGGCAAAGGCACGATCCGCGTCATTGTGGCCGATACCCAAGCCATTTTCCGCGCCGGCTTGCGCAAGATCTTTGCCCTCGAGGATGACATCCGGGTGGTCGGACAGGCCGAAAGCGTCGAACAAACGGTTAGCGCCATTCAGAAATTTTCCGCCGACGTTGTGATCTTCGAGGCGGCTCTAACCCCGAGTCCAGCCGATACCGTTTCTGATCTTCTCCGGCAAAATGCGAACTGCCATTTGGTGGTGGTGCTGCAAGAGCCCGACCAGGAGATGACACTCGACCTGTTCCGGCGCGGTGCTCATGGCATCGTTTCACGGGAAATTGAGCCGGAAATGCTGGTGGAATGCCTGCGCAAAGTCGCTCAAGGCGAGCCCTGGCTCGACAGTCGGGCGATTGGCTGGGTGATGCAGGCCTACCGTACCCAAGGCTTGCGTCCGACCGGGTCGCGTCCTAAAGTTTCGCTCACTCCTAAAGAGTCGCACATAGTCTCCTGCGTTACTCAGGGGATGAAGAACAAGGAAATTGCCTTGCGGGTGGGCACGACCGAACAGGTGGTCAAGAACTATCTCCGCAAAGTCTACGACAAGCTGGGAGTCGCCGACCGTCTAGAACTCGCGCTGTATTGCCTGAATCACAGAGTGGTTGAGAATGCGGGACAGGCCAAGACGCAGCCAGTCCAGCCCGTCCAACCCACGAATGGAAACGCCACGACGGCTCCGCAAGCGCCGAATGCCGCTGCCGCTGCGGCTGGCTCGGGCTCCCACTCCTGAATCTTTTCTTCTAGTACAATTCTTTCTTTAGTCCTCAGTTCCCAATCGGAACCGCTGTGTTTTTTCACTGGGAACTGAGAATTGAGAACTTTTCCCATCCCAGCGAGAGGCAACCTATGAAAGGCGACGCCAAAGTCATTGCCATTCTGAACGACGTGCTCAAAGCCGAGCTCACCGCCATCAACCAGTATTTCCTGCACGCCGAGATGTGCGAGAACTGGGGCTATGAACGCATGGCCAAGCACACCCGCAAGGAATCCATCGAAGAAATGCAACATGCGGAACTGTGTATGGAACGGATTCTGCTGCTCGATGGCGCTCCCAATATGACCGACTATTTCAAGATCAATATTGGGCAGACCCTGAAGCAGCAATTGGAGAACGATCTGCAGCTCGAATACACAGCCGTGAAACGCCTGAATGACGGTATCAAGGCCAGCGTGGCTGCGGGCGACAACGGTTCGCGCGAGCTGATGGAGAAGATCCTGCTCGATGAAGAACACCACATCGATTGGCTGGAAGGACAACTGCACGCGATCAAAGAGATGACCTACGAGAATTACCTGGCCCAGCAACTGCACAAGGCCGAGGAAAGCTAGAACCGTTGTCAGTTGCCAGCCGCCGGTTCTGGAATTCGTGCGCCGCGTTCCGCAGGCCTACTGGCTGCTAGAATCGAACCAGCAGTTCATGCCCTTCGCATGGCGACGGAGAGATGGCCGAGTGGCTGAAGGCGCACGCTTGGAAAGCGTGTTTACTCGAAAGGGTAACGTGGGTTCGAATCCCACTCTCTCCGCCAGTTCTTAAATCGCAGCCAAACATGCGGGTTCCGTGAGCTTGTTACTATTTTTGAGCGGCTCCTGTTACTAAAATCGTGAAAGTCCCTTGTTTCGCAGTATTGGATTCAGGGGAATTTCATGGCAAACCGCACCGCAACGCTGTACATCCGCATCACCACTGCCGATGGCAGGAAGTCCTACTGCAAGCCCGTTTACCAGTCCAAGGGTCGCCTCAAGCCTCAATACGCAATGGTCAATGGCGAACCTGAGCACCACAAAGAAGGTGCCTATTACCTCCGCTTCGGTTCGGACGGCGGCAAGCAGCAGTTTGTGCTGATTGGCAAGGACCCCTACGTCGCGTTGGACAAGCTTGCCGAAAAGCAGCGGTGGCTCCGGGACCGGGAACGGCGGGTCGTTCCCCAAACACCCGTCACCTCTAGACCGGAAAGCGGTCGGCTCAGCATCGACCAAGCGGTCGAGCAGTATTTCAAGAACCTTCACTCGCAGGGGAAAGACCAGAAAACCATCCGCGCTTACAAGGTGGCGGTCGAAGAGTTCCGCCAGTCATGCCCGAAGAAATTCATGAACGAGATTGGCAAGCAGGACTTGATCGACTTCATGGGATGGCTCCGGCGGCAGTCTCCGAAACTGCGGAAAGACGGCACGCCTCGTAAGCCGCGTAGGTCTGGCGATCCGAACAGGACGTACTTCAACAAGGTAAACGACGTTGTGATTTTCCTCAGCGCACACGGCATCAATCGCCTGCTGAAGAAAAGCGAGTATCCCAAGTTCGCCGAGAAGCCTGTGGTTTATTACGACGCAGAGCAGGTGAAGGCACTGTACGCGGCGGCGAAGAACGACGAAGAACGCTTCACGCTCGATTACTTCCTCAAGAGCGGCGTCCGTGACGGAGAAGCCGCTCACGCAGAATACGCCGACGTGAAGGGTGGCTTCTTAAACATCGTGGACAAGCCGCATCTGAATTGGCACCCGAAGCACTGGCACATCCGTCGCATCCCGATCCCCCACGACCTTATCGCAGCGATTGCCGAGCGCCAGAGGCAGAATCCCGGTTGCAAGCTGATATTTCCGAATGGCGCGGGGAAACCCGATGAGCACTTGCTTCGTATCGTGCAGCGTGTCGCAAAGAATGCGGGTGGCACGTTCCATGCAGACTTGCACACATTCCGGCGGACCTACGCGACGCTATTTTCGGGCACAGCAAAGATTCAGACCATCCAATACTTGCTGGGCCATAAGGACATCAAGACCACCATGCGCTATCTCGGGATCGCCGATTTGAATTCGCCTGAAACGAGAGCGGCAGTCGAAAAGACGTTCAGCGACTTCAAGTCCGCGCAGATTGCCACAGTCCCAGTCATCGCCGCAGCGGTTATGTAGAGATGAGACGGCCGGGCGAAGCCGGGTGAGAATTCGCACTTTTCGTCCAGACTCAGTAACTAGGAAAGGTGAACATCGTTAACCACCTTCGTAGCCGCAATACTGCCTTGACCTCAGCCGAACTGTGCGAATTGATAAACGTGCATCCCGTGACTTTGCGGGAATGGACCCGTGCGGGACGCATTCCGGCGTACCGGATGGGGCGCGAGTGGCGTTATGACCCCGACAAGGTCGCCGACTGGCTGGATCGCCGCAAGGTAGCCTGATCCCAGTTCTTGTTCTTTTCCGCTCGCAAAGCTGGGCTGACGCACGCGCTGTTTTGGTGATTGCCACGAACCCCGCCTGATCCTCGCAAATCGGAACCGCAGCCTACTTGGGCTTTAGAGTTGTCCCGTTCGTGGTCCGCCCACAAGCACAATGGAGAGTCCGGTCTCGACGTTACTGTGTTGAGGCCATGCGGAGTCCGTCTGCCACGGGGGACGTTGTATGCTGGGGCAGCGTCTGGAGCTTGGCCATGATCAGCGCGAACGAGAAGACGCCCGCCATAGCAAAGCAAGAATCTTTGTTGTGGTGGCGACACCCGTTCTACCAACCGCGATGGAAAATGTGGCACGCGAAGTGGATGGAACTCGCCGCTAACACCCCAAAGGATCATGAGGACAGCCCAAAGGCGGTACTAGGGAAGCTCACTGAAATAAATTGTGATCCAGACGTTGTACTGCGCCTCGCCTTTTTGGATGCAAGCCAAAAGCCTGCTACAAAATCCGACCTCGCCGGAGACAGCGAGCTACAGCAACGCATCAAGCGCAAGCTAAATCAGTCCCGGAACCACCTCTTGAAGGCGGCAGCCCTTGGGGCGGAGCAGATGACCCAATTTGAACTTGCAAAAAACGACAAGAGATTGCAGCGCATCAAGCGCATGTCGAGTCAATCCCGGAATCACGTTTTGAAGGCAGCGGTTGGGTTGGAGCAGGCACTATCCGACACATCCCTCATCTTCATCGTACCCAAGGACGTCGAGTCACTGAGAGCATTGGCTGACATGACGAAACCCGAGAGCGTCGATTCACTGAGAAGTCTGGCGCAGATGTGTTATCACGAGATTGAGGCGCTCCTGTGGCCTCACGCGGTAGAACTGCGTCCCGGCCACGAATTGTTCACCTTGGTGTCGTATGTCGTCGCTAGCAGTGGAGAGCCCCACTTTCCGCTCGTGGCCGATCTGCTGGCTGTGGCGCATCAGGCGTATGACCTGATGCGACCGACGACTAATGAGCCAATTGATCCGGTAACCAAAGATGCAATTGAAAAACAAGTGCGGCGATTCAGGAAGCTGGATTCCATTCAACCCGGACTGATCGAAGAGTCCACGGCGCAAAGGGCGAAATCCGGCGAGCTTAGGCGCGAGCTACTGACCTGTTATCCCGATCAGGCACTGCGATGAGCGGGAAGCTATCCTCTTCCAATCCCGCAATCTGTTCCATCTAGCCCGGACAGCCTCCAACAAAGGTGCCCCGTCCTCAGCAGAGGCGGGCACTACCTATCCCAATCTTGTTTTTTTGTGTCCGTGACTGGCCTCCGATGAGATGCGAGGCTTGAATAGGAGGAAAGAGCAATGAAAAACAAAATCAAAAAGATTGCGTCCGCACAGGCCGCCACGCTTGACGTGTCTCTACAGACAACAGATAGCGTTAGGCACACCATGACAACTTCAAACACAGCAATCGCACCTTGTGGGACACCGTGTCCCACAATCCCCAAGATGGAAATCTTGCCGCCGCTAAAATCCACCACCATCACACTTGAGACTTTGTGCAAAGTTGCAACAAGTGAGATTGATGCCATGTCCTTCAAAGAGTTGGATGGCTTCATCGACCTTGGCATCAACTGTATTGCGCTCAACCAAGCCAGCATCATCCGTGCACGGCAAGCGATGAAGCCTGCGCTTATCCGTATCCATGACATGCTGTCCAATCGTGGGACCCGCAACGACCTCAACGATGTCCCAGTCATCACTTGGAAGACATTTTGCCACAACAAAAAGATGCTGGGATGCAAGCGGACGCTCGACGAGTTGATAAAAGTCGCTGGTCTGGAAAACCCAGACAAGCAACCCAAACTTGAAGTAGGCGACAGCGCCGTCTTGCTTGCGGATGGCAAAGACCATCCAATCTCCCAGTTTGTTGAAGTCATCCATGTCCATGAGAAATCAAACCCCAATGACGGTCTCAGGATTGATGTCCGCTACAAGAAAGACGATAAGACCGTCACGGAAACCGTGCCAACGACGGCGGTTGAGAAAATCCCAGTCGTTAAAAAGCATTTGGCGATTAGTGAGTTGGTCATCCTCGACGACATCGAAGGCGGTGCGGAATTCCGTTACGATGGCGGCAAGAAACTCACACGGACGGACACCCCATCGCCATCACAGTTGAAACATGCGGAAAAAGTGCGGCGAGAAGAAGAAAGCAAAGCAAACGCCAAAGCACATAAGGACCGCATCGTCGAGGCTGTCGCCGCCGTCAAAGACGGGATGGCGATCAACGATGCGGCGAAAACATTCAAAGTTGGACGGAAGGAAGTCTCGTCCAAGCTTCCCAAGGTGAAGAAGACGAAGAAAGCCAAGGAAGCACCAGCACCAACCCCCTCACCTGTCCTTGATGACAGCATCCCCGTGGTCAAAGGGTTGGGCTCCGCAATCTACAGGAAGCAAGGTCCCCTAGATGGCGACAGGTTTGCCGTGATGCAAGCGATCAACGGCGGATGGACAAGCATCATGATTGGCACGGATGCGGAAGTCGATGCACGCCTAGTAGAAATAGCCGCCAAGCGTGACAGTGCGGTTGCATAAGCAGAGTGGGCGCATGGAGAGATGCGCTTAATGCGGAGGCGCTGGTCACAATCCCCAGCGCGGCAGAGTAGGAGAAGCTTAATGGAAAACACAGGAATAAGCTGGGCGCATCAAACGCAAAACTTCTGGATGGGGTGCGACAAGGTTGCGCCGGAGTGCCGTCATTGTTACATTGACGAATTTCTTCGCAAGCACGGCCACGAGCCGTGGGGTGAGGTTATCCGCTGCAAGACAACTTGGGGTGACCCCCACAGATGGGAGATTGACTGTGCCATTAACGACTACGCCAAACGAGTATTCACCTGTTCCTTATCTGATTTCTTCCATGACGGCGCGGACGAATGGCGGAATGAAGCATGGCGTACCATCAAAAAATCGTCCCGCCTCGTCTGGCTGATCCTGACGAAGCGTCCGTCGCTTATCACCAAGCGCCTCCCCGCTGACTGGGGCGAGGGTTACCCCAATGTATGGCTTGGCGTCTCCACTGGCTGTAAGAAGACCCTCGTCAACATGGATGTGCTTCGCAAGATTCCCTGCGCGCTCCGTTGGGTTAGCACGGAACCATTGCTCGAAGACATCTCGCAGCAGATCAACCTTGACGGATTTAGCTGGGTCGTAACAGGCGGGGAGTCTGGTTTCGGCGATGAGTATCTTTATAACCCAGCGGATAACTGGCGCGTCCCTCCTGCACAGGAGATGGTGATGTTGCCAGACCATCTGGAGGACCCTACCGTCGAATATTCTGAGACACCACACGTCGCCTATACCAACCCCGGACGCAGGACGATGATGTTGAAGTGGGCCGAGAATCTCCGTGACGTGACTAAAGCGGCGGGCCTGCCGTTTATGTTCAAGCAAGTGACGGCACCTAATAGCGGCGTCGGCGTGAATGCGCTGGGCCGCGACTGGCACGAGTTTCCGGACGCACCAAACGGTTTGAAATGGGCACCGCGCAATCCCATCGACCCCAAAAATGAATGGACGCCGGTCCAGATCGAGAACCTGCGGAAGGAACAAAACCAGCGCAAATGTGGTGTTTGAGGAACAGGCACAGGTCTCACTGGACCTCTTCTACAAATGTGTATGTGCGCTCAATGGTGAGCATGCCCTCCGCATCCAACTGGTCGGCGGCTATGTCAACATCCCCAAAACCCATCGGCATTGGAGATTTCGCGGGCGCAATCGCCAGTACAAGAACGAAGGCAACGTTTGATTTGTTTTCTCAACCGAAGCGCCTAATAGGTGGAGTGGCGCTCGATGACGCGGTCGTGCTGAAGATTTGTCCGGCCGATCCCGAATATCATCAGGGACGCGGTCAGAAGCCTCTTCGTTGATTGATGGCGCGGGGACGACCCTCGGCGACCGCCTGCGCCGCGAGCGCACGCTGCTCGGCTTTCCACTCCTCGTGCTCTCGCGCTTGTAGTTCCTCGCACTCGCCACAGAGTTGACCGCCATGACCTGCCGGATATGCCAGCGCATCATTCTCCCCACATCTGATGCAAAGCGTTCTCTCTCGGTGCTTGGTCTCCGCCCGCTCCCGATCCGTCTTGTCCATACAAAATCCTGCCTCCTAACTTTGACGCACGAAGTCCACAAATCTGCAATTACCAGTTCGTTTGATAGTTCCCGAAACTTTTCAATTTGCAAACCATAGGCATGAAGTCAGACGCGATCCGCCAGATGTTCTATGAAGAGCACGTGAAAGGCACGACCTATAAGGAAATTGCCGAGAAGCTAGGTACCAGCACCCGCGTACTGAGCAACTGGGCGAGGGAGATGGGACTGCCAGCACGCCCAAGGGGCGGTCTGCGCCGACCGCGTTGGATGCCGGGATGGAAAACTCGAAAATAGTCGGACTTTCGGTATCTATACATGTCGGGTCTGTGAAAACAGATGGAGCCGGGGAATTGGTTGTCCTGACCGTCACCAATTCCCCGCAAGGCTTCCCGACCGCCTTCGACAAGCGGCAGATTAACGGTCAAAACTACGCAACACGAAAGCACGGTCAGATATGGACAGCAAATTAGACCTCGCACATCTACTAGAAGACGAAGACTTACCACCAGCGCCTCAAGCGAAAGCAGCAACCACTCATCAATGGTTTGAGAAAACCTGTCCAGACTGCGGGAACGTAGGCCGCCGAAAATATGGCCGCTGTGACATCTGCAAGCCACTTTGGATGGCGAAAGCTAAAGCGGAAACTGATCGCCGCGCTGAGCACAAACGCAAGGTTCTGGAAATCACCGAGCAAGAAGCTATCGCCATCAAAGAGATCAAGCAAGCTGAATTCAACAATCAGGCCAAGGCTGTGATCGGCGCGGTGGACGAACCAACCGAAGAACAACAGACCGTGGTCACTGAGTTTCCCGATGATTGCATGTATGGCGAGGCAAAGGTGCTGGCGAAGCAGCTTAAGGTTCCGCATGGGCTCGGTTATCCGGCCCTAATCGGCTGCTATTCGATCAGGCCTGAAGCCAATGTCGTCTGCGGCACCTTGCTAACTATGGATGTGGCGCTCTGTGCGCCTGTAGGCGGGGGCAAGAACGTGGCAATGGATCGTGCGGCTCGGCTACTGGATTTGACCAAGGACACGGAATACAAGAAAGCCGCGCCAGCGGGAGTCCGTGGTCTGTTCACGCTCATTGGCGACAAGCCAAGCGGCAAACCGAAGGACAAGACTCGCATTCCCGGCCCCAAGAAGCTCTTGCTGCTCACGCATGAAATGACCGATGTGCTGAAGATGACAGGATTAGAGAACAGCACGCTGGCCTCGCGCCTCTGCGACTTGTGGGACGATCCTGAATTCGACTATCCGACCAAGGAAGGCATCATCGGCGTCAACTGCCGTCTGAGTTGGATTGGCGGCGTGCCATGCTCGGTGGAAAATCCTGTGCGCTTCACGGAACTATTTGACTCTGAGACCAGTCACGGTCTTTATGATCGGCTCATCCTCGGTTACTCGGACGTAAAGTTCAACTACAAGCATTGGTCGCCGCCGAAGGGACCTGCCATTGATTTCAGCGATTACTCGGCCGAGATGCCGCCGCACGTGGAATCCGTCGATTCTGCGGCACAGGCGCTCTATGACGCATGGGAACCGAATGACGATGGTGCTCGCACCAAGCAAAACTGCATGAAGGTCGCACTCATCACCACGATGATGAACCACGAGAGCAGAGTTAGCACTGAGTGCATGGCGAAGGCCATCCGGTTCATGCAGTGGCAGATCGAACTCAAGAAGGTCTTTGAGCCGGGGAACGCTTTAAATGACGCCGCACGCCTTCGCACCATCATCCTGCACGCCATGAAGCGCAAAGGCGCGGACACAAAATACATCAACCTCAAGCGTCTGGCGCACGACAGCAAATGGGCCTTTCGCTTCAGCGATTGGCTGGTTCTCAGCGTCATTACCAACTTGGAAAGCATGGGCGAGATCATCGCCAAACCTGAAGAGACTTACGACAAGCAGGGGAACGTGGTTGACGTCAAAAAGAGCAAGAACATGTTCATGCTCAGAGACTTTTCCAAGTAGGCTATCCGCCAAATCGGCTCGAATCCCGGCCCCCCAAAGCCGGGCTTTTTGTTGGGGACAAATGTGGGGAAAAAGTGGGGATGGGGAAATCCCCTCCACCGTTCGTGAAACCAACATCAACAACTTACGGGAAAAGTTGGTGGATGGGGATTCCCCATTCCCCAAGAAAATTCAGCCTCACGTAACTGTAAACATAAATAAATAAATAAGTTGCTGCTTTTTATTATGAGTTGGGGATTTGGGGAAGACAGCGTTGGTTTTTCTCTGTTTTGCTCACTTGTAGAGGTGTATTCCCCATTTCCCCAAGATGACGCTCGGAGTCGTGTCTGGTTGCTGACCCCGAACGCGCCAACTGGCGCAGCGGTTTTCAGTGTCACTCATCGACATTCCTCGCAAGTTCCCCGACTTCCAAAGCCAATTGTAGAGAAGGCAAAATCGGGTGGCGCGAGAGCCAAAGTCTTTTGTTTCAGCGAGCCGTGCCTCGATTTCGCTCAAAACGGGGCGGACAAGCCTTTGCGGAGAAATTCTAGGAAATGAATTGTCGAGAACAGATTCGCGAGCACCTGCTCGCCGAACGCATGAGGTACTGGCTGATGGTCGCACGCACGCCATTCATCAAGCCCCACATTCCCAAATGGCGTGCGCGGCGCAATTTTTGGTACTTGTGCCGGAAACACGGCGATTTGGCGAAGCGACTTGGACTAACCGAGGTCAGTGTGTTTTGACGGCGAGGGAGCGGTAAGGGAGATGGAATACAAGTCAGAACTGATCAGAAGTCGCTTAGCCCGGCCCCAACTGCCGGACGGCGCGAGCGCCGAATCACGGCGGATCGCCCAGCCCGAGGTCCGCAGCCGCCGTCTCAACTATCGCTTGGACTGCGGTCGAGACGTATACGTCGAAGAGTGCCGCATCAGTCGTTCGACGCTCGGTTCTTACGCCGGAAGCGGAGATGCCATCCGCGCCGAGGTCATCAGGCGGCTCCCGGACAGAGCCTTTGAACAATTCCCGAGCAGCGACAGCGTTTTCGTCAAGCCCGTACCGGAGGGAAATTTGCCCGCCTACACCTTCATGGTCAGCTTGGTCTGCCGCCAGCCCGTGTCCGATCCCGCCGCCGACTTCTCCAGCCTCGTCGTCTGCTGGCTGAGCGACGACATTGAAACGAGTCTGCCGGAATTGGTTGAGCGCGAGGTCCGTGCCGTTAAATGGGATATGCATGCGGTAGACGGCGATTTCTAGGGACTCTATCTTCGGTTTATATCTTCCAGCCCGATTCGCCGCCTGTGCTCCCGATGCGGGCGACAGGGTCGGTGCTCTTCTCCAGCGCAGCTACTTGATCCGTGACTGTACGGGTACCATTAGCGCACCACCTTCTTTGCCTCCAACGGACTGCGCTGGCTTCTTAGGTGGCAAATGCATGCCAACGACACGCGCTTCCTGTTCCTCGGCGGAACGTCCGTGCGCTCCGTCCGACTGCCCTCCTGTTTTGGGATCAGCTTTCCTTTGCACCCGCTGGATCATGAGCTTCAACGCATCCAGAGCCTTCTTGGTAAATTCATTGCGTGACACAGCCTCCGATGTAGGCACGTACCCGTCGGTTGCTGTGTCGGACAGGGTCTTCTTGTGCTCAATGAGATCGTAACGCGCCTCGTCCCACGACCAACGTTGACCATTGAGAGTGGCGACCAGTTGGGGGACGATAACCTCCACTTCCGGGAATTGGGACCCCTGCCGATACACCCTGCCATAAACCTGCTCGAACGCTGCGTGCGTCCACGGCAGCGACAACACTATCAGGCGGTTGCATCGCTTCTGCAA
Organism: Candidatus Sulfotelmatobacter sp.; assembly: GCA_035272245.1. Lineage (GTDB taxonomy): Bacteria > Acidobacteriota > Terriglobia > Terriglobales > Acidobacteriaceae > Sulfotelmatobacter. The sequence continues at coordinate 9,123 of DATEQW010000077.1, read as the reverse complement.
TCCGTCCACACCCAACCCGACTGCCCGCGAGCCGATGAGCACGTCCAGTTCTCCCGCGATGAACCTCTGCTTTAGCGACTCGCGGTCTTTCGTGGGAGCGTCGCCGATGTACTCACCTACGGTCAGTCCCATGGATTCCACGAACCTCCGCACGATGGGTACCATCCCCTTCACAAACTCAAGATAGATCAGCGTGCCCGGCTTGATGCGGTCCCGCACCTGCTCCAGCTTGGCAGGGAGGATAGCGCGTTCGATTGGAAGCGCGTCCGCTCCACTTCTCTTCACTACCTGCCGCAGCGCGCGCAGCATGCCATTGTTGACGAAAGGCTCCAGATTGATTGAAAGGCTCTGGTATTTGGGCTTGTACCTAAGCCCGTGTTGAAGAAGCGCGAAGTGGAGGTCCAGCGCGTCGAGCACCGCCCCCGCGCCTCTGCGTCTAGTAAGCAAGTTCTGCGGCTTGCCCGTGACAACTTCGAGTAACGAGACACCCTCCCTCAGTTCGTTGATGACTGGCGTTGCTGTCATCCCTAGCACGCGGGTCTTGGTCAGTTGCCGCAGCATTCCCTCCAGCGTCTCGCGGCGGATGCTGGAGCCTACTCGCTCGCGTCGCTTGATTAGCTGCACTTCGTCCAGCACCACAAGGTCAGGGCTCAACCCGACAATTGCCTGCACCAATGCAGCTGAGCTTTTCTCGGACTGGAACTTCTCGTAGTTGAGGATAAGAAACGAGCCTTCGCCCCGGATAGCATCCGCCACGTCGGTGACTGGGCGACTGTCCGGGAACGTCCGTCCCAGTTCGTCTGCCCACTGGGTGACGGTGGAATTCGGGCACAGCACTACCGTCAACCGGGAGTCGATCACATGCGAAGCCAGCCCGGCGGACCCCGTCTTGCCTGCGCCTGTGCCCGACCAGTTGCACCATGCCCGGTTGTGCTGGAGCTTATAGGCGACGTACCGCTGCATCAGGTTTGGCTCAGTCCGCTTGCCAGTCTTCCTGTCGCGCAGTTTCCAGCTCGACGTTTCGACTTTCATGATGCCTTGAATTTCGGACTCGAAACGCCTGCGAATCTCCTGATAGAACTCTCCGCCCTCCTGCTTCATTATCCGGGCTACGTCCGGGTCGCCATTGATGTACTTCACGAGCAGCCCGCTCAGTTTCTCTTGTACCAAGTGCTCGATGAATTCTTGGCTGACTTTGCCCTTCAGGCGGTCCGGGACGTGGATGTTGTCCTCGTCAACTTCCAATTCGTCATGCGGGAACTCCTCGTCCTCGGCGATTCGGGGCTGCCAATTGGGGTCGACTACAATCTCGCCGCCATTCCTGAGTCGCTCATGGATTTCGTTGCCACCTTCGCGCAGTATGGCAATCACTCTTGCCATGGAAACCCTACCCAGTAGCTGCCTCAGGGGCAGGCCGAGACCTGCTTCCGTTATAAGAGCAACCAAGGACGCGTCCCGCATGCTGGGGATTTCCGGCGCGATGCTTTTCAAGTACGTTCCAATCGCAGTGGTCGTCCACCTGCCACGAACACCCAAATAGCCGAGCCAGTCTGCCCAGCCAGAAAATTCGCTCGCATAGACCGTTTGAGGTTTCGCCGGAATGTTGTCGGGTCTATTGCCGGAGCGGCTGTACGCCCGCCACTCGGCTTGCGACTTCAACCCGAGATCCCGAACAAACTCGCGGACTTCCGCGAAGGGGAGAAAGGTGCGGTTTTGCGGCGCGACATTCCCGGTTCCGAGCCAGTCTCCCCACCCGGCAAATTCGTCGGCATAAACCCCTTTAGGGTCCGCCGGAATGTTATCGGGTCTATTGCCGGAGCGGCAGTACGCTTCCCACGCAGGGCGCGACTTCAACCCGAGACCCCGAACAAACTCCCGTGCCTCTTTGAATGGCAAGAAGCTTCGTCGGGCGTTATGGTTGTGCAGAAAGCGCGCCGGTTGCCCCTTCAGCAGACCTCTGTGTGCGTCATTCTGCGTTGCAATTGTGGTTTTCCCGCCGCACCCGCACTGGCAGAATCCGGGTTCAATCGCTTGCTTTGCCATGTGAGTCTCCTTTTAGGTCCCACCACAGAACCTTCAGGAGCAAAATAGGGCTTCGTTGTTGTTGTCGAAGGGCCCGCGCTACAACATCTCTCCCTTGTGATTGCCCTGACCTCTAAGGAAGGCGCGGACGGGGGAGTCCGCCGCGATTCCTTAGCCGATCAGCGCCTTGACGAACGCCGCCGCGACCTGCGGGACGACGGCGTTGCCGTAGCCCCTGAGCAGCTCCACCCCGCGGGGAAGCCCATCAGCCAGCGGCAGTGTTCCGGGTTCAGTTGGCCGCGCCTTCCCGTCACGGCACGGGAGCCACACGGCTCCGCCCCAGATGCCAGCCTCGCTTGGTTTCCCAGACGCCAGCCCTCCTGCCCCCGGCTGCGGCTCGTGCCGACCTTCGCCTTGAAGTTGTCGAACGTCGTCACGGTGCCCCAGCCCGCCGTCCGCAGCGCCCTCGCGCCCTGCTTCGCCCCCTGCGACCGATGACGGTTGTAGCCCCTCGCCCACGGCCTCCCATAGGACGCCTCCCCAATAGAGGCGCTGCCTGAGGTGGGGTGCGCCGACGCTGTGTGCTCCCATAACCACCGCCCCGCAGGCGTAGCCTTCCGCCTCCAAGTCTGACGAAACAAGGTCGAGCCATCCGTGGGCAACCGCCGCCTCAACCTGCTCGCCAACGACAAGCTGAGGTCTGCGCTCCGCGACGAGCCTGAGGAACTCCGGCCACAGGTGCCTCTCGTCATCGGTGCCGCGCTTCTTTCCCGCAGCGGAGAACGGCTGGCACGGGCACGATCCCGTCCAGCATTCGAGGTCCGGGACCCCGGCGAGCCGGAGGGCGTAAGCCCATCCGCCGATTCCGGCAAAAAAATGACACTGGGCATATCCGTCGAGATCGTCCGGCTCCACGTCTGCGATGCTTCGCCCATCTATGTCCCCCTCCGGGATCAATCCCCTGTCCATGAGTTCCCGCAGCCATTCGCAGGCGGCGGGGTCGTGCTCGTTGTAGTACGCACGGGTCCTCATATGCTCCGCCCCGCCGCCGCTGCCTTCGCCTGTCCCGCCTTCGCCGTCCCGCACGGCTTCTTCTGCCCCGCCTTCGATGGAGCCCCCACGAGCACTATCTTGCCGCCGCCCACGTAGCGGTACTCGACGCCCTGCTTGTCCTCGAAGACGAGCAGGTCGCCGACCGCGATCCTGCGGACGGTCACCCTGACAAGTTTCTCCGCGACGCAGGTCACGGCCTTCTTCCCCTTGAACAGCACGTCCGCCTTGGGCACGCCGCCGTCCCCCTCGTGTACGTGGGTGACGATGCCCGCCTCGCCCTTCCCCCTGACCTTGACCTTCGTGCCCTCCGCAAGCTGCCTCGTCGGCGTCAATCCCGCGTCCTTGAGCAGGCGATAAATCGTCGCCCGCGAGCCGAGATTCTTTTCCTTGCTTTTGATCCACTGGCCGAAGGTCAGCCCGTCGGGGGCGTCCAGCAAGTCCGTCCGCTTGCCTTGACGAGACAGCGCGTCGTGCATCCGCCAAATTGCGGGACGCATCGCCTTCCGGGCTTGGATGATCGAGGCCCGATGCAGCGTGAGGATTTGGACGCCCGCGCCCACGAAGTCGTCTAGCTCCCTGAACGACATGGCGTCTATGTCACTTTGTCTCACCTGAGACAAGGTCCCCAATGCGAGCACTTCGTCCTTTTGTGTCATGCTGTCCCCCCGTTTGGATTTCCCACCACAGGAACCCGGAGGGAGGGTTTGTGCTATTCAGGTAGGTAGTCGTTCAAATCCAGATCGCCGATCCGCACGCTAGGAACGCCGGATGCGGCAGGGCCGCCGTATATCCCCGTCTGCTGCGTGAATCCCCTGTGTGCGTTGAGGCGTTTGTAGCTGGCGTTCTTCAGCGCTATGTAGTCGTTCTTCCGCGCCGTGCGGGCGTCGCGCAGCCGCTTGAGGTTGTCCGTGTGTGCCGTGCTTTTGCGGTACGCCGCCTGCCGACAGGCACCGCAGCAGAATTTCTTCTTTGCAGGCTTGCCGCAGGGGCAAAGCGTAACGCTATTTTCTGCGTGCTGGCACACGTCAAGCGTGGCGACCATGGCTGAGTTGTCGTGCAACGTTTCCCCTACGTGCATTTGGGTCCCCCGGTCGAGCGACTTCACACTCTTGCGATCCATGACTCGATTCAAAACTGCGGCTGGGATTCTGAGCACTCGATATCGCCGCTTGCCGCGAGTCGCCATGCGGCGTCCGAGGTCAATGACTCCCGGTTCGTCTGCGAACAGGCGGCGCACAGTGTCTTTGCTCACTCCCAGCATTTGCGCCACTTCCGCCACTGTTCGGAATTGTTCGTTCATGTTGCGATTTTGCCAGTAAAGTCGCGCTACGTACTGCGCCAAAGCGCAATTTCAAAGATTTCTTGCGACTCGTCATAATTGCTCCCCATTCGTGTTGATTCTGCCGGTCATTTCAGCGACAGTAATGCGCTTTGGCGCAATCGCTTCGTCGGAAGGGCAGACGGCAGCCATAGGGCAATGAACGAGGGGTGTACAGGCGGGACTGTGTGGAAGCTACAAACCGAAGAACCAGCGGGTGATCTGGGGAATTTCCACCGATTGAATGTCGCACTCAAGGTCTTGAGTGATTTTGTCCTTGAGGTTGCGAATTATGTTGTCGACCGTACGCTCGCTTATGTGCGTCAGACTTGCGATCTGTTTCTGCCCCACACCTTCGACTGTGAAGTATGCGACAAGCCATTCTGTGGCATCGAGCTGCTTGTGCCTTTCCATTGCTGTTTCGTAGACGACCGGGCCCATCATGTTTTTCTTCGCCGCATGCCAGAACATTTCATTGCGCCTTGCGAATTCGTCGGGATTGTTGAGCCACTCGTGGATCAGTTGGAGGTATTTTTGGCTCAGCCCGCCGCGCTTAGCCCATCCTCTTAGCCATTGCCTCTCTCGCTCCGAGCCAGCGGGCGCAAGCCAGTTCTTCTCATGACGCTTTCGTGTTTCTTCGCGAAGCTCTCTTTTGTTCTCTTTCTTCAACGGTCGTTGCACAGAGTCCTCTGATGAATGGTCGTCAGTCGGGGGAAGCGATGTTTGGGGTTCTGCTCGATTCGGCAGCCCTTGCCGTATTGGCCTCTTTTCCATGGCAACAGCTTAGGGCGGGAGACGGTGGCTTGGCCATACACACTGCCCACGCAGTCTCTCAAGAGTAAACGCCACGGAGTTGCTCCAACCATTGCCTGCGCTTCCGAGGAGACGCATGGTTGTGCGAGCTAGCAATACGCCAAGGTGATTCCTGATCTGCCATAATTTCCCAATGTGCGGTCGCTACCGACTGTCGTCAGGGGTTGTTCGCTGGGCGTGGAGAGAGGGTTACAATTTCCGAGCCGGAGGGAACGATGGGCAGCAATACTGAACATAACGCCCCTTGCGGGTGTGGCTCGGGGAAGAAGTACGAGGACTGCTGTGGAGCGCCGAAAGGCAAAGTCGAGAGCATGCGGGTGAAAGACCTGAACGTTTTCGAATTGACACCCGGACTGGCGGATGCGCTCTCAGCTTCTCTGGACGACTCGTATCTGGAATACTATGGTGCCGCTTGTTCAGGAAGAAGCACCAAGGAAGCAGAGGCGCGAATCGCAGCCATACCGGAGGAGAAGCGTTACCTCACAAGAGTGCTTGACTCGTTGGATGGCGCATTTGCGGACTTCGATACTAAGACCGCGATGCTGGACTTGCCCCACATGCAGAAGCGCCAACCAGAAGCCATCAAACGTTATCTTAAGTTCCGCCTGCGGCAATTCACAATGCTACTTGATGCGGTTGAAGATGACGTTGGAGAGACGTATCCGGCAACAGGAGGGCATTCCTAAATGTGCGGACGCTACCGACTATCGCGGCGGAAGCAACTTGTCGAGGAATATTTCGACAGCGCCCCTTGGGACGATGACTGGAACCCTCGCTACAACATAGCTCCTACTCAGCCTGTCCCGGTGATCCGCCAGCACGCGAAGGATAGCGGACAGGCTTACTCTGGCCACCGTTGCGAGTGCTCGGAATGACCACTTCGAATTCATCATAAGAACGCCAATTCTTGCAGGTCACTGCCACCCGCAAGCGACGCGAGCGTGCTATTTCAGTGTGACAAAGATGTCAGGGCCGCCGACCACTACCCAAGCCTTATCGACCCGGATGTTATCGCTGTCCATCGGGTCACCTTGAGCCAATATCCATATCGATTGCCTTCTGACGAACGACTCGATGTTTTGCTTTAAAGCGTCACAGACACGAGCCTCACAGTATTTCCAGAACGAGCCATCTGGTAATGTATTGCCACCGAACGTCATCTCGGTAGCATAGATGCCATTCATTTGTGCTGAAAACTTAGCTCGCACGGCGACGTAAATGGAATCCATTTGCTCCGGGGTGATCGGAACCAAGACCCCGTAGTTGGCAATATCTTCATCTGTAAGCCAGTCGGGCGTATAGCGTGAGGAGAGCGACATTGGCATCAACAATGCGGACTCCCTATAATCACTCAACACCCCTATGTAGTATCCATCTCGATAGGGCATGCTCTGTCCGAATCCGTTGCTCTTGACAAAGTCTTTTGCGTGTTCAGTTCCGCCCTGCTTCTTCAGATTGAAAATAGCCATTTGTCGATGCGGGAGGTACAACTCGTAAGTTCCGAGGATGAAGTAGCAGTCCTTGTGAGCAGCCAAGAACGCCGCACGTTCTTCAGCGATCTTCTTCTCAGCCAGCTTGCGAAAGTCATCCTTGCTGACCTCGGGTATCTTGGTTTCTTCAACAAGTGCATCACGGAGTTCCGGGTCGGAGATGTTGCCTATCTTCGCTTTGACGAGGGCGTCACGATCCGCTAGGGCTCGCTGATATTCAGGAAGGCTTGCGATCACTTTGTCGAGATCAGGGTTACGCAATTGGGCATATTCTGGGTAGTTGTCGAGTAGTTTTGGCGTGGTCGGCTCACGCTGCGATTGTTGTGGTTGCGGTTCTGAATTCTTCGGATGCTCCGTGCGCCCGACGCTCGCCACTCCGTCAGCAGATAGAGTTACGTCCAATCTCTTTTCTCCGTTTGGGAGTTCAGATCGTTCGATCTTTTGCGTGCCGTCCGGGAGGTGCGTCACATTAAACTGTTTTTCACCATCGCGAAATTCTCGGCGAACGACCTTGTAGAACCCGTTTTGCCTAATGACATCAAAATCCTTTTGGCCGTTGGGTAATTCGATGCGGCGTATCTTTTCAGAGCCATCGGGAAGCGTGGTAATGTCGAATTCCGTGTGACCATCCGGGTATTCGACCCTAATTAACCTTCGAGTACCATCCTGAAGGGTGAGGTCGCCGTACATCTTGGTGCCGTTCGGCGAAACCCAATCTTTCCCCTTGTTGCACCCGATTGACAACCACACGACCAATATCAGCAAGGCGGCAATACTGGTTCTCTTCATGACACTTCTCCCCATCCTGAATTCCATCACGATGGCGGGGGCGCCCTAATTACGAAGGTCATTGATGAAGCGGAAAGTCGTAATCAAATGCAGCCATGCACTACTCCATACGCCGAATCGGGCGATAATAGCGGTGCATGTGCGCCCACTCGCATGACCAGTCCATTGTCTTGGATCGCGAGCTTGAGAAAGAGAAGAGCCGGGAGCCATCTGGTCCGCGCATCCGCTGCCCTCTGTGCGGCTGGTCACCCCGCAAGGAAGACCGATGGCTCTGCACCTGTGGGCATGAATGGAACACCTCTCGATACCGGGGGCGTCTGCCCTGCCTGCCTCCATCAGTGGACTGAAACTCAATGCGTTTCGTGTACCCGCTGGTCGCCGCATTCCGAATGGTATGCGGGGTGAATGTCAGAGGGTTGAAGTAGAATCTCAGCTGCATTTTGCATTGAAAACTGATGCTTGAGACTTCCGCTACCGCCTTACAGCTTCCGAAACCCGCCCCAAGGACCGATGACGCACTCACGATTTGCGCGATCAGCATTGTGGCAGGCATTCTGACGAACGTGCTCCATGAGGGCGTGGGTCACGGCATCACGGCTTTGCTGACCGGGGCGAACTCGGGTTTGCTCACGACGGTGGCGTGGTCGAGTGCCTTCGATTCACGGCTGGTCGAGGCGGGCGGAACGTTGGTGAACCTCGTGGCTGCGCTGGTTTTCTGGATCGCTTTGCGCACCGCCAAGCACGCATCCATGCCCACTCGCTACTTTCTGCTCATCACTTGTGCCTTCAATTTGTTTACCGGAACCGGGTACTTCTTCCTTTCAGGCGTAACGAATTTCGGAGATTGGGCAGCCGTGATTTCGGGGTTACACCCGCATTGGCTCTGGCGGGCACTGCTGGTGGTCGTGGGAGCATGTTCGTACTACGCCGCCGTGCTCGTTGTTGGTATCGGAGTGGTGCGTTACGTGGGAATCCCGCGACCCCAGCAGGGACGCTTGCGCAAATTGACCATGGTGCCGTACTTGTCAGCCATTCTGCTTGCGAGCGTGGCAGGACTGCTGAATCCACTCGGAATACAACTGCTGTGGCAGTCAGCCCTGCCTGCGACTGCTGGCGGTCAGAGCGGACTGCTTTGGTTGCAATACTACATTCCGAGACAAACGGAACCGGAGCGGTCGCCGGGACAAGTTGCCCGGAGCTACGTGTGGATTGGTGTGGCGGCTGGTTTGGCATTCCTCTACGTTGTCGTTCTGGGACGTGGAATAACGTTGCACCGTTAGCAAATCGCTGGTCGCCGCATTCCGACTGGTATCAAAACTGAGACAGGCGATAGAAACAGAAGAGGCCGGGCGAATGCCAAGGAAAGCTAAATGGCGAAGCAGGATTGTGGAGAATCTGATCCCTCGGAATTCCCAAATCAATGCTTTTACTATTAAACTCCTTTGTAGGAGGACGAAATGGCGTTTAAAGAATTCAACGGTCAAACATACGACTTCTCTCCGTATGTCCTCTTACATGAGGAATTCTTCAAAACAAATCGTGAAAAAGCTCAGGCGGGTCAGCCAATTTCTGAGGCTGAATTTCTTTCAGACTGTAGGTGTGCGTCATGCCGCACGTTCCGCAACGAACTGGGAGCGG
>DATEQW010000076.1:0-10316 GCA_035272245.1 Candidatus Sulfotelmatobacter sp. | reverse complement strand
TTTTTGAACCAATGCCGAATGAACGGGGACTCGACTCGCAAAAAGATCCTGTGTGCTATGTTCCGCCATGCGGAAAAGCCTAATGGGTCGCGGCGGGTTCCCACCGTCTGAGACGGGTTCATTCTCGGCCCACCACACGGCCCAGTGGGTCGGCTTGCTTAATTCAGATCTTAGGCCTTAGGTGCCAGGTCTCAGGAAAAAGTAGCATCTGCCCCGAGGTTCTGAAATGATGGAGCGGATTGCAGAAGGTTCGCCGCGCCCCAGGGCCAGGATTACCGGTGTCGTTTATTTGCTTTACTTTCTGACGGCAGTATCCGCCGAGGTCTTCATTGGCCGTCGACGGCTTGTTGCCTACGACGCCGTCACCCTCATCGCGGACGCGTTCTACATCGCCGTGACGCTGCTCTTCTATTACATGTTTAAGCCGGTGAACCGGAGCCTCTCTTTGCTCGGGGCGCTCTTTAGCTTCGCGGGATGCGCCAACGAGGTACTTAGACTCTTGAATTTCGCTCCTTACAAAGTAGCCAGCCTGGTATTCTTCGGGCCCTATTGCCTCCTGCTCGGTTACCTCATTTTCAGGTCAACCTTCCTGCCTCGAATTCTGGGCGTGCTGATGGCGTTTGCCGGTTTGGGTTGGCTGATCTACCTGTCACCTCTTGCACACGCTCTGTCCACCTACCTTAAGATCCTCGGCTTCCTTGCGGAAGCATCGCTGATGCTGTGGCTCGTCGCGATGGGCGTGAACGTGCAACGATGGCAGGAGCAGGCCAGAGCAGCAGGGGCGACCGTCTCACATTAAGTCGAAGGTGAAGCTCGACGGAGCAAATCGCTCTTAGAGCTGGAGAAGGCAAATGGCGGAGAAGGTCGCGTCGTCCTCAGGAAGTCGCCTGCTATGGAAATCCACGCTGAGACCTTCTTCCCTGCTAGACTCTTCTAGGCCTTAGCCTGCATCCGGAGCATCTAAACTAACGTGTTTCCTCGACTTTTCCACATTGGCAGCTTCTACCTGCCCACTTATGGCGTGCTGGTCGCTTCGGGCGTACTGATCGGAATTTGGATCAGCGTGCGCAATTCCGAGAAGCAGGGCATCAATGGCGACGATGCCTGGAATCTTGGCATTCTCGTTGTTCTCGCCGGCATTATCGGGGCGAAGATTCTTTACGTTATCAACGACTGGAGTTATTACGCGAACAACTGGCGGGAGATCTTCAGCCTCAACACGCTGCAGGCTGGGGGCGTATTTTCCGGCGGGCTGATTGGCGCGCTCCTCATGGGGGCCTGGTACATGCGGCGCCATCACATGCCGGGGCTGCGCACCACCGACGCGATTGCCCCCGGACTGGCCTTTGGCCATGTCCTTGGACGCTTCGGTTGTTTTGCGGCAGGCTGCTGCTACGGGAAACCGACGAATCATTTCTGGGGCGTTGTCTTCAACAATCCCTTGGCGCATGACGTCAGCGGAACGCCTCTCGGCGTCAGGATTGAGCCGACACAACTGATCGAAGCGGCGGCCGAGTTCTGCAATTTTCTGCTGCTGACCTGGATGCTCAAACGGAAAAAGTTCGATGGGCAGGTGTTTGGCAGCTTCATGATCCTGTACGGCATCGAGCGCTACTTCATCGAATTCCTGCGCGACGATCCCGGACGCGGTGAAGTCTTTGGCGGGTTCATGACGGGAACGCAGCTGATTTCGATTCTGCTGGTTGTAGGCGGCGGATTGATCTGGTGGCTGAAAAGCGGATCGCCGAAGAGAATGCCAGTGCAGAACAGCGTTTAGTTGCCCTTCCCAATGCCTGAATTTCCTATCACGCTCGTCGTTTCTCCCGAGGCCGCGGGGCAACGCCTGGACCAATATCTTGCGACGCAACTTTCGGAGGTTCGCCAGCTAGAGGTCAGCCGTGCCCGGGTGCAGCAACTCATCGCCAAGGGTGAGGTGCTGGTGAATGGGATCGAGGCGAAAGCGTCGCTGCGGCTGAAGGGCAATGGCGAAGAACAGATTACAGTTATCGGGCCGCCGCACGCACCGCCCCTGCACGCAATTCCGGAAGAGATTGCACTCGACATCGTGTATGAGGACGACGACCTGGCAATCGTCAACAAGCCCGCGGGCATGATGGTGCATGCGGGAGCGGGGGCGACCGACGATGCGCGCAACCGTGGAACTCTGGTCAATGCGCTGCTGCATCACTTTAAGACGCTTTCAGCGGTGGGCGGCGAACTGCGCCCGGGGATCGTGCATCGCTTGGATCGGGCGACCAGCGGACTGATGGTGGTGGCGAAGAACGATGAAGCGCATCGCCGGCTGGCGAAGCAGTTCAGCGGGCGCGAGGTGCACAAGACTTACATTGCACTCGTCCACGGCTGGCCGAAGCAGGATCACGGCACTATTCAGAGCGCGATCAGCCGACACTCGCAGCGCCGTACGCGCATGACGACGCGAGGCTTCGGTGGCCGCGAGGCGGTGACTCATTACATAGTGAAGCGAAAGCTAGACGCGCCTTACGGCAAGTTTGCGCTGCTCGAAGTCAAGATCGAGACCGGACGCACGCATCAGATTCGGGTGCATATGTCGTCGCTCGGACATCCGGTGGTGGGTGATGCGCTCTATGGCGCGCCGGGCGAATTGCGGTCGCAGTCGAACAAGCGGCGGTCGGCAGGCATGCCCGCGACGCTGGCACTGGATCGAAATTTTCTGCATTCGGCCGAGCTCGAGTTGACGCATCCACGGACGCAAGAGTTGCTCAAATTCAGCCGCCCGTTACCGAAGGAACTGGAGAATTTGCTGGAAAACCTGGAGAATGCCCGGCAAGAAGGTCCCCGGATGGAACCTGCGTCCGGCTAAGCCTCTGTGTAGGGACGTGGCTTGCCACGCCTCCTCCCGGCGAACGCCACCGCTGCCAGCGGAGACGCGGCAAGCCGCGTCTCTACGGGGAATTACTCGTCTAGCATAGGGCCGCAGGCTATAATGGAAGAAATCAATTCTAAGCAAATCACCCCGATGAAATCTCGCATCATCCTGCTTCCGCTCGTATTTCTATCGCTGGCTGGGTTGCTGATCGGCCAGACGGCGCCGCCCGCGACAACCAGCGCTCCACCGGATGACAAGGCGCAGGTCCCGGCGGCGCCAGCCTCGCCCACAGCGACTCCCGCCCCGCCAGCTCCCGCAGCGGCGGCCGGGCAAAGTCCGCAGCCGGACAATCCAGCTAAGTCTGATTCCGATGATTCGCTCGAGACCATCCGCCACGTCGTCAACGAAGTTCGCGTGGTGTTCACAGTTACCGACCGGCACGGCCACTACATCAAGGATCTGAAGCGAAGCGACTTCAGAGTAATCGACGATCAAAGACCGGCAGAGATGCGCAGCTTCCGCAGTGAGACCGATCTGCCTCTGCAGGTGGGACTGCTGGTGGACGCGAGCAACTCGGTACGCGACCGCTTCAAGTTCGAGCAGGAAGCGGCCATCGAGTTTCTGAACGCCATCATTCGCCCGCGCTACGACAAGGCATTCGTGGTCGGCTTCGACGCCACGCCGGAAGTTACCCAGGACTTCACCGACAGCACCGAGAATCTTTCGGCCGGTGTGCGCATGTTGCGGGCGGGCGGCGGTACCGCTATGTACGACGCGCTCTACTTTGCTTGCCGGGACAAGCTGTTGAAGCAGGAACAGACGGGACCGGTGCGCCGCGCCATCATTCTGCTGAGCGACGGCGAAGATAACCTGAGCCACGTAACGCGTGAGGAAGCTATTGAGATGGCGGCGCGGGCGGAAGTGATCGTCTACACCATCAGCACAAACATCAGCGGCATGAAGGGCAAGGGCGACAAGGTGCTGGAGCGCATCGCCGACGCCACCGGCGGCCGCGCGTTTTTTCCCTTCCAGATGCGCGACGTTTCGGATGCGTTTCTCTCCATCCAGGAGGAGCTGCGCAGCCAGTACGCCATGGCCTACAAGCCGGCAAATTTCATTGCGGACGGACGCTACCGCACGATTGAGATTCTGGCGCAGGATAAAGGGCTGAAGGTGCGTACCCGCAAGGGATACTACGCTCCGAAGCAGTAGGGCAACTCTTAGCTCTTAGCTCTCAGCTCTCAGGAACAACCTCTATGGCTGGTTATTCTGGAACTCCTCTCGCAAAGAAACTGGGAATCAAGGACGGTTTTCGCGTTTTGCTGTTGCATGTGCCTGACGAGGTGAGGACTGAGCTTCGAAATGCGCTGATGAAATGCCAGCGGGAGACCGGGGCTAGCGGGGATCTCGATTTTATTTTCCTCTTTGCAAAGTCGCAGACGGTGCTCAGGGTTGAATTGTCGCCGGCGGCGATGTCACTGGCCCCGGCGGGCATGTTGTGGATCTCGCGGCCGAAGAAGAGTTCAGGCGTCCCGACCGACCTCACCGAAGATGTGATTCGCCGGAGCGGGCTCGCTGCCGGCCTGGTGGACGTGAAAGTTTGCGCGGTCACCGAAGTCTGGTCGGGATTGAAGTTCGTGATCCCCGTCAGGAACCGGCCGAAACAGAAGTGAGCGGTCAGGAATGCAAGGGTTCGGCTGGATGATGCGGCGACCACTGCGGGTCTTCATCGGGGGTTACGATCTGGCCGTCGCGCATGTGGACGATGCGGTCGCCATACTCAGCGGCTTCGGGATTGTGCGTGATCATCATCACAGTCTGCCCCAAGTCCTTGTTCGACTGGCGCAGCATGTTGAGCACGACGCTCGAGCTTTTCGAATCCAGGTTGCCGGTGGGCTCGTCGGCCAGCACGATGGCGGGGCGATTGATAAGAGCCCGGGCGAGTGCGACTCTCTGCTGCTCGCCTCCGGAAAGCTCGTTGGGCCGATGTTCGAGACGCTGGGCGATGCCGAGCATCTCGGTGATCTTCTTCAGAAAGGCGGGATCGGGTGCGGCCTTGCCGGCAATGTCAACCGCGATTTCAATATTCGAGCGCGCGCTGAGGGTAGGCAGAAGATTGAATTTCTGGAAGACGAATCCGATTTTGCTTTTGCGTAAGCGGGTACGCTGGCCGTCGGAAAGCGTGGCAAAATTCACGCCGTCGATGGTGACGCTTCCCGAGTCAGCCTGGGTCAACCCACCGAGCAGATAAAAGAGCGTGGACTTGCCGCTGCCCGAAGGGCCCACGATGGTAACGAACTCCCCCTTCTGCACGCTGAAGGAGATGCCGCGCAGGGCAGGCACATCCACTTTGCCCACCCGGTAAGTTTTGCGCAATTCTCTAGCTTCGATGAAGGCAGACATCCAGTAAAAACCATATCACACGGAAGGCAGCAATATTCGGGAACGGTCGTGCTCAGGCCACGTTCGCGCGCCCTACGGCGAGTGCGGGGGCGCGGAGTTCAACCGGCCGTTTGGGCCCGCGCTTGCGCACCAGCAGGAGGCGAATGCGCTCCAGCAGGTCCGCAGGTTCGTACATTCCTTTGGGCAGAAAAACATCGGCGAGGGTTTCGCGTTCGTAGATTTTGGTTCGGCCGGAGATCAGAACGGCCGGAGTCTGCGGAGAAAGATTCTTGATTTCTTCGATCAGCCGCGAGCCATCCACACCGGGCATGATCAAGTCGGTGAGCACCAGATCGACGCCACCGCGGCGGAAAGCTTCAAGAGCTTGTTCGCCATTGTTGTATGCGAGCACGCGGTAGCCCCGCGTTTCCAGCATGATTTTACGGATCGAGAGCGCCTGTTCGTTATCGTCCACACAAAGAATTGTCTTCTTGGGCTTCATTGGTCTAACCGGGAGAATTTCGTCACAAAGTTTCTATTGTGTTGAATCTCTTTCTTTATTGAGAACCGGGAGCGAGGTGAATGCTAACAGAATCGCAGCGCGGGTAAAGTGGCGTGCTCGCCAATGGCACTCCGGTGTGAAGGAAGATCGTGCCATTGGCCTTGGAGCCGCGACTGGCGCGATGTTTTGATGCACTAGATCGCAATCGTGACTTCGCCGCGGAGAACTTCCACACAATTTCCACCGACACGCACATTGGCGACATGGTTATCGTGCCGATCTTTCGACTTGGTGGCGCGAA
Organism: Candidatus Sulfotelmatobacter sp.; assembly: GCA_035272245.1. Classification (GTDB taxonomy): domain Bacteria; phylum Acidobacteriota; class Terriglobia; order Terriglobales; family Acidobacteriaceae; genus Sulfotelmatobacter. The sequence continues at coordinate 4,283 of DATEQW010000076.1, read as the reverse complement.
CGAAAATGCGACTGGGACGGTGCATTTCCAATCCTTGCTCGATCAAAACCTGCTCCTCGCTGGCCGCAACGCCGTATGCGACCATCCACGCGGCACAGCATCCGGCGGCGGAGCCGGTAGCGGGATCGTCCGCGTTATAAAAAATCATGCGGGCGTGGAGGCGAGCCTTGGGATCGACGGTCTCGCGGCAAACGAAGTAAAGGAATTTTCCGCCGCTGGGCGCGAGATATTCGGCAGCTCGGTCGAGATCGAGGCGCAGCTTTTGTACCGCCGCCAGCGAGCGCAGCGCAACCATGGTAAAAGGCACGCCGGTTGACACGGTCTGAATGGGCGTGGAGTCGTCGAAATCAGCAACGCCCAGATTTGTGAGACGCGCGATGTCGTCCAAGTTGTGGATTGCGCCGAACTGGGGATTCTGCTGCGTCATTTCTCCGAAGGCGGGGTGCGACGGCGTTTCGGTGAAGCGCACGGGGACGGTTCCGACATTCAGATCGAGGCGGACTTCGGCTGCACCGGCCTGCCCCCGCAGAACGAAAGCGGTGCCGAGCGTTGGGTGTCCGGCAAAGGGCAGTTCCTCCTGCACCGTGAAGATGCGCACGCGAACTCCACGGGTCTTTTCGGCGGCGGCGTCCCCGGGAAGAATGAAGGTAGTTTCTGAAAGATTCATTTCGCGAGCTAACGCCTGCATTGTTTCGGTGCCGAGGCCGCGGCCATCGAGGAACACCGCCAGCGAATTGCCAGTCAGGGCGCGGTCGGTAAACACGTCGACCTGCACCATCGAGAGCTTTCGTGTCGAAGCGTCCATGCGTGAGATTTTACATTTCTCGGTGTGCTCGCGCCTCACGGCCTGGCCAGGGTTGACGGACCGAGCAGCCTCTGGATATTCTATCTCTACTAATGTAGTGGGGTTTAAACGCGCTGGCCGTTCATCACTCCAGGAAGAAACTACTCGAGGAAAAACATGTCTTTACGCATCAACTCTGAGGCTCCCAACTTCACTGCCGAAACCACGCAAGGCACCATCAACTTTCACGAATGGATTGGCAACGGCTGGGCAATCCTGTTTTCGCATCCCAAGGATTTCACTCCGGTGTGCACGACCGAACTGGGCTACATGGCAGGTCTGCAGCCGGAGTTTGCCAAGCGCAACACGAAAATCATCGGCCTGAGCGTGGATCCGGTAACCAGCCACGGCAAGTGGGCCGCCGATATTGAAGAAACGCAGGGTCACAAGGTGACCTATCCGATGATCGGCGATCCGGAACTCAAAGTGGCGAAGCTCTATGACATGCTGCCCGCCGAAGCCGGCACTAGCAGCGAAGGCCGCACGGCGGCCGACAATGCCACGGTGCGCACGGTGTTCGTGGTTGGCCCGGACAAGAAGATCAAGCTGATGTTGATCTACCCCATGAGCAGCGGACGCAATTTCGATGAAGTGCTGCGCGCGCTGGATTCGATCCAGCTCTCGGCGAAACACAATGTTGCGACGCCGGTGAACTGGAAGCCGGGGCAGGACGTGATCATTCCCACGTCGGTTTCAGAAGAGCAGGCCAGGCAGAAGTATCCCGGCGGCTGGAAGACTCTAAAACCATACCTGCGAGTGGTGGCGCAGCCGAAATAAGTTGTGTTTCTTGCCAACGAATTGCGGCGCTTGTGGTGAGGCGCGATTGCAAACCTGCGTGAACCGGGGCTAGGATGGCGCCATGAGGAGACAGCTATGAGCGAGCATCGTGTTGATCAGGAAAACTCCACCGCTTCCCGCCGCAATTTTCTGAAAACAACTGGCGCCGTGACAGCCGGAGCGCTGGCCGGGAGTTTGCTGCCTGAAACTGCGACGGCATCGGCGACTGCTCCAGTCAATGCTACTACCCCGTATAATCCCACCACTGCCGGCGCCATGCCGACGCGCAACCTGGGGCGCACCGGCCACCGCCCTGGTATCTTCAGCCTCGGTGGACAAGCTGCCATCGAGCAGCCCAACAACGAAGCTGTAGCGGTGCCCATCATCGAGCGCGCACTTGATCTCGGCGTCAACTATGTGGATACCGCCGCGTTGTATGGCGGCAAGGAGCGCTGGAGCCAGCGTTACTTCGGGCAGGTGATGAAGCATCGCAGGAGCCAGGTGTACCTTGCCAGCAAGACGCACGACCGCAGCCGCGACGGTTCGCTCAAACTGCTCGAAGAGTCGCTGAGACTGCTCAACACCGATCATCTTGATGCCTGGCAGCTTCATCACATCGACAGCAAAGAGGACGTCGAGCAGATTTTCGGCAAAGGCGGTGCCCTCGAAGCCCTCATCCAGGCCCGCGAACAGAAAATGGTCCGCTACCTCGGAGTCACCGGCCACTCCGATCCCGAGGTGCTGATGGAGTGCCTGCGCCGGTTCGACTTCGATCAGATCCTGATGGCACTCAACGCCGCCGACGCCCACCACCGCAGCTTCACCGAGCACCTGCTGCCCATGGCCGTGGACAAACAGATGGGCATCATCGGCATGAAGATTCCCGCCCGCGGCCGCATCCTCAGCTCCTGGCAGCCCGACAAGAGCCACGACTCGGGCTGGAACCAGCCTGCTCCCAAGCCCGGCGTTCTGGCCATGAAGGAAGCGCTTTATTTCACGCTCAGCCTGCCCGTGAGCACGGTCATCATTGGATGCGATACCATCGCCCAACTCGAGGAGAACGTGCAACTGGCGCGCGACTTCACACCGCTCAGCGAAACCCAGATGGCCGGCCTGACCGGACGCACCGAGCCCATTGCCAAGCAGGCGCTTTTCTTCAGGAATTGGGCTTGAAAGCAGGCAAAGTGCTTTGGGGCATGTCTGCCAGCCGCACGCGGAAGCGGCTGGAGCGGCCATTATTGAAAAACAGTACGGAAGCGCATGCGGTCCGGTGATCGTCCCGGTCTTCAAAACCGGCGGGCGGCATCTTCGATGTTGCCGGTGTGTTCGACTCACACACGCTTCCGCCATTTATTTTCAGTGATTTACAGAATATCGCCCCTTCTCAAAGTGAGAACCTTTTGTTCAACTCGCTTTGTGGTGATAAAAACGTGATAATTCTGCCCACGGTGAAGATAGCGGTTGCGCACATCTCGGGTGGAAAAACCCCTGGGTAGAGGTGTGCGGCGGACTGCTTCCCTAGCAGTGCTAGGCCAAGTCGTGTTCTAGCAGCGTCATCGCTTTCCAAAGAAGCCAAGGCGTTTCTGGTAAGCCTGGCGAATCTTCTGGACGACAAGTCTGGGCTTGAACGGCTTCGACGCAGATTTCCTGATGTCCTGGGAGCAGAGAGCCGGACACTTTACGCGACCTATCGTCCAGTGCAACCGAAAGTTTATGGGCCGGGCAGTTCCGAACACGATGAGCGAGCGCGGAAAGGTTGGCTCATACCGTTGCGCGACACCTTGCGCGCAATCTGGCGAGCTCCCGATGTTAGGACGAAGGAATGGGGGTTATTCAGAATCTCGCAGGTTTTTTTCTTGCGGGGCGATCCAACCCTGATCAAACTTCCCACGGCAAATGTGTCAGATTTCATGCTCAGTTGGAAACCACCCACCAAAACCGAGCGCTTTTTGCTCGCATTGATGGGATGGGCGGACCTTCTCAGGTACTGCGATAATGAAGAGTGCCCAGCACCTTATTTCATCGCAACCCGCCGCAGCCAGAAATATTGCCACACTGAATGCTCGAAACCGGCGCAGCGGGAATCTAAGCGGAGGTGGTGGACAACAACTGGGAGGCGGATTCGCTCGGCGAAACAAAGGCGCTGACTTTGTACAGGTCAAAAGCCGTGATCCACTCGTTATCGTCAACAAAAACACACGCAAAGCGGCGAGCTGACCAGGTGAATCTTGCTCAAGAGGCGAATCTGCGACTCTTCACAACGGCAGCATTCTCTCTCACGCTGGCGCAAAATGTAATCTGCACTGCGAGGGAGGAAAAATTCTATCTTCAGGTTATCGACTGAGGCTCTACTCACCAAGTCAATCAGCCGCTTTGCGTGTGTTTTTGTGTTGATAGTATTTAGCCTCCTTCCCGGACTTGCAACGCGTCACGCAGCAATAAGGAAACGCTTACGGCAATTTCCGAAGCACCGCCGCAAACTTATCCGTGACCCTTGCAAATCCCTCCTTCGTAGGGTGGAGTTCATTGTCCCACCAGTGCTTGTAGTCCCTTGGAAGAGTAGAGAGCGTATTTCGCACATTGACGTAATAGAGGAATGGGAACTGGCGCGTCAATGACCGGAGCATGGTATTGAACTGGTCCAGGGTGTCATGCATCATCT
>DATEQW010000075.1:0-21254 GCA_035272245.1 Candidatus Sulfotelmatobacter sp. | reverse complement strand
ACGCCCCAGCGGTCCAGCAATACGCCGCAAGGCATCTGCATAATGGCGTAAGTCCAACTGAAGGCGCTGGAGAGATATCCGAAAGCAACTAACGACAAGCCGAACGATTCGTGAAGAGCGTCGCGTGAGACGGATAGGTTGATCCGGTCGAAAAAGTTGACCAGGACTCCAAACGCAAGCAGGAAAGCGATTCGCCATCGCCTCCGCGGAATTAGGGAAGGACTCGAGATCACTGGACACCGATGCCCGCGAGTAGTCCGCCATCGACGAGATAATCGCCGCCCGTGCAAAATCCGGCTTTATCGGATGCCAGAAATGCCGCGAGTTCCGCAACTTCTTCAGGTGTGCCGATACGCCCTAGCGGGTGCGCCGCGCCAAAGCGCGCAAACGCTTCTTCGGTGGGGACATCCGGAGAGAAGTTTGCCGCCGAACGCGCCAGCATCGGTGTGCGGATCGAACCCGGACTGATGGAATTGACGCGGATGTTGTCGGCGGCGTGGTCAAGCGCAAGAGCGCGCGTCAAGCTGTGAATCGCGCCCTTGGATGCGGCATACGCGGCAACACCGCGCTGGCAGGCGTATCCCTGAACGGATGCCAGGTTGATGATGCACCCGCCTCCACGCTTCTTCATCTCCGGGATGCCGAAATGCGCCGTGAGATAAATGCTGCCAACGTTGACCATCATGCAGCGATTCCAGGTCGCGAGATCGGTTTGCAAAACGGTGCCGAAGGGATGGATGGCGGCGGCGTTGACGATGATGTCCAGGCCGCCGAACTGGCTGACCGTTTTTGTAATGACTGACCGCACCTGCTCGAGATCAGTCACATCGCATTTCTCGACGCGCAAGGTTAGGCCAAGTGTTGCCGCGTCGCGAGCCAGGTCCTCGTTGCCGGCTGGTTCAATTCCGCAGGCAACCACTTGTGCGCCGCTCGCGGCAAAGCGCAGCGCAATCGCACGACCAATTCCTGTGGTACCTGTGGTCACAGCCACTCGTCCGGCAAAGTCGGTCATAGAAGTTGAATCCTCAATTCACACCTAGCGAGATTCCTGGATCAACAAATATTGGCGCAATCAAAACCTTAAGCAGACAATTCTGGGATCGCATACTTCAAACCCTGCATGACGCCGCGCAACTCGGCGAGACCTTTCAATCGTCCTACCAGCGAGTAGCCAGGATTCACTTTCTTGCCGATGTCGTCGGCGAGCAGATGTCCATGGTCGGGGCGCATGGGAATTTCATCATCCGGCCTACCGGCGTGCCGCCGATGCGCTTCTTCTTCCAGCATGACTCGGATCATGCCGACCATATCCGAACTACCGGCGAGGTGCTCAGCTTCGTGAAAAGATCCATCCGATTCTCTCGTTACTTGCCGAAGATGCACAAAATGAATGCGCGCACCGAATTCGCGCGCCATGGCCAGCAAATCGTTATCGGCCCTCGCTCCGAACGAACCGACACAAAACGTTAGCCCGTTGGCCAGCGTGTCGCAGGCTGCGAAGATCGCGCGGATATGCTCGGCAGTTGAGACCACGCGCGGAAGGCCAAACAGCGACCACGGCGGATCGTCCGGATGGATTGCGATGCGAACACCAACTTCCTGCGCGACTGGGAGAACCTCCCGAAGGAACGCGGCAAGATTATTTCGCAGATCATCGGCGGTCACGCCTTCATACTCCGCGATCAAGCTGCGGATTGTCTCACGATTGTACGAGGCCTCGGCGCCGGGCAGGCCGGCAATGATCGTCTGTTCAAGATTTGTTCTGCGCGCTTCTGACATCGAATCTAAACGAATGCGGGCAGCCCTAGCTCGGTCTTCGGAATAGTCAGCCTCGGAGCCTTTGCGCTTGAGGATGAACAAGTCGTACGCGGCGAAATCCACCGCATCAAAACGTAGGGCGTAGCCAGTACTTGGCAGGCGCCATCGCAAGTCTGTCCGGGTCCAATCGACTACTGGCATGAAGTTGTAGCAGATGACGGGCACGCCAGCCTTCGCGACCGTGGCCAAAGTATCCTTCCACGCGCTGATGAAATGTGCGTAGCGCCCTGATCGGAGCTTGATCGAATTGTGAATCGGAATACTCTCCACCACCGACCAGACCAGACCCGCGGCGAGAATCTCGTCTCGACGCTTTAGCACTTCGTCCAACGGCCACGCTTCGCCTCGATAGAAATGGTGCAGGGCGGAGACGATTCCAGTGGCTCCCGCTTGCTTGATGTGATCAAGAGGAATCGGATCATCCGGTCCAAACCATCGCCAAGTCTCTTTCATGGCTTGATGTTATCCTCGCGGCCCTTTAGCGTGCGATGCGCGCCGAGCCCCCGCGCATCACGGATTGGACTTCAGAAAGCGTCGCCATGCTTGTGTCTCCCGGCGTGGTCATGGCCAGCGCACCGTGTGCGACTCCGCACTGAACCGCCCATTCGGCGCCTTTATCCGCGAGGAAGCCGTAGATCAAGCCCGAAGCGAAGGAATCTCCACCGCCCACCCGGTCCATGATTTCCAGCGGCCGCTGCGGGACATGAATTATTTTCCCTTCATACAGGGCGATCGCGCCCCAGTCATTCTGGGTTGCGGTGTGCGCCGTGCGTAACGTTGAGGCAATCAGCTTGAGGTTTGGATAAATTGCGGCGACACGATGCAAAAGGGATTCGTAACTCGAAACGTCCAAGTGGCTGAAGTCCTCGCTCACTCCTTCGATCGCAACCCCGAGGGCCGCAGAAAAATCCTCCTCGTTGCCGAAGAGGACGTCCACGGTTGATACCAATTCACGATTCACGTCCTGCGCTTTGCTCTTACCTCCAATCGTTTTCCACAAAGATTCCCGATAATTCAGGTCATAGGAAACGACGGTGCCCGAAGATTTTGCCGCTTGAATGGCGGACACTGCGACCGGCGCCGACGAGCCTGACAGCGCAGCGAAGATGCCGCCGGTATGCAGCCAGCGAGATCCGTTTGTGGCGAAAATTTGCTGCCAATCGAAATCGCCGGGCTGGCTGTTGGCGATCGCCGTATTGCCGCGGTCCGAGCAGCCGACAGCGGCGCGCACGCCGAATCCACGCTCGGTGAAGTTCAACCCGTTGCGCACAGTCCGGCCAATACCATCGTAAGGTACCCAGCGGATGAGAGAAGTATCGACTCCCCCCTGAAGAATCAGATCCTCGAGCAATTGACCGATGGGATTTTTTGCAAAGGCCGTAATGACGGCGGTGCGCATGCCGAAGCATCGTCTCAGTCCGCGGGCAACGTTGTATTCTCCGCCGCCCTCCCAGGCGCGAAAATTTCGGGCCGTATGGATTCGCTCCTCGCATGGATCGAGCCGGAGCATTACTTCGCCGAGACTGACGCAATCCCATCTGCAGTTCTCGGCCTTTTTCAAGACGATCTGGTTCATGCCCAGCATTCTAGCTGTTTCGAATGCGAGCTGGTCAATCTCCGAAATCCGCATTTTCATTTTCAAGGCCGGGGCCAGCAAATGAAAACCTGTGCAGCGTATAATCGCGGGTCGAAAGAGATCGAGAGTGAAGATCCTAAGGCTAAAGACTGCGGTAGTTGAGGGAAACTTCGATTGGACCTTCGTCCGCATTGAAACGGACGAAGGAATTCGAGGTCTCGGGGAATGTTTTTTCGCTCCCGGGCTGACATCGATTCTGCGTTCGCTCGAACCGTTGCTGATTGGTGAAGACCCGCGCGACATTCATTGTCTTTTTCGTAAGCTACAGCTCGCAACTTCGGGAGCGGGTTCGGTAGCGGGAATTATTTACAACGCGATCAGCGGCATTGAAGCTGCACTTTGGGATGTACTTGGCCAGTGGCTCGACGTGCCCATCTATCGCCTGCTGGGCGGCAAGTTTCGGGACCGAGTCCGTGTCTATGCCGACTGCCACGGAGGCGAGGCGCTCGAGAGTCTGGACGAGGTGCTGCGTTCGCGTCCAGCTTCGTGGGAGCCAAAATCCTCGTCCCACATTGCGCGAGATTACTTTGGCGAGGCTGGCGAAGAGGCTCCTTCTTCGCCGGAGGACTATCGCCGCCAGGCTCTCAAGAAAAGAGGCGAGGGATTTACGGCTCTGAAGTTTGATCTCGATGTGCCCGGCACCGAAGGCGTGGATCCTCACAATCGAGCGCTGAGCAATCGCGCCATCGATCATATGGTGAGCTTGATCGGCGCGGTTTACGACGCGGTGGGGAAGGACACCGACATCGCTGTCGATTGCCATTGGCGCTATAGCGCCAGCGACGTGATTAAGGTGGCGGATGAACTCGAACCGTTTCGGTTGTTGTGGCTGGAGGATCCTGTCCCGCCCAGCAACACCGCCGCGCTGAAGGAGGTGAACTCCAAGGTGCGAGTGCCGATCGCAACCGGAGAGAATCTTTTTCTCTTTGAAGGTTTTCAGGAAATTATCGCGCAGCACGCGCTAAGCGTCGTGACTCCCGATCTGCAGAAAGTTGGAGGCTTGGCGGTCGCGCAGACCATCGCGCGGTTTGCCGATGTGCACACCATGCTGATCGCGCCGCACAATATCAGCAGCCCGGTGGGCACACTGGCTTCGGCCCATTTCTGTGCGGCGATCCCAAATTTTCTTGCGCTCGAGTTTCATGCTTCCGACGTGCCCTTCTGGAATGATCTGATTGACGGACTGCCGAAGCCTATCATTGAGAATGGCTTCATCTCTGTGCCGGAGAAACCCGGACTCGGAGCTACGTTGAACGAAGTTGTCGCCCGCAAGTATGCGCGCAAGGGCGAACCGTTTTTTGAGTAGTCGGGTGCATTTGCACCGCAGAGCTTTGTGTCTATGTCAATGTCCAAGGTAGAAGTTCTACATAAGATTGTGGCCTCTGGACTCGTCGCTGTGATCCGCGCGGAGAATCCCGAGCAAGCCGCTCACATCGCAGATGCCTGCGCTCTGGGGGGCATTACTGCGCTGGAAATCACCTTCACCGTTCCGGGAGCGGCCGGAGTCATCGAGCATCTTGCCAAGAAATGTTCTCATGAGATTTTGCTGGGAGCGGGCACGGTTCTCGATCCGGAAACCGCGCGCATCGCGATTCTCGCGGGAGCACAATTTGTGGTCAGTCCCGCGCTCAACCCTGAGACCGCACGGCTATGCAATCGGTATCAGACGCCCTACATGCCCGGCGCTGCAACCATTGGCGAAGTGATCGCAGCCATGGAGTGTGGCGCCGATATCGTGAAAGTATTTCCCGGCGAAATCCTCGGACCCGCTTTCGTTAAAGCGGTGAAAGGACCGCTGCCTCAGGCGCAGCTCATGCCCACCGGCGGCGTCAACTTGGAGAATGTCGCCCAGTGGATCAATGCCGGGGCGGTCGCCATCGGAGTGGGGGGGAATCTAACCGCCGGCGCGAAGAGCGGCGAGTTCGCTTCCGTTACCCACATTGCCCGGCAGTTCGTGGAGAAAATCAAAGAGGCGCGCGCGCGATGAGCACGGCATTGTGGAAGTCCGACAACGAACTCTTTGCTCTCGTGCAGCGCGAACTATTCACCTGTGTCGTGGGCGATGTGATGGATAAGCTGGATCTCCAGCACCAATTCCTCCCGCCACAGATTCAGCCTCTTCGGCAGGACATGGTGGTGATTGGACGTGCCATGCCGGTGCTCGCCGTCGATGTGTTCGTCGAAAAGATCCCCGGTACCGCGAACAAGCTGATGGACAAGCCGTTTGGCCTGATGCTGGAGGCGCTCGACGATCTCCACGCTGGCGAGATTTATGTGAATACCGGCTCCTCGCCTCGAAATGCGCAGTGGGGAGAGCTGATGAGCACTCGCGCCCGCAAACTTGGCAGTCGGGGTGCGGTGTTGAACGGCTACGTAAGAGATACCAAAGCGATTCTGAACATGAGTTTCCCGACGTTTTGTTTCGGTTCGTACGGACAAGACTCCGCTCCGCGTTACAAAGTGGTCGACTTTCGCATTCCGGTTGAGATCGGTGCCGTGCGCGTTCGTCCCGGCGACATTTTGTTTGGCGATATCGATGGAGTTCTCCTGGTTCCGATCGAAGCGGAAACGGAAGTGTTTACGCGGGCATTCGAAAAAGCTCGGGGTGAAAAGCTAGTGCGGAAGGCCATCGAAGAGGGAACCAGCGCAGTGGAAGCGTTTGAGAAGTACGGAATCATGTGAAGTGAATATGGATGCACCGATTCTGACCGGGAGCCGTTCGCCTCGCGCGCAACAAGTGCGCAGCTTTCTCCAACAGAATAGTTTGCAGGCCTGGATTGCATGGCGACCCGATGAACTGCTCATGCTTTGCGGATATTTTCCCTTCTGGGGAGCGTCGTTCCTGATCTATTTTGCCGACGCGGAGCCTCTGCTCTTCGTGCCACAGATTGAACCGCGGGATCACATTCCCGCTGAACTGCGAGTTCAGGATTATCCCTGGGGCGATCTCAAATGCTCCGATCCATATGCGGTGCTCGTGTCGATGATGGGATCTGTGTTGGACAAGGCCGGAGCCAAGCCCGAAGACGTTGGAATGAATCCCAGTGCATCCAGAACTTCGTTACCGATTCAAGCTGCCGAGCAAATTCCCATCCCGGAAGGTTTTGCGGAGCAATTATCGGGTCTCACCGCGAAGCCAGACGGACAACGTCAGACTGCTCTTGCAGATCTTTATCTAAGAAAGACTGCACAAGAGATCGAAGGAATCCGGCTGGCAAATCAGGTTGCGAACGTCGGGTTGGATGCGTTTTTCGCGAATCTGCAACCGGGAGTTCCGGAGGCCGATGTTGCGGCGGCGGTGGAATCGGCAATTTACCGGCAGATTGGGAGGGATGGAATATTTCATTCCCGCGGATGGGCCATGGTGCAATCCGGTCCTAATAGCGCTCTCGCAGGACGCTTCAATCGCTCGACTGGACGGCGCCTGGAGAATGGCGACTTGGTTTTGATCGAGTTGGCGACTTGCGTCAATGGTTATTGGAGCGATCTCACGCGCACGGCTGCCGTGGGCTCGGCGAAGCCTGAGGTCGCAGAAATTCTGTCCCTCGTAACAGATACGCAACAAGCCGCAATCGATGGCGTACGCGGCGGCGTGTCTGCTGCATTCATCGATGCATTGGCGAGGGACAAGATTGCAGCGCAGGGACTCTCGGCCTTCTTCACTCACCACACCGGCCATCATGTTGGCTTCCGCTACCATGATCCGGGATTCTTGATCGCTCCTGGAGTAAGCGCGAAACTCGAGCCCGGAATGGTGATTACGCTCGAGCCAGGAGCGTACGTTCCAGAACGGGGCGGGGGTGCGCGGATCGAAGATAACGTGCTGGTCACGGAATCGGGTCACGAAGTGCTTTCCAGACCGGAAGCGGCCAAGCGACAGGGGATAAGAAGATCATGATCAGCATCGATCTCTCGGGCAAGACGATTCTGATTACCGGGGCTTTAGGCGCGATAGCGGAACACATGGTGCGAAGGCTCGCGGAGAGCGGCGCGCAGCTTGTGCTCACGGATATTAAAACGGAGAAGCAAGCCAGAGAAAAATTCGAGGAATGGCAGATCTCGTCTTCTTCTCATCTTTATTTTCCTGCTGACATCACCGACTCAAGCCAAGTGGATCGAGTAGTGAACGCAGCCTTCCAGAAGTTTCCGGGGATGGATACGGTGATTGGCCATGCCGGCGGCTGCGGGCTGCATCCCTTCGCTTCCACGTCAGAAGCTGACTATGAACACATCTTCCGCTTCAATTATTTTGCCCAGACTTACTTGTCGCGCGCCGTGCTCGCGTACTGGATGCAGCGCAAGATTGCCGGCCACCTGATTTTCACATCTTCTTATGTGGCGCGCATGCCGCATACGTTAATCCCGGCGTACTCTTCGGCCAAAGCCGCGCTGGAAAACTTTGCCCGCAGCCTGGCTCTCGAATACGCATTGACCGGCATTCGCGTGAATGTAGTTTCTCCGGGAAACGTTGCGGCGGGAAGTTCGTTGAAAGTCTTCGATGAGGATCCTGCGTACCGGGAATTCGTGCTACGCGTCTCCCTGGGCAGACGAAACAGTCCGCAGTCGATTGCGGATGCCTTTGTTTTTCTGTGCTCGCCGCTGGCTGCGGAAATCAACGGACAAGTTCTCAGTCCTGATTATGGCGCGGGCATTGGAAATCGCTTATGAAGATTGGTCTGGGCCTCTACCGTCACATGCTGACGCGGGACTATTACGACTTTGCACGTCAGGCGGGCTGCATGCACGTGGTGGTGCATCTGGTCGATTACTTCAATCAGGGTCCATCCAATCCGCGCAACAATCAACCCACCGGCTCGAAGTACGAAGCTTGGGGAGTCGCTGGAGATCCAAATCAGCTTTGGACAGTAAAGGAACTGAAGACTCTTCGCGGGGAGATCGAAGATGCAGGCTTGGTTTTAGCCGCGATCGAGAATCTCGATCCCGCGCACTGGTACGATATTTTGCTCGATGGCCCGCAACGGCCGCGACAGATCGAGAAAGTGAAGACCATCATTCGCCGCATGGGCGAAGCCGGCATTCCCGTGCTCGGCTACAACTTTAGTTTGGCCGGCGTATGCGGGCGTGTGACCGCTCCGCTCGGCCGCGGCCACGCCATCACTCTGGGAATGGATGGTCCTGCCGAAGACGTGCCCATTCCGAATGGAACGATCTGGAACATGATCTATGACCGCAACGCACCACCTGGCACCCTGCGGTCGATCTCACATGAAGAACTCTGGCGCCGCCTGCAGAGGTTTCTGGAAGACGTGATTCCTGTGGCCGAGGAAGCAGGAGTTAGACTCGCCGCTCATCCCGACGATCCTCCCATGCCGACGATGCGGCAGCAGCCGCGCCTGGTTTACCAGCCTCACATGTATCAGAGGTTGATCGACCTCGCTCCCAGCCGCAGCAATGCTCTCGAGCTGTGCGTGGGCACTCTCGCCGAAATGACGGAAGGCAACATCTACGAAGCTGTCGATCAATACAGCAAACAAGGCAGGATTGCTTACATTCATCTCCGCAACGTGGTTGGGAAAGTGCCGCACTATCGCGAAACGTTTATCGATGAAGGCGAGGTCGACATGATCCGCATTCTTGCGATTCTTCACCGCAATGGATTCGATGGCGTCCTCATTCCGGACCACACCCCCCAGATGACGTGCTCCGCGCCCTGGCATGCGGGTATGGCCCACACGCTCGGATTTATGCTCGCGGCGAAAGCGATGATCGAATCTTCGCAGCAATGCAGGTCGGATCTGGCGACAGCGCATGGAGGCGATTAGCCTGAAAACTCACCCTGGTGAGGCATACTCGCGCGGTCCACTCACCATCGCAGCCACTGTTTCCACGCTGGGAGGTTTGCTCTTTGGTTACGACAATATTGTTATCAGCGGCGCGATTGGATATTTGAGCCGGTTGTTCCGCTTGGATGCCGCGGGAATCGGATGGGCCGCAGGATGCGCGCTGGTGGGATGCATTGCCGGTTGCGCTGCGGCGGGAACCGTCGCCGACTATCTCGGCAAGAAGAAAGGTCTTGCGCTGTGCGCCTTGTGTTTCGCGCTCTCGTCGGTTGGAATGATCTTTGCTTCGAACCTTCATCAGTTTGTTTTCTGGCGGTTGATCGGGGGAATTGGCATCGGTGCGGCTTCGGTAATTTCTCCGAATTACATCGCAGAGATTGCTCCTACGCGGGTTCGCGGCCGCTGCGTGACTCTTTATCAACTCGGGATCGTAGTTGGAATTCTTGCCGCAGTCTTCGTCAACATGCTCATACAGCGGATGGGCGACGAAGCGTGGAATGTATCCACGGGCTGGCGCTGGATGTTTCTTGCCGGAGTGGTGCCGGCAATTCTCTTCGGATTGATGATCCTGCCGGCGGTCGAAAGCCCGCGTTGGCTGATGAAAATGGGCCGACGCGATCAGGCCATCGCTGTGCTTGCCAAGATCAATGGCCCCGAGGCCGCGAAGAGTGAAGCTTCCGAAATTGAGAATTCGCTTGCGAGCGAAGAAGGTCACATCTCTGAGCTCTTCACCACCTTCCGGCGCCCGCTGTTGCTTGGCATCATGTTGGCAGGGCTGCAACAGATCAGCGGGATCACGCCGTTGTTTTCTTTCTTGCCGGAGATTTTTCGCTCCGCGGGAACCGCGACCAGTGACGCATTCTTCCAGTCGGTGCTCGTGAGCCTCATCAATCTTTTGTTCACGCTGTTCGCCCTCTGGTTGGTGGATCGCGCGGGACGCAAGACCCTGATTCTTGCTGGTACTACTCTGCAGTTCGTTTCTTTCGCGATGGTCGGCTGGTTCTATCACATTCACGGCAGCGGGCTGGCCGTGTTGATTTTTGTGATGAGTTTCGTTGCTGGGCATGCGTTTGGCAATGGCGTCGCCTGCTGGGTCATCATCTCGGAAATCTATCCGACCAAGGTTCGCGGCCGCGGCATGTCCATCGCCACCACTGCGCTCTGGCTGGTGGGATATTTGGGAAACCAATTATTTCCGCTCATGCAAAAGCATCTCGGATCAGATGGAACTTTCTGGTGTTTCAGCGCGGGAGCATTGCTGACGATCATTCTGGTCGGCTGGCTGATCCCGGAAACCAAAGGCCGCTCGCTGGAAGAGATCACAAAGTTCTGGACTGACGAAAAGGTTGTCGTGGCGAGATAGGATTCGCCGCCAAGTATTGGAGCGTTGCCCATGAAAAACGTTGTGCGTTATTCATTCTGCCTCTTGATGCTCGTTGTCGCCGTATTCGCCCAAGACACAACCCACGGGGGATTTCGATCCTTAAATGTAGACGCGGGCAAAGTGATCGGAGAAATCCGATCGTTTCAAGGGTTGAACGGCCTGCCGAGCCCTGTGATGGCGGGCCTTCCCGACCTCACCCAACAGTACAAAGATCTTCGCGTGAATCAGGTTCGAACCCACGATGCCATGGGTCCCACAGAGATCGATTCCAAATTCATTCTTGGCAATGGAGAACTTGCTTGGCTCATTCCCGACGAAGCGCAGCGCGCCGGGGTTGTGAAGGCGGGGAATGCCAGCATCATCTTTCCGAATGAGAGCGCAGATCCGGAGAAACCCGAAAGCTACAATTTTGCTCCCAGCGACAAGGTGATTGCCGCGATTCGAGCTAGCGGAGCGGAGGTTTACTACCGCATCGGACGCAGTTGGGGTGCGAACGTCAACCCACCGGACGATTTCGACAAGTTTGCCAATGTCGTGAAACACATTGCCATGCACTACAACCAGGGCTGGGCGAACGGCTTCCACGACGGCATTCGTTATTGGGAGTTCTGGAATGAACCGGACGGACTATTCTGGCTCGGCACTCCAGAACAGTTTTACTCGCTGTATGAAAAAACTGCTCGTGCCTTGAAGTCTGTCGATCCCGCCCTCAAAGTTGGCGGCGACGGCAAAGCTTTCCCGTCTGACGATGGAGGCTACCGCGAAGGATTCATCGACTACTGCGCGTCGCATCATGTGCCGCTGGATTTTTATTCCTGGCACACCTATGCCAACGGCTCCGCCGATCCTTATGATGCAGTGCGCCTTGCCAAGGAAATCCGCGGCATTCTGGACACGCATGGATTTCCTCACGCAGAAAGCATTCTCTCGGAATGGAATCTTAGCGCTGATTTTACCGAGCCAGAGAAGGCTGAGCTTCAAGGCGCACACAACGCTGCGTATATTGGCGCAGTGCTCAGCTATTTCCAGGATACCTCGATTGATCATGCCCACTTCTATCGCGGTGATGCGGCCTGGATGGGGCTCTTCGACCTCAACGGAAAGTATTTCAAGACTGCGTACACATTCAAGGCGATGGGCAAAATGCTCGACACGCCGCGACGGCTGGCGGTTGAGGGGACCGACACTTTTGGCTTCGCCGCACTTGCTGGCCGATCTGCAGATGGCAAGACGGTTCAGATTCTGCTCAGCAACTACGCGATTCCCGCAAACTACAAGCCAGACCTGATGCCGATGCCGCCGGAATTGCAGAAAGCGTCGCCACCCATGCCGGATATGTCGAAAGTAAAATTCCTGCCGCTGCGCACTGACATTGTTTACCGCGATAACGCCGGCTACAACCTCGCGATTAAGAATTTACCGTGGGGCGCCGCGCCATTCAGCATAAAGCGTTACCGCATCAGCAAGACGCAGAATCTCGACCTGGTGGAAGAAGGATCCGGGAAAGACGGCGCAGTGCGTTTGTCTAATTCTCTCGTGCCGGACACCGTGGAACTTATCGTTCTCACACGCCGCTGACAGGCCGTTTGAAATCAGGAGGAACAATGGAAAAGACAAATGAAGGTCGAGCGACCGGAAAAACGTCGAGTCCCACCCACCCACGATTCACGCGGCGCTCCCTGCTGAAGGCGGGAGTCACCGTGGCGGCCGCTGCAATCGTGCCATCCGGACTGACCGCCGCTGCATTCTCAGATCAGAGTGTTTCCGGAACGAAGTCTGATTCCTCAAGACCACCATCCTCTGCGAAAAACCCGCGTTGGTATGGTTTTAATCTGCTCGAGTATTTCTCCACTGACCCGGACTGGATGAAATATTTTCCCTACAAGAACGATGGCATGTTTCTGGAGGATGATTTTCGCTGGATTCGCGACTGGGGTTTCAACTGGGTGCGCCTGCCCATGGACTATCGCTTCTGGACCGGTCCCGATCTGTTCACAATCAATGAGAAGCGGATCGAGCCGATCGACCGGGCTATCCGGTTGGGTGAGAAATACGGAATCCACGTGAACGTTTGTCTTCACCGGGCGCCGGGGCTGTGCATTCTCGACACGATGGATGAAAAGCTCACCGGCATCGCGGTCACGAAGGAGAAGACCAACGTATTCGACGACGCGCACACGTTCGATGCGTTCGTTCACCAGTGGACTTTCTTAGCCGATCGCTATAAAGGCATCTCGAGCCAGAAGCTCAGCTTCAACCTGGTCAACGAACCGATCGCGCTGCCCACTGAGGCCGAGCTGGCCGAGATGACGAAGCACGGTACAGTGAAAACGACCGATCTCTTCAATGCTGCGTTTCTGCAGCGTCACGCCAAGGACTACACGCGTTTGGCCAAGGCTTCCGCGGATGCGATTCGTGCGCAAGACCCGCAACGTTTGGTCGTCACCGATGGCTATCCGGGAGCAGGTGAGCCGATTCCGGATCTCTTCGGTACGGGCATGATGCAGAGTTGTCATACCTACAATCCCATTCAACTCACGCACGACAATTGCGAGTGGGCGCGCGGCATCCTCACCGGATCAGAGCCCATGCCTACCTGGCCGCTGAAGGACGACCAGGGGAAAGTCGTTTGCGACCGGGCAACTCTGAAAACGAATTTCAATCCTTGGGGGAAGCTTTCGGCGGACGGAGTCCCGATCCACTTCGGCGAGATGGGCTGTTACAAACATACTCCGCCGGAAGTTGTGCTGGCGTGGTTCAACGACACTCTCGATGTTCTGGGGGAATTGAACTCCGGCTGGGCGCTGTGGAATTTCCGCGGTCCGTTTGGTGTGCTCGACACGGAACGCGCCGGAACTAAATTCGAAGACTGGCAAGGACACAAGCTGGATCGTCCGCTGCTCACGCTTTTGCAGAAAAAGATAAAGGCGTAACGGCTCACAACTCCGGGCTGTTTCAGTGGACTCTAACCCCTGAAGACCCCATACTCGAACCATGCACGGGCGGAGCGGATCCGTGAGATTGGTATTTCTGTTGGCGCTGGCGATTTGCAGCGTGATCTCGACTGGGGCCCAGACGCCTCCCTCCGCTTCACAAGCGGCCTCCACACAGCGTTCCGCTTCTGGCCACACTTCAGAACACGCTGAGTCAGCGCAAAGACTAATGGTCACAGTCACCGATGAAAACGGAGTGGCCGTGGGGTTGGCGCGCGTCGAGTTGCAGCCACCGCCGCCTGCTCTTCCGCTACGCTGCGAAACCGATTTCGCAGGGCGCTGCGAATTCACCAACCTTTCCACCGAGGCATACGAACTCCGTGTGGAGAAGATAGGCTTCTACGCGATCTCACAAAGTGATGTACAGGTCGGCGCGATTGCCAATGTCGATGTAACCCTCTCGCATCAACAAGAGGCGCGCGAAGTGGTGAATGTCGCGGAGTCCGCACCGGCCATCGACCCGGCGCAAGTTTCCACGAAAGAGGAGCTCACTGGAGCCCAGATTGTCGATATTCCCTACCCTGGTTCGCACGACTATCGAAATGCGCTGACTTTCATTCCAGGAGTTACCCCCGACTCTTTTGGGCAGCTGCACGTGGCCGGCGCCGAGACCTACCAAACGCTGCTTTTGCTCGATGGCTTCAACGTTACCCAGCCCACCAATGGACAATTGATCGTGCGGACGAGCGTAGAGTCATTCCGCTCGATCGAGGTGATGCCAAGCCGCGAGCCGGCAGAGTTTGGCAAGGGTTCCGGCGGCGTGCTCGCTTTGAACACGCGCATGGGCGACGATCACTTTCACTTCACTTCCACCGACTTCACCCCCGCGATTCAGACCATCAAAGGGATTTCGATCAGCCAGTGGACGCCCATTTACACCATGTCCGGCCCAATTCACAAGGGGAAGGTGTGGTTCATTGACGCGCTGAACGGAGAGTACGACAACGACATCATTCAGCAATTGCCTTCCGGTTCGGATCGCAACCACACCTGGCAAGTGGACAATCTGGCAAAGCTGCAATCGAACCTCACCACGCGCCACATTGTGACCCTCAGCTTCTTATCGAACTACTATCACGACGAATACGACGGACTGTCCGTGCTCCAGCCGCAGCCGACCACTCCAACCGACACGGAGACTGCTTTTGTCGGTTCTCTCAAAGACCAATATTATTTCCGCGGCGGCGCCCTCCTCGAAACCGGCTTCGGAGTGGACCAGTACAACGTAGCGCTCACGCCGCAGGGGAACGGTCCGTACATCCTGACAACCGGGTTGGCGGCGGGCAATTATTTCGAACGCCAGGACACTTCGGCCCGCAGAGTGCAGGGACTGGCGAATCTCTACATTCCGCCACAACAGTGGCATGGACGGCACGACATTAAACTCGGCACGGACTTGGACCGTTTGAATTACGATGCACAATTCCTGCGGCAACCGATTTCGTTCTTGCAACCCAACGAGCCGCCGCCCCACCAACTTCCACAGTCCTGTGCAACCGGTGCAAATGGCGTTCCTGTCCCGCCTTACACGTGTGCGCGTTATTCCATCTTTTCCGGCGGCAACTACTCGACAATTTCTAACTTTGAAGCCAGCGCCTACGCCGAGGACCGCTGGCTGATTACGAATCGTTTGCTCGTTGAGCCCGGCCTGCGTCTGGACTGGGACCAAACCGTCCGCACTCCGCTGCTCTCGCCTCGCTTGGCCGGAACGTACATCCTCGACGACGAAGGCAACACTAAGCTGTCTGCAGGAATTGGAATTATTTACGACACGACGAACCTGGGTTTGCTTCACCAGCCCTTCGAAGGGCAGAGAGTCGATTACTTTTTCAATGCGAGCGACCAGCCGACGGATGCCAATGGAAATCCAACGAGTGAGCCCGTGCCCGTGCCGACCACGTTCACCGTGAACCGAAACACGCTCGACGCGCCGCGGTACTTGAATTGGAGCCTGGGGCTGGAGAAAAAACTTCCAGCTGCAGTCTTCTTGAAACTTGAATTCCTCGAGAAGCGCGGCGTGCATGGCTTCGCCTACAACACTCTCAATGGCGTCGTGAACGGCAACTTTTTGCTCGAGAACGGCCGCGATGACCGTTACGACGCCTTTCAGATCAGTCTGCGCCATCGTTTTCACCAGCACTACGAAATCTTCGGCGCTTACACGCGCTCGCGCTCGCATACCAACCAGGTGTTCGATTTCAGTTTGGATATCCCGCTGTTGAGCCAGCAGTTACCCGGTCCTTATCCATGGGACACTCCCAATCGCTTCGTCGGATGGGGCGTTGTGCCGTTTTTCAAACTTCCGATTCTACACAAGGTGGACATGGTTTATTCCGCGGAAGCCCGCACTGGGCTGCCTTTCCTCGCGACCACCGATCAGGGAGAAATTGTTCCGGGCGATCCTCCGGGAAAGTTTCGTCTGCCCACCTACTACACTGTGAATCTGCAATTCGAAAAACGTTTTCATCTGTTCGGACGCTATTGGGCTCTACGCGGCGGCTTCGACAACATCACGAACCATGCCAACGACATACTGTCGAACGGCGTCATTGATTCGGCGCATCCGTCCCCGACTTACATCGACGGGAACGGACGCGCGTTCACTGGCCGCATCCGTTATTTGGGGAAGCAGAAATGAGCGAGAATTGCTAGGCTGCGGCCAGATACACATAGCGCAGGACAAAGAGAATGGTGAGGATCCAAACCAGCGCGTTGATTTCGCGGAGTTTTCCCGCCGCAATCTTGACGACGGTATAGGAAATCAAGCCGAGGCTGAGGCCGGTGGCGATGCTGAAGGTGAGCGGTGTAGCCAGCATGGTGATGAATGCCGGAACGGCTTCACTGAAGTCCTGCCATGCGATCTGCGCGATGGATTGTGTCATCAGAACGCCAACTAAAATCAGAGCGGGAGCGGTGGCGTAGGCAGGAATCGCAGTAGCCAGTGGTGAGCAAAATGTCGCCAGCAAAAAAAGAGCGGCGACGGCGACGTTGCTGAGGCCAGTGCGCGCCCCGGCGGCAACGCCTGCAGCGCTTTCGATGTAACTCGTCACCGTAGAAGTCCCCGTCAAGGAACCGAAAATCGTTCCCACCGCGTCCGCCACCAGGACGCGTCCCACGCGCGGAATCTTGCCGTCCTTGACGAAGCCACCTTGTTCACACACCCCCACGAGGGTGCCGACATTATCGAAGAGATCTACAAACAAGAATGCGAACAGGATTTCGAGTAATCCGAGATGGCTGGCACCGCGAAAGTCCAGCTGCAAGAAAGTTGACGAAGGGTGGGGTATGGAAAAGATTGCGGTAGGCCATTGAGCAATGCCGCGGAGAACTCCTAGCAGTGCAGTGCCAAAAATACCGATCAAGATTGCGCCGTGGAATTTTCGCGACATCAGGATCAGCGTCAAGACGAGTCCGAAACATGCGGTCTGCACCTCTTTGTCGGCAAAGCTGCCCAGGCCTACATACGTGGCCGCGTTCGCCACGACCAGCTTGGCATTTCGTAATCCGACAAAAGCGATGAACATTCCAATTCCCGCGGCGGTCGAGTGCTTCAGGCAATCGGGCATGCCGTTGACGATCTGCTCGCGAACGCGCGTCACCGTTAGCACCAGGAAGAGAACGCCGGAACAAAAGACAACGGCGAGCGCCGTCCGCCAGGGAACATGCATCGCGATGCAAACCGAGTACGTGAAGTAGGCGTTCAGCGACATCCCCGGCGCCAGCGCTATGGGATAGTTGGCGTAGAGCCCCATGACCAGCGTGGCCACTGCAGCCGAGGCGCAAGTCGCAAAGACCACGCCATCGGGCGGCATGCCGGCTTGCGCGAGGATTTGAGGATTCACCACGATGATGTAGGCCATCGTGACGAATGTGGTGAGGCCGCCCAGCATCTCTTGTTTCAGCGACGTCTGGTTCTCGGTGAGCTTGAAAAAGCGGTCGATCAATCATTCCTCCCGGTTGAGATTGGCGGGTGGTCGAACAGAATTAGTACTCGACCTTGTTAGGCTTGTGCTCCCACGCACGAAATGCCGTCAGCGCTTCCTCGCGCATCATCTGGATCATCGGTATTTTGCGCTGTGAATGAGGCTGCGCGATTTCGCGGTAGATCAGCGAGTCGTCAAAGCCGATCTTCGAGGCATCGGCATCGGCGTTGCCGAAATAAACGCGGGAGAGCCGAGCCCAGTAGATTGCTCCCAGACACATGGGACAAGGCTCGCAGGAAGTGTAGATCTCGCAGCCTTCAAGGTCGAAGACGCCAAGTTTCTGGCAGGCGTTGCGGATGGCGCAGACTTCGGCATGCGCCGTGGGATCGTTGGCGGAAGTTACTTGATTCGCGCCCTCAGCGACAATCGCGCCGTCTTTCACGACGACCGCACCGAAGGGGCCACCGCGTCCCGAGTGGACGTTATCGATCGAGAGCTGAATGGCGCGGGCCATGAAAGGATTGTCCATGTATTCGCTCGTCGTTTGTAATCGTTAACGGAGTGCCGGCGCCAGCAACCCGCGAACGCACCCCAGTCGACATGGACTCTTCGCAGCCGCTTCGCTGAGAAGTGAGTATATGCTGGGACTGAGATTTTCGTAAAATGCTGTTCTAATGACGATTGCGGATGAACCGTGAGGATCTACGCGCCTTACTCCTATGAATCCGAGGAGCTGACATTTTGACTCTGCAAGCTTTCGTCTCCCGTTGTGTGGTCACTCCCGAAGGAATCCGGCCAGCAGCCATACTGGTGGAAGGCGAGCACGTCCAAGCTATTGTCTCCCGCGAGCAGATCCCCGCGGACGGCTATAAAGTCCACGATTTCGGCGACGCCGCCATTCTTCCGGGGCTCGTCGATTCCCACGTACACATCGACGAACCGGGCCGTACGGATTGGGAAGGATTTGAAACCGCGACACGCGCCGCGGCGGCCGGAGGCTACACGCTGCTGGTCGACATGCCCCTGAACTGCCTTCCCGCGACCACCACGGTGGCTGCGCTCGAGGCCAAGCGCACAGCTGCAAAAGGTAAGTGCCACGTCGATTGGAGGCCGTGGGGCGGCGTAGTCCACGACAATCAAAACGACGTCGAAACTCTCGCGGCTATCGGAGTGCCGGGATTCAAATGTTTTTTGATCAATCCCGGCATCGATGGCTTCACCATGGTGACGGAACAGCAACTTCGAGCGGCCCTGCCACACATCGCCCGGACTGGCCTGCCGCTGCTGGTGCACGCCGAACTTCCTGAACTGATCGATCGGGCGACCGAAGCCTTGGCTGGCGCAGATTGGAGTAGTTATTCAACGTATCTTCGTTCGCGGCCGGACGAGGCGGAACTGGCTGCGATCCGGATGATGCTGTCGTTGTGCCGTGAATATGGCTTTCGCTTGCACATCGTGCATCTCTCGACCAGCCGTGCTCTTCAGGAACTGCGCGCAGCTCGCGCCGAAGGGCTCGCGGTGAGCGTAGAAACCTGTCCGCACTACTTGCATCTCTTTGCAGAAACGATTGCAAATGGCGCAACGCTGGCGAAATGTGCGCCACCGATTCGGAGCCGTGAAAATTGCGAGAGATTGTGGGAAGGACTGAAAGGGGGGACGATTGACATGGTGGTCACTGACCATTCGCCATGCCCTCCCGCGATGAAGCGACTGGACGAAGGCAACTTCCGCACTGCGTGGGGCGGCATCGCAAGTCTTTCCCTGGCCCTGCCCTTGATGTGGACAGAGGCCAGCAGGCGCGGCTTCACGTTGCTCGATCTCGCACGCTGGATGGCGGAAGCACCGGCCCGGCTGACCGGCTGCGAATCGCGTAAAGGGCGAATTGCCGCAGGATACGATGCGGACTTCGTCGTGTTCCATCCGGATCGCGAATTTATTGTGACGGAAGAAAGACTGTATTACCGGCATCTGGTTTCCCCTTATCTAGGGGAAATCCTGCGCGGCGTGGTGAACACAACTTATCTGCGAGGGAATCCCGTCTTCGCCGATGGTGAGTTTCCCGGCAGGCCTTGCGGGCGGGAATGTAACCGAATATAAAGTTTTGATCCTGACCTGCAACAGTTCTACTCCCTATCAGACCCAGTCTGGCTTACACTATCCCATCCGCACGCTCAGGCTTCCGCGGAACTAGCGATATGAACAACGATCGCATCGTCGGCAACTCGGTCCCGCGAAAAGAAGGACGCGACAAAGTTACCGGACGGTCCCGCTATGTCGACGACATGGTTCTGCCCAACATGCTCTTCGGCGCAACGGTGCGCAGCCAAATTCCGCGCAGCCGGATCAAGAAGATCAGCTTCGGTCCGGGCATCGATTGGAACGAATTTGTGGTCGTATCTGCAAAAGATATTCCGGGAAAAAATTGCATTTCTCTGATCGGGGACGATCAGCCTTGCCTGGCGGATACGTTCGTAAATCATCCCGAAGAACCAATTCTCTTGTTGGCCCATCCCGACCGCCATGTTCTTCCGAGGGCCGTGGAGTCTGTATCGATCGAATACGACCCGTTGCCCGCCATCTTCACGATCGAAGAAAGCGAGCGTCGCGCTGAAATCGTGTGGGGTGAAGACAACATCTTCAAAACCTACCTGATCGAAAAAGGTGAGCTCGATGGTGTTTGGGAGAAGGCCGACCACATCGTAGAAGGCGAGTACGCGACTGGCGCGCAGGAACAACTCTACATCGAAAATAACGGGATGATCGCGGCTTTTGATGCCGCGCATGGAATCACAGTGTGGGGTTCCCTGCAATGTCCTTACTACATTCACAAGGCGCTGATGGCGCTCTGTAACTTGCCGGCGGAAAAAGTTCGCGTCGTGCAAATGGAGACCGGAGGTGCCTTCGGCGGCAAGGAAGAATATCCGTCGATGATCGCCGCGCACGCTGCGCTGCTGGCGATCAAGTCCGGAAAGCCTGTGAAGATTATTTATGACCGCATGGAAGATATGGCGGCCACTACCAAGCGGCATCCCTCGCGTACACGTCATCGGACAGCCGTCAGCCGGGACGGCAAGATTCTCGGCGGAGAGATCGACTTCACCATTGACGGTGGAGCATATGCAACGTTGTCCTCCGTAGTTTTATCCCGCGGCGCAATTCACGCGGGGGGACCTTATTACTGGCCGAATGTCCGTATTCGCGCCAAGGCGGTTGCCACCAACGCACCACCTCATGGAGCGTTTCGCGGATTTGGAGCCCCGCAGAGCCTGTTTGCGATGGAGCGACACATGGATCGCATAGCGCAGACCGTAGGCCTTTCTCCTGTCGAAATCCGCCGTCGAAACTTTCTGCAGCCGGGACAGACGACCACAACAGAACAAGTCGTGCGTGAGCCAATCGATCTCGGAAGGTTGCTGGACCGCGCATTGGAAGTTTCCGACTATCACGCCAAGCGGCAACACTTCGCGAACGAGAATCAGCGCGGCACTACTAAGAAAGGCATGGGCATTGCCGCATTTCTGCACGGGGCGGGATTCACGGGATCGGGTGAACGTTATCTGAGTTCTGTGGTCGGCGTAGAAGGCTGCGCCGACGGGAGCATTCGCGTGCTGGTTTCAAGCACAGAATTCGGCCAGGGGACGAATACTGTTCTCAGCCAGATTGCCGCAGAAGCGCTCGGTCTGCCGTACGAAAATGTCA
>DATEQW010000074.1:0-21048 GCA_035272245.1 Candidatus Sulfotelmatobacter sp. | reverse complement strand
GCTAGGGCCTGCAAAGCGTTGGTGACGTCCTCCCTGCTTTTGAGTCTCTCCGCTAAATCGAGTGACTGCCGGAAGGACTGCTCTGCAGCTGTGAAGTCGCGTGCATCAAGGGAAACGTAACCACGGTCCAAGACCCACCTCAGTTCGTCCGCGATGTCGCCGAGCTTCTCAGCCTGCGTGCCGGCCTCGACGAAAGCTTCCAATGCCTTTTCAGAGTCGCCGAGTTTGTGATAAGCCCAGCCCATATTTCCTAGCGCGGCCTGGGCGAGGTCAGCGGAGCCTCGATCGACGGATATCCGGCGTGCTTCGCCAGCCCAGTCTAACGCCTCGTCGAAGTGCGTCTGCTCTTCTGCGGACCAGCTCAGATCCAGCAAAGTGTTGGCTTGCCACGATGCATCGCCGCTCGCGCGAGCAGCGACGAGTACGCGTTCGAAGTAAGGTTGTGCCTGCGCATAATGGCCTCTATTCATTTCCAGGACCCCCTGCGCATCGACCACGTCCTCGCAAACGGGAAATTCAGTGACTTCGCAGAGCCGCTGGGCATCCTGAAACGTACGATCTGCGTCCGCAAACCTGTGCAGGGCGGTATAGGCGAGGCCTTCCCATCTCAACTTTTGAACCGCTAATTCGCCGGGGGGAACTGGGACAGGCTCAGAGGCAAGGAGCTTCAGCGCTTCGTCATTCATGCCTCGCCGATACAGAGTTCTCGCCCTAAGGATGGTGAATTTCCATGCCCACTCAGCGCTAACCGCGTGGAAGTCTTTGTAACCCTTCTGGGCTTCCGAGGCTGCGGTTGGAGCGTCGCCACTCCTGAGGGTCTGCATTGCGTGATCGAAGACAGCCTGAGGGTTCCGCTGTCGCGAGCAGCTCTGCATCACAGCGATCCCGAGGACAAGCACTATGATTCGCAGCACTTGCGGTCGAATGCGCTCCCGCCTTTTGAGGAGGTCGTGCTCTCGTCGTTTCCACGGGGGAGGCATGCAGTTTTGACAGTGTCAGGATTTTAACTTGAAATCCAGCACAAACTTTGCGCTCCTCCGAGAAGGCTGACGAGAGGCGATCGGTTGTCATGTGGGGCGGGGCTCTATCGCCTAAGGGTAGGCGACGACAGGGAAGCGTTGGAATTGTTCGCGACTCGGACGCACATCCGGCGTTGTATGCAACGATTAGGCAAGCCTCGGCAACATTTCCTCCATTGCCGTGACTAACTTACCGCGATTGTTATTGCGAGGGAGCGCTGGCGCTCGCCAGTTGCCGCGTCTAGTGCCCGTCGCCCTTTCCACCTGTTCCATTTGCGTCCATCGTCACGAAGCGGATTCTCCCGCATGCCGGGCAGTCCAGTTCTACGCGGATCATGGTCAGTTGAAACCGGTACTTGTACTCCTCAGCTTCCGAAGGCTCAAGCCTGGGACCATCGTTCGCGGGCTCGCGCTTCACCGTGAGTTCGCCGAGGAAGATTTTGCCAAAGTGCGGCAGCTCGATCACGTGTCCAAACGTTTTACCCGGAGATCCAGACACGCCGTTGACCAGGGAGCAGTTGATCTCATTCAGCCGCTGCGCCTTCGCTGGGTCCCAATTGAACTGGTCGCTGGCCCACTTGGGAAGACCTGCTATGCGCTTGATGTTGGCGTATTGGTGCGCGATGCGGCTGAAGACGCCGCCGTCGTTGAAATAGGATTCGTCGTCGTCCGGCTTCGGACCAAGGATGTCGAGGTGCGGTTCAAGCTCGATCTTTTCTCCGCCGATGCGCAGATTCTCGAAGCGCGTGCCCAGAAAGCTTACCGACGGTACGCTGCCGTCGTCCGGATGCTCGGTGGTGATCTGCGCCACCACGCGATCAGCCGTGAGCACGTCGAGCACGTTGACGTCTTCAAGGGCAGCTGTCGCCAGCGTGGTCGAGCCGCGACCGTGACAGCCGCGGTGCCCAGCGACCTGAGTGTAGCCGCCTCGATGCGAAACGATCCCTTCCACCCGCAGAGGTTCCGCAGGCTTGAACCTGTATCCGCCTGATTCAGGTAACTCAACGAAGGCTTCCTTTTCAATCACTCGCCGAATCGGCTGTTCCAATTCGGCGCTGAAAACATAGGCTTCTGCATCGTAAACAGGCCCCGTCTTGATCGAGGGTAGTTCATCCGGCAGCGCTGACATAGTTTTGCTCCACTCCGCTCAGATTGAGCTATTTCTGAATTTGTAAGTCAAATGTCACACGACCAACTTCTTTCCCCTGTTCGTTGTCTGTGAGGCCGTGCACCACCAAACTGTATGTACCGGATTCCCGCTTCGCACCCGGCACCTGCAGCGGCCACTGCTCTTGCGTGGATGAGGACGGCAACGTCAGCGACCATTCCAGCTTTCCGGCGGGATTATATAACTCCGCAGTGTGGCGGGGATAGCTGTCGGGTGGAATTCGAACAAGCAGCAGGAAGCTCTGCTCCGGCGCAATGGAAATCGGTTGGTCCCCGGATCCCATGGCGCCGATATTCAGAAACGCCGACGGCAAAACCTGCGGACGGGCGAACGCCTGTTGCTGCCGCGGGTAGATCACCAGATTCTGATACCCGATCACCGCCAGCAACAAGGCCATCACAGGCACTGCAAAGGCAGGACGCAACCATGCCGACCATCCCGGCTTAGGCGAGGCTGGCCTGACCACTGGCGAGAGCGCGGCAACCGGTTCCGATTCCTTCGCTAACGAACTCTTGCTGTGCTCGATGAACAGAGCAGCGGTGCGGACGTCGAGGGCGCAATCCGGGCAGTCGAAAAAATGCTCTTCGAATTCCTGACAGGCTTGGGGATCGAGTTCGCCCAGCAGGTATCTCTCCGTCATTTTTCGATCGACCGCAACCGCGTGGTCCATTTCGCCATTGCCCCCTGATAGATAGTGAGCCGAGCCTCCCAATCGTTTCACAGGCGTCAGGAGGAAGTAAACCGGATTTATCGGGGGCAGCATTGGTGACGGCGAACCAGGGTCTTTCTGCGCTGCCCGTGCTGGAGAAATGTACGCGATACGCTGTGGCAGGTACAGAATCGCAACGGTGAGAAAGGCCCGGATTCCTACGCAGTGTTGAAGGTGTGGGAAGCCCTGGAGGAAATAGAATTTCGTCGCGACCCGTAGGATGCAGCTAACGGCAATTCATTTGCATCTAATAGCTGTAGAGAAATACTAACATCCTAATAATGCTAATGAGCTAAGGGGAAGGCTGTAGGGCCTCTCGCCCGAAGGGGCAAGTGTGTCTGACGCTAGCGATGCCAAAAAGAACCATACATAAGCCGAGGCTCGGAAGCTGATCATAAGAAAGCAGTACGGTGACTGATAGTAAGGAAGAAAAGAACAAAATCATAAGCAGCGACGCAAAAGAGGGTTCACCGGAGCAAGGCGAACAAGACGATAATAAAAGCGAAAGACGGCGTCACCAGCGATTTGAGCTGGAGACGGAAGTGACAGTCCATTCAGGGAGTGGATTCTTTCCCGGTCAGAGCCTGGACATCAGCGAGTCCGGCATGACTGCAATTCTGCCAGTCGAGCTGAAAATCGGCGAGACCGTCGAGCTAAAGATCAAACTGCCGATAACGGTTGCCACCACACGCGCTGTCGTGCGGAGCCGCAATGTCTTTCGGCATGGGTTTGGGTTCCTGCAGCCAATGCATGACGTCGTGTGGCACGAAACAGCCGATGACTCTTGCCCGAGTTGCGGAGGCACAGGTCTCATCGTGCGGATCGCCGATCGAGGGCACGGAGTTGCGTTCATGCGCACCAGATGCTCCGATTGCGACGGAACAGGGCACGACGGCAGGGGAGGCTAAGCATAATTCCTCGGCGCAAGGCCCGTTGATGGGGCGACCCACGGCCCAGCCCTGTCTTAACGGACCGTAACAGTCTGTCGGGGACTCGTAAACTGATTTGGAAACTTGGTGCGGAAGGGGGGATTTGAACCCCCACGCCTTTCGGCGCCACCCCCTCAAGATGGTGTGTCTGCCAGTTCCACCACTTCCGCACGGATGTGAAACGACACCGCAAGGGCGTGTCCGATTATAACAGAGGATTTCTCGGCAACGAGCGGAACACGGGCCCATGCTCTGCCTTTAACAGTTCCGAAAAAAGGCAGCGGAGCCAGTCGTCGGCTCTGCTGTATGACGATGGAGAAGTTCTTAGTCTCCCGAAGGAAGGAGCATCTCCTCAGGTCGGCTGGGTTCAATCTGAACGGGTGGGTGAGGGCAATCGCCCAGGATGGGCTGGCAGGCAGCATCCGGGCCACTCTTGGGTCGTACCAGTGCTTTCACCCCGCTGAACTGCTCGGCTTCGGTCGATCCGGTTAAGGCCATGGTAGAGGCTAGGCCGCCGCTGATCACTTGCTGCACTTGATCAAAGTAGCCGGTTCCGACGAAGCGCTGGTGTTTGACCGCTTCGTATCCATACTGGGTTTCGCGGCTGAATTCCTTTTCTTGCAAGCGCGAATATGCCGTCATCCCGGCTAGCTTGTAGCCCCGAGCCAGCTCGAACATGCTGAGGTTAAGCGCGTGGAAGCCGGCGAGCGTGACAAATTGAAACTTGTATCCCATGCGGGCGAGCTCCGGTTGGAAGCGCGCGATCGTCTCCTCGTCGAGCTTCTTGCGCCAATTGAAACTGGGCGAACAGTTGTAGGCCAGCATCTTCCCGGGATACCTGGCGTGGATGGTGGCAGCGAATTGTCGCGCTTCCTCAAGATCGGGATGTGAAGTTTCGCACCACAGTAGGTCTGCATAGGGTGCATAGGCTAAGCCGCGTGCGATTGCAGAATCGATCCCGCCCTGAATGCGGAAGAAACCCTCCGATGTGCGTTCACCGGTGCAGAAGGCGCGGTCGCGCGCGTCGATGTCGCTTGTGAGCAGATGCGCGCTGTCAGCATCCGTACGAGCCATGATCAGCGTTGGCACTCCCATGACGTCCGCCGCGAGCCGGGCGGCGACTAGTTTCTGAATCGCCTCAGAAGTCGGAACCAGAACTTTGCCACCGAGATGACCGCACTTCTTGGCCGACGATAGCTGATCCTCGAAGTGGACACAGGCGGCACCTGCCTCGATCATTCCCTTCATCAGTTCAAACGCGTTTAGCGTTCCGCCGAAGCCGGCCTCTGCATCGGCCACGAGCGGCGCGAACCATGTTTGCCCGGGAGCAACTTTCCCCTCCGCATGATGAACCTGGTCGGCCCGTTGTAGAGCGCTATTGATGCGGCGGCAAAGGTTCGGAACACTGTCCGCCGGATACAGGCTTTGGTCGGGATACATCTGGCCAGCGTTGTTGGCATCGGCCGCGACCTGCCATCCACTTACATAGATAGCCTTCAGGCCAGCCTGGATCTGTTGTACCGCCTGGTTGCCGGTGACCGCGCCCAGCGCGTTGACGTACGTCTCACTCTGCAGGAGATCCCACAACCGCTCCGCACCCAGGCGTGCCAGCGAGTGCTCAATATGAACGGAACCGCGCAGCCGCAGCACGTCTTCGGCTTTGTAGGGGCGCTCTACACCTTTCCATCGCGGGTTATTCGCCCACTCGTATTCCATGCACTCCTGGGCCAGAGCGCGCTGCACGGACATTTCTTCTTCGCTCATCAGTGGTGCGCTGGAGCGCGGTTGGATGTTTTTCGTTCCGTTAGCATTCGTGGGCATTTGTATTTTCTCCTGTTTAGTCGGACGGGGTCTGTGAAGATTGGAGTACGTTGGCTCAAACGGGATCGAATTCTCCGTTTACGATCATCGCTTCGCTGAGTTCGCGGGCGCGGCGGAATCTTTCGCGTTCTTCATCGCCGGAGCCGATTGGAAGTTCCTGCAATAAACGGTCGAGTTCTTCATCAAACAGCTGTGTGACAAATTCCGGAGTGTGTTTGACGTTCTGGCCGTGGCTGTCTTCGATACGGACGAGATCGCGGTGCCGTACGCGCTGGGCAATCATCAGGCGGTAGATGCGATCGGTGGCCAGGTCTTCCATGTAACCATCGAGCAGGCTTGCGCCATTTCCCCGCAGCACGCCATCGCGATAGCGGATCACAGTCCGCACCGCAGCGCGCGTTCCGTCGACCGTACGCTGACCCACGCCTTTTGGCACAGGCCGCAAGTCAGGATAGCGGCTCGCATTCTTCGGACGTGCGTGAATCTGATTTGGGTAAGGGAACTGCGCCACCGCGATTGCGTTCTGATCGGGATGTCCCGTCCACGCTCCATCCATCAGGCAATCGGCTTCGTTCTTCTTGTCTTTCTCAAGAACCGCGAGAGCGCGAGCGTTCAACTTGGCGTCTTCGCGGCTGGGGAACAACGCAGTCATCCCTCCGATGGCGAGAATCCCGCGATGATGACAAATCTCTGGCATCAGCTCGCGCAGGTTCTGGAAAAACGGCACATCATGCGGAATTGTGTTTCGATCGGGCAGCACCCAATCCGGATCATCCAGATTGAAGTGAATCAGACTCGCCATGTAGTCCCAGCGCCCCAGATCCAGTCCGATCAGATGTTCGCGCAGATTGTAGGCGAACTCCTCCATCTGAAACGCGAGAGGATGGGATTCCACCAGAGCCATGCACTTGATTGAGTCGTGCGCCATTCCCCGAGACTTGGCCAACGTCTGGAATAGATCGCGCCACCAGAGCGCTTCTTCCGCCGATTCCGACTTCGGAATATAAAAGCACAAGGGATGCTTCAGGGTCGCAGGATCGACGGCGAAGAAGACACGCGCCACATCGAATAAGGACGCGGATACCATTTCGTTCGGAATCAGTCCAGCTTGATTCATGTGAAGTCCGCGCGGACGAGTGAAAATCACTGTACCGCTGGGCTGGATTTCGACCGTCCTCTGGCGCTTCTTGTCGTAGTACGTCAGTTCTCCGTGCAGGCAAGCCAGAATGTTGGCAACGGCGGTCTGGTGATGAGTCCACTCGTTCACGCAGGAATCTTCCAGATCCAGCATCACCCCGGGAGCACCCGAGTTCAGCATCTTGACGCATAGTTCGGCATCGTCCGCCGGCCCGGTCATCTGGTTTCGCTGGTCCTGGCACCACGCCGGAAGTGAGATCTTCCAGCCATTGCGCACTGTGTCGGAAGGGAAGCGATGCGAGGGCTTGTTGCCGTCCAGTGCGGCTTGCAACACCTGGGCCCGACGGCGTGCCAGTTCTTGCTGTCGCGGAGTGAAAGTCTGGTGCAGCGGTAGAAAGAAACTCCAAAAGCCGCCTGGCAGATCGCTCGCGCGATCGAAATCCGATGGGGCGCTATTGCTTGTGTTCAAAAGACCGCCAGTCTCAGGTAAGGCAACGGTTATTGGCATTCTAAGATTCCCCTGACGCAGAAAGATAGATTAGATCTAGCTGTTCAATATAGTGAACATAGATTCACTATACTGGCGAAGCGTAGGCGATCTCTATCCTGCGGTCAAGCCGCTCGTTCAATAGGGTGAACTTACATTCATTTTCTTGGCCGACTACAGTTTGCTACCATAGCCCTTACCTATGCTGGCCTCGTCCGATTCCCCTTCTGCAGCCGTAGAACGCGCCCTCGCCATGCTGGAGGCTGTAGCCCAGGAGTCTGAAGGCTTGAGCAATGCGGAAATCAGCCGCAAACTGCAGATTCCAAAGAGTTCGGCGAGTTACATTCTGCGCACGCTTGAGAGCCGGAACTATTTGACTCGCGACGAGGAGTCGGGGAAGTACCGGGTAGGATTGAAGATTCTAAGTTTGAGCCGTGGGGCGCTCAGCGGGCTCGATGTTCGTGGCGTGGCCCTACCCATCATGCGCCACCTTACCCACCAGACTGGGCTCACTTGCCATCTGGCAATTCTCGATGGACCCGATGCGGTCTACATCGAGAAAGTTGAGCCGGAGGGATTCATCCGGATGGATACCTGGGTCGGTCGGCGGATGCGCGTGCATGCCACGAGCGTGGGAAAAGCTCTGGTCGCGCATATTACAGAGGATCGGTTGGAGGAGATTCTGCGCAAGAGCGGTATGGAAAAGCGGACTCCTAAGACCATCACCACGCTGCCGCGGCTGCTCAAAGAACTGGAGAAAGTCCGAAGCCAGGGTTATGCCGTTGATGACGAAGAAAACAATCTCGGTGCGCGCTGCGTTGGAGCACCGGTTTTCAACGATCGAGGGCTCATCGAGGCAGGCCTCGGCCTGAGCGGCACAGCTCAGCAGGTCAGTCCGCAAACCATGCCCCGCATTGTGGAGGCGCTCAGGGACGCCGCCCGCCACATCTCGCTGG
Organism: Candidatus Sulfotelmatobacter sp.; assembly: GCA_035272245.1. GTDB lineage: Bacteria > Acidobacteriota > Terriglobia > Terriglobales > Acidobacteriaceae > Sulfotelmatobacter. The sequence continues at coordinate 12,822 of DATEQW010000074.1, read as the reverse complement.
GGATGGGGTACCGTGCTCCGCACCGGCGCACAGGTTCGCACTAGAAACGAACCGTGATTTCTCTCAGCTGCACGTAACTTTGCTGCAAGATTTTTCCGGAAGTTCGCTCGCCGCCACCGCTGACTGAGCGAGCGGAACCAATGCAATGCCGCGCGTCCCATTTTGGATCAAGGTCCACACTGACGCGCACCGGTCACACAGCCAGAAGTGTTCCACCCTCTGGGGAGGCTTTCGATCCCTGGGACTAGGTGGTGCACCTCCCTGCTTTGCCACGTTCTGGGTTTCAACCAGAAATAACCGGCCCTCCCGCAGTCGCAGAAACGGCTTTAAGCACTGCGAGTTGGCGCAGTGGCTGAGCATACCCTTCCTCTTCTCTCCCCGTTCCAGCGTGTTCGACGAAACAAACGAACGCGCAACAGCAGGCTGGGTTTGATTGCCCGTGCATCCCGAGTACCAATCTTCCTTAGCTGGTTTTAGTCTTCTCTTCGCAGCATTTCGCCTCGCCTCGGTCCGCTTACGTGCCGACGCATCGGCACCGTGCCGACGCCACGTCTCTTCTGTTCCTTGCTTCCTCAACGCTGCGTCGATACCATCTCTACAAATGCCGATGCGAGTTCTCCTCTGTCCTCCTGCTTATTTCGATGTGGTTGACGAGAAGAACCCTTACATGTCACGAAAATCCCCGATCAATCGTGAAGAAGCGCAGCGGCAATGGGACGCCCTTCGTTCGGCGTTGGAAGACGCCGGTTGTCAGGTTGAAACCATCGATCCTGCGCCGGGACACGAAGACATGGTCTTCGCCGCCAACCAGGTCTTCATCGGTTTTCAAGCCGGTCTGGGAAAGTTTGTCGTGCCCAGCCGGATGGTGCACCCTTCACGCCAGCGCGAGGTTCCGTACTATCTGGATTGGTACCGCCAGCGCGGGTTCAGGATCATTAACGTAGATTTTCACGACGATCACCTGGAAGGTCATGGCGACCTCCTTTGGCATCCGGGTTGGTCGCGTATCTATGCGGGATACGGCTTTCGTTCGACTCAGGGAGGCGTCGAAAAGTTCCGCGAGGCCATGGCTACGATGGAGATTCCCGTCGTTCCTCTCCAACTGGTCGATCCCTACTGCTACCACCTGGATACCTGCTTCTGTCCGCTAAACGACGAAGCGGTTCTCCTCTATCCGGCAGCCTACACCGTGCAGTCGCTGGAGGTCCTGCGCGGATTCTGGAAGCGTGTATACGAACTCACTCCCGACGAGGCTCACAGATTCATGGGCAATGGCATCGTCATCAATGGACGCTATCTTACCCCTTACGTCACGCCACATCTGGAATCCATGCTCGGTCGGGAAGGCTTGACTCCGGTCGTTATCGATACGTCGGAGTTCGAGAAATCCGGCGGTAGCCTTTTCTGCATGAAAGCATTTCTACCCTGAAATTAGAGGGATCAATGGATCATCGCGCCGGTTACCGCTACCACAATTCCCAGCACGCTTAGAACAATCCCCAGATGCCAGAAGATTCGTCTGCCGGAGAGTAAGGTGATCGAGGTGATTACCAGACCAATTTCCAGAAAAACTTCCGCCAAGTCATAGCGGTCGGCGCGGTTGCGCTCCATGGCAACCTCGCTTTCTAACTTGCGTGCCTCGTCCTGGATTTCTGCCTTCTCGTGCTTGTAGCGCTCCGCCTCTTGTGAGGACTTGTCGCGGAATTTGTCCATCATCCCAGCGTCTTTGATGGCCACGGCGGTGCTGAAGTCGGCGAATAGCTCGTCCTGGTGCTCGCGAATATTCTTAGCTTGGTAATATGCCCACTGATCGGATGACTTTGCCTGCAGCACTACTTCTTCGGTGTGCGCCCGATGTCCCAGGAGTGACACTACGGCCACCAGCACCGCCAGCACTGCCATGGTTAACGACACCGGCGCCAGACTGGGATTCTCGCGGGCATGTTCGGCGTGCTCTTGCAATTCCTGAAGCTCTTCACTCATTCAATCCTCCGAGCGCGACTTGGGAAGGCGTGAGTCGCAGTCCTCGATAGTACGGATTCGTCATCCTTGGGGCAAGCGATGATTCACTGGAGCCCCTAAGAAACGCCGAGGTCTCCGACTGGTCACTGAGAGCTCGCCGGTGGACTAGGTCGTAACTTTACTCGCCCATGACCTTCACGATTACCCGCTTGTCCCGCTGGCCATCGAATTCAGCGTAGAAGATCCGCTGCCAGGTCCCTAAATCAAGTTTCCCGGCGGTGATTGGGACAATCACTTCGTGGTGAATCAGCAGCGCCTTCAAGTGCGAGTCGCCATTATCCTCGCCCGTTTCATGATGCTTGTAGTTCTTCTGGAACGGCGCCAAGTGCTCCAACCACTGATCGATGTCTTCGATCAGCCCACTCTCGTTGTCGTTGACGTATACCCCCGCCGTGATGTGCATGGCGGAGACCAGCACCATTCCTTCTTTGACTCCGCTCTTGCGCACGATCTCTTCCACCTGGGGCGTCATGTGCACGTACGCCCGGTGCGTATTGGTATGAAACTTCAGGTATTCGGTAAGTACTTTCATCGATTCCTTCCTGGGTAGGCGGGATTTTATCCAAGCAGTTGACCTTTCAGGCGGTGCCTTTCGTAACCCCATTTCTGCGCAGGATTACAGCCAAGCAGCCCATGCTGCGGCATACTGATGTTCAGGGAGGCTGCTGTGTTTATCAGACTTGATTTCCTATCCTGCATTCTTACGATTGTTTCGACTATCTTAGTAGGCAGGCGTTGTTGGGAAGGTTGGATTCTTGCGGCGGTCAACAGCGTCGTCATTTGCCTGATCGGGTTCCGCACGGCGCAGTTTGGCTTTATTCCTGCAAATCTCTTCTGCATTGGCCTATACGTTTTCAACGTTCGCCGCTGGCGCAAGTCTGAAGCGGGCTGAGTGTGTTTAGGGTCTTCCTCCGTAAGTCTATCTACGTCGATCTCAGCTGAGGTCTGCATGCCCCCGTCTCTTACGCAGCGATTCCTCGGTAGAGGTATCAGCGGAGTAGGCTGTTCGCTTACATTGCTTTCTGGAGAAGCCTAATTGCTTTTACGGATGATAGGAGCACGCCGCTTTGTTTTTGGTGGGCGGCGGCTTAGTTTTTACAGGATTAACCGCACGCAAGGTTCGGAGGCGCGGAGCATCTCACCTCGCATGGTGTCAAACCCTAGAAGCCGGATCCAAGACCTATGCAATCGAGCCATGGCCGTGACCGATCGAGATCAGATAGAACCAATCCTCTCCGACCTGCGAACTGCCCTGCAGGACAAAATTCAAAACGGAGAAACCTGGATGGCCCTGTGCGAACGGGCTGCGGTGGAGCAGGACCCAAAGAAGCTGTTGGAACTGGTGAGCGAAATCAATCGTCTCTTCGAAGCGCGAGAGAAGCGATTGGCGGGACATACCACGCCAAAACCGCCAGATAAAGTATCAAACCTCTAACTTGGACGGATCCTCTGGACATTGATGCTCTGCAAACTGGAGCCTGAGGCTTTCCTGGGCGTCTGTGACGCGTTTCAAATCCGTCAGTGAAACCTTGAACTCGCGACTACATCTGGTGCAGATTGCTACAGCAGGAACGCTCCCAAGCCATTTAAGCACTCGGAGATTTCGTTTGGGCATGGCGCTGTTTGTGCGCGGATAAAACTAGCGCGTCGTCTCTTCAATCTCAGAAATCCAGTCGGGACGCTTCAACACTTCTCGCGGCTTGGGACCATCAGCCGCACCGACGATGCCATCCTGTTCCATCAGATCGATGAGATGCGCGGCGCGCCCGTATCCGATGCGCAACCTGCGTTGTAGCAGGGAAGTGGAGGCCTTCCCAAACTCGACCACTAACTTCACCGCATCCTGGTACAAAGGATCGTCTTCGCCAGCTTCTGCCGGCCCTTCGCCGCCAGCCGATCCGCTTCCAGCTTCCCGTTCGTCTTTCGGCGCTTCCAGGAATTGCTGCTGGTATTCGGCGGAACCTTGCTGCTTCCAGAATTCCACCACGGCTGCGATTTCTTTTTCCGTGACCAGCGGCGCATGCAGGCGATGAACCCGTGCTGATCCCGACGGTAGGTAAAGCATGTCGCCCTTACCCAGCAGTGCTTCAGCGCCGTTGGCATCGAGAATGGTTCGCGAATCCACCTTGGTTGCAACACGGAAAGAAATTCGCGCCGGGAAGTTCGCCTTGATCAGTCCCGTGATTACGTCGACCGAGGGACGCTGCGTAGCCAGGACCAGATGAATGCCCACGGCGCGCGCCATTTGCGCCAAGCGCGTAATCGATTCTTCAACGTTGCTCGAATCGAGCATCATGAGGTCGGCCAATTCATCGATGATAATCACGATGTAGGGAATCGGTTTGTCGTCGGAATCTTCCTCGAACAGGCTCGGCGTGCCGCCGTTATCAAACAGCCGGTTGTACTGGTCGATATTTCGCACACCCTTTGCTGCCAGGAGTTTCAAGCGGCGTTCCATTTCGCGTACGGCATTGCGCAGCGCGTTCGCCGCCAGCTTTGGCTCCGTGATGATTGGCGTGTACAGATGCGGTACGCCTTCGTAGTTGCCCAGTTCCAGTCGCTTCGGATCCACCAGGATCAACCTTACTTGCTCCGGCGTCGCCTTGTACAGAATCGACATAATGAACGCGTTGATGGCCACGCTCTTGCCGGAACCGGTGGACCCGGCAATCAGCAAGTGGGGCATGCCATTCAGGTCGGCCGTGACGATGCGGCCGTTGATGTCTTTACCCATCGCCATCGTCAACTTCGACTTCGAGCCCATGAACTCCTGCGACTCGATGTTCTCGCGGAGCCATATGATCTCGCGTTCGCGGTTCGGAACCTGAATGCCCACGGTCGATTTTCCGGCCATGCGTTCAATCAAAATGCTCTCGGCCTTCAACGCAAGACAAAGATCGTCAGTGAGATTGGTGATGCGGCTGTACTTGATTCCGGCGTCGGGCTTGAACTCAAAGGTAGTGACCACAGGGCCGGGGTTGATTTGCGTGATCTGCCCGTGCACTTCGAACTCGGCATATTTCTCGGTGAGCACCTGCGCCAGCAACTTGAGTTCATCGGCGTCCACGGCCTGTTGCTCATCAGGGCGCTGTAGGAGGCTGCTGGAGGGCAGTTTGTATCCTCCCGCGATTCGCGGCATGGTTGTCTTCGCCTTGTGATCGCTGTCCGCGCGCTGCGTCACTTCCGGATCGACTGGCAACTCAACCTCCGTCAAAGACTCCTGCAGGATTCCGCCGGTAGTCGGGGCGTTCGTGGCCGCTTCTGCGGGCTCGGGGTCAAGCGTGCGCTCGATGCCGGTGCGACGTGGTTCGGGAGCAACTCGGGCCTGCACGGTGGGTTCGGCGGCAGCGGTCTGGCGCGACGGAATCAACTGCGTTTTCACTACCGGCTTCGAAATCCGTCGCTTCTCCAGTTCTTTCTGCTGCCGTTTCTTGGAGCGTTCTTCCTGCCAATCGAGATATCGGTTCCACAGCGCGGTAACAAAGGCAAAGCGCGTCGGAACCCAGAGCTGGATCGAAGAAAACGAGAACGCCGTGCAAAGGTAAAGCGCGACGGCGAGCACGCTGGCGCAAACGATATAGGCGCCGGCCAGGTTCAGATAGTGGATGAGCACATCGCCCACGACTCGTCCCAGAAGGCCTTCAATGGGCATCACATGCAGCCAGCGCGCATTGCCCGGCAGTAGCGCCAGCAGCGCAGGGACAAACATCATCAGCCAGATTCCCCCCATGGTCTTCGCGATCGGCGACTGAATTTTGCGCGAAGCGAACCAGCGCAGCCCAAGCATGGCGGGGAAGATAGGCAACAGAAATGCTCCGATGCCAAAGAACTGCAGTGCCAGGTCGGAGATCAGGGCGCCGACCACGCCGATCCAGTTGCGGGCCGCGTGAGTCCCGGTCAGAACGGAGGCGCTGTTCAGCGAAGGATCAAGCGGCGAATACGAAGCCAGCGCGAGGAAAAGGAGGAGCGCAGAGACGCACAACAGAAAACCGACCAGCTCATTCAGCCGCCGATTGCCCGTGGGGACAAAAATGCTTGCCAGAAAATGCATGTGGGCCGTTTCTCACACCGGACGCAAATCTGTCCCGTGGCGCAAATCGGCCAGAGCCTCATCATTATGCCAAGAAGGAAGGGCCGCCGCAATGGCGGAATTTGGCAGGAGTGTACAGTTGGCTTCCCGCCAGAATGCCGTGCCAGAAGGCGGTTTCCCGGGAGTATCGGGAACCGTAGGTAAGCCGACGACTTTATTGGAGATGCCACAGATACGCCAAGGCGATCACGACGATGCCAAGCACGATTCGGTAGACGATAAATACCCGCAAGCTATTGGACTGCAGGTATCGAATGAGCCAGGCGATTGTCGCGTAACCGACGAGTGCAGAGACGACGATCCCAACCAGGAACGGGGCGTGCATTCCGGCGGGCAGGCCCTCCTTGCGAAGCTCGTGCGCTTTTAGCAGCGCGGCGCCGGCGATGATCGGGGTGGAGAGTAAAAAGCTGAAGCGGACTGCAGCCTCCCGCGTCATATTGCGGAACAAACCGGCGGTAATGGTTGAGCCGGATCGTGAAACGCCAGGGATCAGGGCAAACGCCTGCGCGATGCCCACGACCAGCGAATCGGCGAAGGAAGTCCGAGTCAGCGGTTTTTCCCGTTTGCCGACCACTTCTCCCAGCCACATGAGAAGCGCAACCACGATCAACGCCGCCGCAATCAAGACAATGTGTTCGCGAAAGTAGTCTTCGGTCGAATGCTCGAGCAGTTTGCCCGCAATCGCTCCCGGAATCGTCGCCACAGCCAGAAACCACAGGAGCATACGTTCTTCCTTCCGCTCCTGGAGGGTCAGGTTCTCGTCCGAACCGCTGGCTTCGGAGAAGCGGACGACTTTTCCTCCCAGTGCCGCGCGGACAATCTGAAACCACGTGCGGCGGAAGTAGAAGAGCACAGACAGCAGGGTTCCGAAATGCAGCGCGACGTCGAATGTGAGCTCGTGCGCGGGGGATAATTCGTTCCATCCCAGCAAGCGCCGCACAATGATGAGGTGTCCTGAACTCGAGACCGGGATGAACTCCGCCAGTCCCTGAATGATGGCAAGAACAACAGCTTGATAGATGGGCAAATTAGTCCGCCGCGTTTCCGTAGGTTGGGATGCCCTGTTGAATGTAAAAGATCAGTCGCTCGGTGCGCAAGGCCCAATCGGTTTGGCCATATTGGCTGACGAGTTTTTGAGCCAGCGCCAGGGCGCGATCCTTCGATTCTGCAGACTTCTTCTGGTTGGGCTCGTTCTTGTAAATCTCGATCAGCGCGGCCCGCCGCCAAGCCGCGTTGTACAAGGCTTCCGCGGCTGCGGGAGATTGCGGGTGATCCTTGACGTAATTCTCGTAGAGATCGGCTTCCTTGTCAGGACATTTCGCAAAGCCTTCCCAATCGCCGCAGAGTTTGTTATCGATCAAGCGGAAAGAGGCGAGATCCGCCCATTTTGTCGCGGGATACTTTTTGATTACTAACTTCATCCAGTCTTCTTTCATCTGCGCGCGCATGTAGGATTCACGCGCGTGCGCTGAGGGGCGCGACATAACGTCGGCGCGCTCGATCTGCCAGCGGATATCGGCGGCGCGATAGAGCGACTCGCCGGCCAGTGGCGAGGCGGGCATCAGGTCGTAGACCCGATAGTAGAGGCGCATGGCGTCCTGGGCGGCGTCGCGACGGCCGCGGCGGCGGCTGGCCTGGTCTTCGGAGTCGGCGGCTTCGCCGAAGATGATCCGGTCACCGTCCTGTGTGGTGCTTTTGACCAGGGCTTGCGTGGGAACCCAGCCGGTAATGGCTTTGCCTTCGGACTCGTCTTCGGTGGCGCCTTCTTCGTTGCTGGGAGCGCGCACGATCGCCTCAACGTTGGTCCAATCACGGCTGGTATCGAGGATGATGAGTTCGACTCCGCGAGTAGCTTCCCCTACTCTGGCCGCGTCGGAACTCGGAGCGACGCGGATGGTTTCTTCGTGCACGAGCGTTCCGCGAATGGCGTCGGCGAAGGCGGATGGAGTGAAGGATACCGTGGCAATGATGAGACTGGCGGCAGCGAGGGTGCAGAGGCGCTGTTTCATAGGATTTTGGATGCGTGCATGGCTAGAGCGAGGCGCGGTTGAGTCTGGAAGCCAAGGCGCAACCCGGAGTTGGCAGCTGCAAGAGTTCTTGTAAGCTATTAATTACAAATGAGTTACTTAGCATTGAAGGTGAACTCAGGAGTCAAGGCGTCAATTAGGCTAGTGCTTGGAGAAGCCGCAGGTCAAGCGGAATCCGAAGTGGGAGAAAAGTTCAGCGCAAAACAAAACGCCCCAGACTCAAGTTTGAGTCCCGGGACGTCTGTTGATCAGCCCTCCCCCAAGTGCTGCTCACCTAGGAGCATAGGATAGGGCGCGAATTTGGTAAATGGCACGCTCGTGCCATAGACCCCCACTAGAGTGTAGTGAATCGATACACGTCGTTCTAGCTCAAGCGGTTGCCAAGCCTGGCTTTTGAACTGTGCCTTCGAAATGAGCCTCGATTTCTTCGAGCGTCTTGCCCTTAGTCTCGGGAAGAAAGAAAGCGGCGGTGACGAAGTAAACGACGGTGCAGGCGGCAAAGGCAAAGAACATGGTCGAGTATCCGTACTTGCCGACGGTGGGAAGGAAAGTGGCGGCGATACCGGTAGAAACAGCCTGGTTAATCAACAACGCGATGCTCATGCCGTTGGAGCGTATGCGGGTTGGCATCAACTCGGAGAGGGCGAGCCATACGCAGACGCCAGGACCGATGGCGAAAAATGCCATGAAAACGAAGAGCGTGATGGCTACCATCCATCCGTTGTTGACGCTCGGGACGGGACTGATGAGGGCATTATCGATTTTGAGCGGAGCCTGGCGCGAGGCGTCGAGATTATTGAACGGGTTGGAGAAAAAGGCGACCACCTTGTTGGGGGGCAGGCAGCTTTCGCGCGTGATCTCGATAGGCTTGGCTGCCAGATCGTCGGAGCGGACCACTTTGCTGGCGGCGCGGAAGTCTCCGCAGGAATAAATGATAATCAGCGAAGTAGGCCGGGTGATAAGAGATTTGTCGGTAGCTCCGATTGCCGCCCCTAATAGATTATCGGCAGCCTTCTCGTCGTAAAGAAGAGAGAGCTTTTGGTCAGTGGTGACGAGGGATTGAACGGCGGCGCGGGAATCCACGCGTAGTTTTTCTGTGCGGCGAAACAAAAATCCGGTGCAGAGCAGTGACACGATGATGCCGGCGCTGCCCAGCGACAGGAGGAATTTGCGTCCCTTGCGATCGACCAGCATGACGCCCCCGATGGTCGTCAGGAAATTCACAATGGTGAAAAGTACATAGCCCCAATGCGCCTGAACATCGGAGAGGCCGCTCTGCAGAAGAATGTTGGCGTTATAGCCAATGATGGAATTCACGCCGGTGGCTTGGTTGCAGGCGAGGATCACGCAGGCCAGCACGAACGGGATCACGTATTTTCGCCGGAGCAGGGATTCCCTGATTTTCGTTCCGGAAGGGGTCTGCGCTTTCTCCGCCTCAGCCGCTTGCTCCATTTCGGCGAGTTCGAGATCCGCCTGCTGTGTAGTGCGGGAGCGAAGGAGCGCGGAGTAGGCGGCATCGCGCTTGCCACGGCGAAACAGCCAGCGCGGGGATTCCGCGACCATGAGACTGCCGACCACGAACAAGATGCCAGGCGGCAGCGAGACCCAGAAGATGCTGCGCCAGGCAGTGTCTTTAAAGGCAAAGAGACGGGCGGGATCGCCGAGTTTGGCAACTTCTTCGACGCGAATGCTGAAGAACATTCCGACGATAGCGGCGGCGACGATGCCGAGGGTCAACAACCATTGGAAGATGCCGGTGCCTTTTCCGCGATTGGTCGCCGCCAGACACTCCGCCAGATAAAGCGGGACGACAACGCCGATGAGGCCGGCACTGATACCTTGCAGCAGGCGGCCGAGAACCAGGGGTTGATAGCCGTGCGCAAGAGCGATGACAGGTATGCTGACAACGAACAGCAGGCCGCTGAGGGTCATGAGCAGCTTGCGGCCCATCCAGTCGGCGAGTATGCCGGCAAACAAAGTGGAGATGACGCTACCGAGAAGTACGGCTGCGACGACAAAGGAAAGTTGGCCCGCATTCAAGCCGGAAGTGGCATCGAGGTAAGGAAGCGCCCCTGCAATGATGCCGACATCCACACCGTAGAGCAATCCGCCCAACCCGGCTACCAACAGCAGGAAACGGTTATAGCCGTCTTTTTCGTTCTGCGGCACGGTGCGCGATCCTTTCGCCGATGTAAGTGACGAGCAAATTCAGTCCTCGCGAGAATACTACGGCAGACTAGCGGAAACGCCGGATAAACAGAGTGTGGCGCTCAGATCGGTAATAGCCCACGCCGTAAATGGTGGCCTTGCCCTTGGTGGAGTAGATGACCTGGCGGATCCGCAGAAGGGCCGAGCCCTTAGGAAGAGCCAGCATCTCGGCGAGTTGAGCATCTGCGTGGGTGGCGTCGATCTCCTCATCGGCATAGGCCAACTCTACGCCGTAGTCATGTTCCAAGGCGCCGAACAGGGAACTCCTGCCCAGCGGAGCAGCCACGAGCGCTGAAAATTCCAATGCGGGAAGATAGCAGGTCTCAAGGGCAAAAGGCTCCTCGCCGGTGAGGCGTAGACGGGCGATCTTGATCATTCGGCTGGTTGCGGGCAAGTTGAGACGCGCGGCAACTTCCTGCTCGTCTTCGATGATCTTGGCCACCAGCACGCGGGAACGCGGCGCCAGTCCGCGGCTGGACATATGTTCCGTGTAGCTCATGAGCTTGTTGAAGTGAATTTTGGGCGCGGCCACGAAGGTGCCAGCGCCGCGCCGTCTTTCGACAATGCCTTCGCGCTCGAGCCCCGCAAGCGCGTGGCGGGCGGTCATCAAGCTGACCTTGTGGGTCTTGGCTAGTTCGCGTTCGGAGGCGACTGAGTCTCCCGGTTTAAGTTCCGTCGCATCAATTCGCTTGCGGATCTCATTCTGGATGAGCTTGTAGGCCGGGGTTCCGTTGCGGTGATTTCCTGACATCTTCGATTTCCAGACTATCGGCCCAAGAACTGACTGGTAATTGGCACCCCGGGCACAGACTTGATCCCGAGAGCGAGGTTTCATGTGTTCTTGTGCTATATAGCGTATTCGGGGGCCTGGTGTAAAGGGAAAACTTCGAAACCCATAAGGGGAGAGTGACGGTCGGAGAAGCTAATGTTTTCAGAAGGGAAGAAGTGGACCCTCGGCCGACGAATTCTTGGAACGTTTGATCGCAGACTGCGACGTGCTATATAGCATAATCGGGAGAAATTGGGAGTCTCGACCGGAGTAACTGCCATAGAAGTCTGGGGGAAGACGGCGCTTCGCCATTTCGCGCGGGCGGTGTCCAGATTGCCTTCCGGGGACTATAATGGGCGTATCATGACTCGCAATCTTGAATCCCCCTCTGTTTCTGAAATGTGTGATCACGTGAAGCATCTCGGCTACACAACCTCGGGACGCATTCGGTTGTATGGCGAGGAGTTCGAAGTGGTGTCGGAGCCGTTCCTGGAAGACGACGGAATTGCGGTTCGCGTCAAGAGCAGGAGGAATTCGACAGTTCGCGTTCTGCAGCTTCCCGCAACGGTGGTTCAGAGCGTGAAATCCAGAAGCGTCAAAGCCGCATAGTTCCTAGCCATGCGCCGAGGAATCTGTTTTCTTGGGATGGGTGGCAAATTGCCGTGACACCGTGATGAAGGCTTTGGCAGCGACGGAAAGAGTGCGGTCGCGCCTGTAGGCGAGACCTAATTCGCGCCAAAGTTCCGCCCCTTCCAGTTCAATCAGTTTGACTCGCCCAGCGGCTACTTCGTCGCGCGCGAACGATGCGCTGATCAGCGAGATCCCGAGATCGGCGGCGACGAAGCTCTTGATCATTCCGATACTCGGCAACTCCATGCGGACTTTCAGTTCGGAGTTGTACTCGCGGAAAAGCTTATCGAGCAGCCTGCGGGTGTGACCGGTCTTGGGCAGAAGAAGGGGGTGCTTCACCACCTCGCTGACGTGGGCCGATTTTAGCTTTGCAAGCGGATTTCTGGGACTCACCATCAACATTAACCGGTCGCGGAAAATGGGCTGGAGCTTGAGGCTGGGCGATTGGACTGGCAGGCTGAGTACGCCTACGTCCAGAGATCCGTTCTCCAGCTTCTCGACAATCTTGTAAGTAAAATTGCGGTAGATGCTGATTTGCACGTCGGGGTAGTGGCGGCAGTATTCCCCAAAGACCTCGGGAAGAACGTAGAGGCAAGTGGCTTCATTGGCGCCGACCATCAGGGTGCCGCGGGGGGTCTGGCCGTGATCGGCGACAGCGACGAGGGACTCGTCCCGCAGGCTCTTGAGCCGCAACGCGTATTCGTAGAAGATTTGGCCCGCCGGAGTGAGTTTGACGGTTTTGCCGGAGCGGTCCAGGAGGCGGTCGCCGTATTCCTGCTCCAGTTGGCGGATCTGGGCGCTCACCGCCGATTGCGAGCGAAATACTTTTTCGCCGGCGCGCGAGAAGCTGCGCTGACGGGCAACTTCCAAAAATGTAACGAGCTGATCGAAGTCCATTGAATTTGGAACAGGAATTATATCGGACTTTTCAGTCTGCACGCGTAGAAATACGGGACGCGCCTGAATGCGGCTTTCTGGTAACGTGTGTGGTTGCGGGTTATCGTAGAAATGATGTCTATCTCCTGCCCCGAGTGCGCCGCGTCGATGCCCGATACCGCGGCGTTTTGTCCCGGCTG
>DATEQW010000073.1:0-10432 GCA_035272245.1 Candidatus Sulfotelmatobacter sp. | reverse complement strand
CCAGTTTTTCCAGCGGAATGGGTGCGATCAGCAACACGCTCTTTGCACTGCTATCTCCCAGTGATCGGGTGGTTTCGATTAAGGATACCTACGGCGGGACGAACAAGTTATTCATCGAATTCCTGCCTCGATTCGGCATCGAGGTCTCACTGTGCGATACCAGCGATCACAAAGCAATCGAAGCAGCAATCGGCCAGGGATGCAATGCGGTATACCTGGAGAGTCCGACGAATCCAACGGTTAAAGTTGTCGACCTTCGCCGTCTGGCGATTGCGGCGCATCGTGAAGGCGCGTTCGTGATAGTCGATAACACGCTGGCCACGCCTATCAATCAACAGCCTTTGAAACTGAGTGCTGATCTGGTGATTCACAGTGCCACGAAATTTCTCGGCGGGCACGCGGACGCCCTCGGTGGCGTGGTGTGTGGCCCGGCCGATCTGATCGCGAGGATTTATCACTTCCGCGAGATTACGGGTGCCTGCCTGGATCCCATGGCCGCCTACTTGTTATTGCGAGGGATGAAGACTCTTCATCTCAGGATCGCGCGGCAGAACGAGAGTGCACTTAAGATCGCTCGATTCCTGGAATCACATCCCAGGGTTACAAGAGTTTTCTATCCAGGTTTGAAGTCCCACGAACATTATGAAATCGCCCGGAAACAGATGCGTGGTTTCGGAGGAGTACTCAGCTTCGCCATCCAAGGCGGCTTCGAATCGGTGAAATCTTTTCTGCCGCGCTTGCGTTATGCGAACCTGGCTGCGAACCTCGGCGCAGTCGAAACGGTCGCCGGCCCTCCCTCCACCACAAGTCATGTTGAGTCCAGCAAGGAGGAACGCGTGGCGGCGGGAATTCCGGAAGCGTTAATCCGCTATTCGGTGGGGATTGAAGATGTGGAAGACTTGATTGCCGATCTGAGTCAAGCGCTAGAACTGGTGGGTGGTCCCGAGAAGAGACGCCGGGTAGCGTTAAAAGGCGCTTCCTCCGCCGTCCGAAAGCGATTGCGCAAGGCGAGATAAGAATTTATGGAGCGACAGGGAGCGCGCCGGCGCGAACTCCTTGACTGCGTGGGGTGCGCAGCCGATTCGCTTTCCTGCCCTTGGTCTGAGTATGATTGCAAGTCTTGGCGCCTCCGGTGCCGATGCCAGAAATGACATTCGAGAGCGAGCGGGTAATGAAATCCAAGGGCACGGTCGAATGAGCAGAAAAAGTGCCCTGACTTGGGTGGTCATTTTATTTATCGTCTCGCTCTTTCTTCGCATCCCGTTTCTTCGTCGTCCTCTTGACGGGCAGCATGATTGGCTGACGCTTCATACACTCCTGACTGTTTCCATCTGGAACCAAACCGGCTTACAGGCGTCCCATTATGCGCTCGTTATGACATGGCCGAATCCGGCGGACCGATTTATTTCGTATTTGGATCGCGCCACTGTGGAGGATACCCAAGGAAACACGTATTTCATTGCATTCCCTCCATTCGCCTTCTTGCTCGCGTTTTCGGTTTTCAAAGTTCTCCATTTGCCGCCGTCCGCTTTCGGGCTCAAGTGTATTAACCTCGCCCTTTTGATTCCCGCGTCGCTCTGCCTTTACCTGATGCTGGAACGGTTGTTCCCCAAGGAGCGTGCGTCGTTTGGGCGATGGGCGGCGGTTTTGGGTACAAGCCTCTTCCTGTTCGATCGCAGCGTCTTGCTGAGTCTGGGCAATTTGTATTTCCCACTGATCCTGATTGTGCCTCTCTGGATGATATCGGTGTTCGCATACTGCAGCATCCAAGACGGCCAGAGGCCGCGGCCAGTCGCTTTGGCAGGCTTCTTCGCCCTGGTATTTGTCATGTGTTACTGCGATTGGCTGGGTTTTGCAGCCGCTGGAACTTTTGTTCTTGGCGCCATCTTCCGGAAGGCCGCGAAACGCACCAATTTATGGCTGGCGGTCTTATCCACCTTGGCTCCCTTGGCGGCGGGAACGCTGACGTTATTCCAATACGCCTCGATTGGTGGTTTACGTGCTTTCTTGGGGGCGCTCGCGTCCAGATTCGTGGACCGTGCTGGCTTAACTTCTCACTCGCAGGCAGGCTACACGATATGGAGCCGGCACTCCTATGATCGGATTGTGCAACTGTATGTCGAGCAGCATGCGGGTCTGTTGCTGATGATTTGGGGCTTGGCCTGTGTCTGGCTTCTTACCGAGAGACATCTATCCGATCGCGCTGCAACCGGGTCCGGTAGACGGCTGATCCTACTCTTCGGTTTGCCCGTTCTTGCGGATCACCTGCTGCTCGTGAATCACACCGCGATTCATAATTATGCGAATCTGAAAGGCACTCCGCTGCTCACTGTGATCTTCGTGCTCCTCCTTGGCAGAGTGATGAGATCTGGGGGTACTCGCGACGAAAATCTTGAACCAGTCGGAATGCCCGAGAGCTCGCTGCTTGCGAGAGCTTCCATCGTGACGGCGGTCGCCTGCGTAATCAGTGCAGGAACGTACCTGCAGGTGCGAAATGATGTGCATTCCCAACTTTCACGGCTGGGAAACAACATTCACTATCTGGCGGGATACGATCAGGTTGTCTTCTTGATGAGACGCTTTACCGGGGATTTCATAAGCCCGAACCTTCTCTACTTCGCCGGTCGCAATGTCGAGATGATCGATGATGAACGCGAAGCCGAAGTCTTCCTAAAAGAGCATAAGGAATCGCGCGGGATTATTTTCCATGCGACTGCGGATGGAGACGTGGTCAGCAGTCAGGAGGTCATCCGCCAGGTTCAATAGCGGAAGGAGCTGAGGCGAGGAATTACCTCAAGTTGTTGAGAGATTTGGTGGACCTGGTCGGGATCGAACCGACGACCTCTTCCATGCCATGGAAGCGCGCTCCCAGCTGCGCCACAGGCCCACAATTGCAGCAGAAAACCCGCGGGCCGACGAGACAACTCGGGCTCCGCGTGATTGCTGAATCATTTTCGCCCACATTGCAGGGATAGTCAACGCGCGCAGATTCTTCTGTTTGTTTCCACAGGCAACTTCTGACATAATTGATCGTGCACCCCACCTGCACCATCTTTCAAACACAATTTAAAGCGAGGAAGAGATGCCAGCGAAGTACATCTTTGTAACGGGCGGAGTTGTGTCTTCTCTAGGCAAGGGGTTGGCTGCGGCCTCCATCGGCTGCCTGCTGGAGAGCCGTGGGCTGAAAGTCAACCTGATGAAATTCGATCCTTATCTCAACGTCGATCCGGGGACGATGTCGCCGTTCCAGCATGGCGAAGTTTTCGTAACCGACGATGGAGCGGAAACCGATCTCGACCTCGGACACTACGAACGCTTCACTCACGCCAAACTTTCTCGCGACAATAACTGGACGACCGGGCGTCTTTACGAACAGATCATCGCCAAGGAGCGCCGCGGCGATTATCTGGGGAAAACAGTGCAGGTGATTCCTCACGTCACGAACGAAATCAAGGCCGCGATGAAGAAGGTGGCGCAAGACGTGGACGTGGCGATTGTGGAAATTGGCGGCACGGTGGGCGATATCGAGTCGTTGCCTTTTATGGAAGCGATTCGCCAGATGCGCCAGGAGTTGGGTCGCGATGACACGCTGTTCGTGCACGTGACGCTCGTCCCATTTATCGCGGCTGCGCAGGAGTTGAAGACCAAGCCCACGCAGCATTCCGTGAAGGAACTGCTCAGCATCGGAATTCAACCTGACATTTTGCTTTGCCGTACCGACCGCTTCCTGGCGAAAGAGCTGAAGTCGAAAATTGCGCTCTTCTGCAACGTGAAGGAAGAAGCTGTAATCACGGCCAAAGATGTGGCTTCGGTATATGAAGTGCCGCTGGTGTTCGCGAATGAAGGTGTGGACACGCTGGTCCTGAAATATTTGCGTATGGAAGCAAAGGACCGCGACCTCTCCAAGTGGGAAGACATTGTGCACCGCGTTTATAACCCGAAGGATACGGTCACGATCGGAATCGTCGGCAAGTACGTCGAGTATGAGGATTCCTACAAGTCGTTGAAGGAAGCGCTGGTACACGGGGCTCTGGCGCATAATCTGAAACTTCAGTTGAACTGGATTGAAGCGGAGGGACTGGAAACCGGCGATCAGAGCGACAGCAATAGTAATAGTAATGACGCGCAGCTTGAGGGTTACGACGGAATTCTGGTTCCGGGCGGTTTCGGGAAGCGTGGCATCGAAGGGATGTTGATTGCAATCCGTTATGCTCGTGAGAAAAAAGTTCCTTACTTCGGGATTTGCCTGGGAATGCAAACTGCCTGTGTGGAGTTCGCGCGCAACGTAGTTGGCTTGGCGGACGCAAATTCGAGCGAATTCGATCCGGCGACCCCACATCGCGTAATCTACAAACTGCGCGAGTTGCGCGGTGTGGAAGAACTTGGCGGCACCATGCGTCTGGGCGCGTGGACGTGCAAAATTGAGCCCGGCACGCTGGCGCACAAGATCTACGGCAAGCTGGAGATCAGCGAGCGGCATCGCCATCGTTACGAATTCAATCGCGAGTACGAAGAGCCGATGGTAGCCGCAGGCCTGCGGATTTCCGGTTCGACGCCCGATGGCACTTACGTCGAGATCGTGGAGTTGCCGGACCACCCGCATTTCATCGGGTGCCAATTTCATCCTGAGTTCAAGTCAAAGCCGCTGGAGCCGCATCCGCTGTTCAGTACGTTCATTGCGGCCGCGTATGAGCACGGGTCCAAGCGACGGGCGGAGAAAGAAGTGGCCGCGGTCGAGATGTTTCACCGTCCGGAAAAAGTAGCTCGCAGGTAGCGTCACAGGATTGAATTCACCACAGAGTCACAGAGACACAGAGGAGGCAAAACGAATGCCATGCATTTCTCTGCGCCTCTGTGTCTCCGTGGTGGAATAATTGTTCGTGAGATTGTTGCCCACTTCCTTCCAAGTCGGCGATGTTCGCATCGGCGCGGGGAATCTATTCCTCATCGCCGGCCCCTGCGTGATCGAGAGTGAAGAGCACGCCATTCGCATGGCTGAGATCATTAAAGGCGTGACGCGGGCGCTCGGATTTCCCTTCATCTTTAAAGCCAGCTACGACAAGGCCAACCGCACTTCCATCCGCAGTTTTCGTGGGCCTGGCATAAAAGAAGGCCTGCGCATCCTGAAAAAAATCAAAGAGGAATTGCAGGTTCCCGTCCTGACCGATGTTCACGAAGCTGCGGACGTCGCTAAAGTCGCGGAAGTCGTGGATGTTTTGCAAATCCCCGCATTCTTGTGCCGTCAGACCGATCTTGTGGTCGCGGCGGCGCTCAGTGGGCGCGCCGTCAACATCAAGAAAGGACAATTTGTTTCGCCGTGGGATATGCGGCATGCGGTGGAGAAGTGTCGCGAGGCAGGGAACACGCAAATTTTCCTCACCGAGCGCGGAACCAGCTTCGGCTATAACAATCTGGTGGTGGACATGCGCTCGCTTTCCATCATGCGTAAGTTTGCGCCGGTCGTCTTCGACGCTACGCATTCCGTCCAACTTCCTTCAGCGCAGGCCGATGACCATGCGCCCGCGGTCAGCGGCGGACAGCCAGAATTTATCCCGGTTCTCGCGCGAGCGGCGGTAGCTGCCGGAGTCGATGGCGTTTTCCTGGAAGTGCATGACAATCCGAAAGCGGCGAAGTCTGACGGAGCGAATGCACTGGAGTCCACCAGGCTGCGCGAGGTTTTGAAGGAATTGCTGGCGGTGAGAAATGCGCTGGATGCGGCGCGCGCTACGCCGTAGATATTCTGTTCCGCCTTTCTCCGTGTCTCCGTCTCTCCGTGGTAAATTTAAAGTTCCGCATGAAGGAAATCGCCAACTGGGCTTTGAACGTGGCCACGATGCGTGGCGCGAGCTATGCCGATGCGCGCATTGTAAGCCAGAGAAGCCGCGCGCTTACAACCAAGAACGGCAAGGTCGGTAGCGCGTCTGACTCCGAGTCAACCGGCATAAGCGTGCGAGTGATCGCCGATGGCGCGTGGGGATTCGCCGCCTCCGAAGACCTCTCTCGCCCCGGCGTTGAAGCCACGGCGGCGCGCGCGGTAGAAATCGCCCGCGCCTCGGCGCAAGTGAAGCAGGAAGATGTGCGCCTCGCTCCGGAAAATGCGGTGACTGCCGAGTGGATCACGCCGCATACCATCGACCCGTTCTCGATCTCGGTCGAGCAAAATATTGCTT
This sequence comes from Candidatus Sulfotelmatobacter sp., assembly GCA_035272245.1. GTDB lineage: Bacteria > Acidobacteriota > Terriglobia > Terriglobales > Acidobacteriaceae > Sulfotelmatobacter. The sequence continues at coordinate 4,262 of DATEQW010000073.1, read as the reverse complement.
TACTTCTGAACATCGATTCCGAACTGCGATCTGTTGCCGGAATCACACTGGCCGAGACCAATCTGAATTTCAATCGGGAAGAGCAGTGGTTTGTCTCGTCCGAGGGAAGTGATATCCATCAAACCAGGTATTCCGCGGGTGCAGGCTACACCGCATACGCATTCGCCGGAAATGAGATTCAGAAACGGTCGTATCCCAACTCGTATGGCGGACAGTGGCAAAACAAAGGCTATGAGTTGATCGAAGAGTTGAAGCTTGTGCAGAATGCGCGCCGCATTGCGGAAGAAGCGGTTGCCTTGCATCACGCTGAGCAGTGCCCGGAAGGCACGTTCGACATCATTCTCGACAGTTCTCAACTCGGATTGCAGATTCACGAATCGATCGGACATCCCATCGAGCTCGATCGCGTGCTGGGCATGGAGGCAAATTTCGCTGGCACTTCGTTCCTCACTCTCGACAAACTGCGAAGGCTACGCTATGGCAGCGAGATGGTGAACGTTGTGGCCGACGCTCGCCAGGAGCACGGCCCCGGCCTCGGAACTTTTGGATTTGACGATGAGGGGGTTCCCGCGCAGTGCACGCCGATCATCACTAACGGACTGTTTACTGGGTATCTGAGTTCGCGCGAGACCGCACATACGATTGGCGAGAATCGATCCGGAGGGACGTTGCGTGCAGAAGGCTGGAATCGCTTGCCTATGATTCGCATGACTAACATCAGTCTGCTGCCCGGGACAACGCCGCTGACGCTCGAGCAACTGATCGCGTCCACCGATCACGGAATTCTGATGCAGACCAACCGCTCCTGGTCGATTGATGACAAGCGCTACAACTTTCAATTTGGCTGTGAGATCGGCTGGGAGATCAGGCATGGCAAGCGCCTGCGCATGGTGAAGAACCCGTCTTACTCTGGCATTACGACCGAGTTCTGGAATTCGCTGGACGCGATCTGTTCGCGTGAGGAGTGGACGCTCTGGGGCACGCCAAATTGCGGCAAAGGCCAGCCACAACAGGTGATGGGCACGGGCCATGGAGCAGCGCCGTCGCGCTTTCGAAGCATTAAGGTTGGGAGCGCGTACAAAGGAAGCTAATTTACCACAGAGACACAGAGAGCACAGAGAAGAGCAAGACTTGCTTAGTAAAGACCAAGCCAGTGACATCTTCGACCGCATTCGAAAGTTTTCGACCGCGGATGAAACCGAGGTTCTTATTTCCGGCGGAAGATTTGCGCTCACACGTTTCGCGAACAATTCGATCCATCAAAATGTCGAAGACGAGAACCACGTTGTCTCCGTACGCACGGTTTTCGGCGGACGCACGGCGCGCGCCTTCACCAACAAGTTTGACGACGATAGTCTTCGCCGGGTAGTTGCATCCTCGGAAAGTCTGGCAAAAGTGCAGCATCCTGACTCTGATCTGTTGCCTATGCCGGATTCCCGGGAAGCCGACGGCAGCACTGAGAAGAGGGTCCAAGCCACACAATCTCCCTCTCGCCACTTCGCAGAGACCGCGTTGATTACGCCGCAACTGCGCGCCGATAGCGTAAAGAAAATTGTCGATGTTGCCGAAAAGCACAAGCTCACGACTGCCGGCATTTTTTCCAGTGCAGAATCGGTGGAGGGTATCTTCAATTCGCGCGGGTTGAACAAATGGCACACGCAAACTCTGGCGGAAGTTTCGATCACGATGCTGGCCGACGATTCCTCCGGCTGGCAAAAGGCCAACTCGCCCGATGTGACCAACCTGGATCCACATTTCCTGGCCGAGGTTGCGGCCAAGAAAGCGATTGACTCCGCACATCCGGCGCAGATTCCAGCGGGGAAATACACCGTAATTCTGGAACCGGCGGCCGTGCTTGATATCGTCGGCTTCATGTTCTGGGATTACTCGGGCATGGCGATCCTCGATCAGCGTTCCTTCCTCACCGGCCGTATCGGCAGCCAGCTGTTCGGCGAGAACATCACGATTTGGGACGATGTTGCTCACCCCCTGCAAACCGGTTGTCCGTTCGATGGCGAAGGCATGCAGCGGCAGACAGTGCCGCTGGTTGAAAACGGAGTCGTTCGGCGCGTTGTGTACGCTCGCGCTACCGCGGAGCGCATGAAACGCTCAGAACAGAAAGACAAGGTAGGGCCCATCGTGCCGACCGGCCATGGCTTTGCGCTGCCCAACGAAATGGGAGAGATGCCGGTCAACATTGTTTTCGCGACGCCGCAAGATTCGCAAACGCTTTCGCAGATGATTGGCTCCACGGAGCGCGGCGTGCTGGTCACGCGCCTGTGGTACATCCGCGAAGTCGATCCTTATGAAAAGATTGTCACTGGCATGACCCGCGACGGCACGTTTCTGGTGCAAGACGGGCAACTCCGGCAGGGGGTGCGCAATTTCCGTTTCAACCAAAGTCTTATCCACATGCTCTCCAACGTGGAAGCCATGAGCGTGCCGGTTCGTGCGAGCGGCGAGGAGTCGTTTGATATGGTCGTGCCGGCGATGAAAATCCGCGATTTTAACTTCACGGAAGTCACAAAGTTTTGAGTGCCAAATCTCTCACCCCACCGCAGTCCCCAAAATCAGCCTCGAAGGTCATCTCTGATTCGTTGTAATCCTCTCATCCTCAAGCAGTTAACGCCCCATCGTTCCATGACTTCCGTAACTTTGCGAGGCTGATTCGTGGGTGTACGCTGCCCATAAGTTCGCGAAAAAGAGTTCCCGGTAAATCCAGGTGCGCAAAGCGCGCTGCGGAAGGAAGGTTCGTCAGAAACGGTGCAAAGCGAAGCCTCAGAGCCGCAGTTGACGCCGGACCCGCAGCCAGAAGCTGCGAGCAAGCACTATGCGGAAATGCAAAGCGCTCCGCGTTTTCCGCTGCATTTGCCCGTGGAACTGAAATCGCAAACCGGCGACTGCTTCGTGGAAACCCAGAACATCTCTGCCAATGGAGTGCTGTTCGCCATGGATCGAGATGTGCCGGTGGGTTCTATGGTCGACTTCACGATCCTGCTTCCGGGCGACGTTGTGGGTTCCCGTAGTGATGTTCAGATTGACTGCCACGGACGCGTGGTTCGCAGCTTTGAAGATAACGGCCGCCGCGGCGTAGGCGTGGTGATCGACGAGTACCATTTCGAGCGAGCGTAAGGCACAGAGAAACCAATGGCCAGCACGGTCAGCGTAGGCGAAAATCACGGTGTTCCTCACGACGGTGGCTCGAGCCACTTGATTCGTGTCATCCTGGCTGACACCCAGGCGATCTTCCGTGCCGGCCTGCGAAAAATATTCGCTCTCGAAGACGATATTCGCGTGGTTGGCCAGGCCGAAACTCTACCGCAAACGCAATCTGCGGTCACAAAATTTTCCGCCGATGTTCTGATATTTGAGTCGGCCTTAGCAGTCAATCCAGTGGAGGCGGTGACGGAACTCCTGCGCCAGGCGCCGGAATTGAAAATTGTTGTGGTCACGCCGGCATCGGACGAACAGCTCACACTCGATCTTTTCCGCCGTGGTGCGCACGGGATTTTGTCGCGCGAAGTTGAGCCCGAGGTCCTGGTCGACTGTCTGCGCAAAGTTGCGGCCGGCGAACCCTGGCTGGAAAATCAGGCTGTCCAGTGGGTCATGGAAGCATTCCGCGGACACAATCTGCGGCCTTCCGGAGCGCGTCCCAAGGTCCAGCTCACGCCCAAGGAGACCCTGATCGTCTCCTGCGTTACGCAGGGCATGAAGAACAAAGAGATCGCGGTCCGCGTGGGAACGACCGAGCAGGTGGTGAAGAACTACCTGCGCAAGGTATATGACAAACTCGGAGTCGCCGATCGCCTCGAGCTTGCACTCTATTGCCTGAGCCACCATGTGGTGGATGGCGTCAAGCCGCCGCCGGTTCCTGTCGCTGCCGGCGCGATGGAAAATGCAGCGGCCGCGGCTGTGACCGGTGCAGCGGCGAACGGCGCTGCAGCTGGCGCTTCTGCAAGCGGCACCTCCGTAAGCGTCATTCCTTCCACTCCGGAAAAGGTTTAGATTTTTTCGCAGTCCCGCTCTGTAACTTCTCGACATTTCTCACAATCTATCGATTTGCGCTGGCACGGCTATCACCCATAGAATGAAACCAAGCGGCAGACGAGGCAATTCTTGCCGAGTCGGCAGGCAATAGCCTTCCGGAAGATATCGATCCCAGCTTTCGCCGGAGAGATGGCCGAGTGGCTGAAGGCGCACGCTTGGAAAGCGTGTTTACTCGAAAGGGTAACGTGGGTTCGAATCCCACTCTCTCCGCCATA
>DATEQW010000072.1:0-28087 GCA_035272245.1 Candidatus Sulfotelmatobacter sp. | reverse complement strand
GTCACAAGAGTCCGGCATGACTGAGAATCTCCCACAGACCCCACAGTGCGGCGATGGGCCCTCCCCAAATGTACAAAGCTGACTTCAAGTTCAGCTTGGCCGCGAGCTCTCGTGGGCTGTCGGTGGAGATAACAAACGGGCCGTCGCCTTTCATCAATATCACCGGGGGATGCAAATCAAATACGTTCGGCGCAGCTAGAACCGCTCCCGCAGGGAGTTTGGGATCCAGGTATGGATAGGCTTCGCGGCGTATCAGATCTGCTTCATCTGCGCCGACAAATCCTGGTCCAATACGAGACAACTCATTGCACTCGGCAATCGGATTCTTTTTCGCCCACGGATTTTCCAGAAGTGTTCCGAGGACAAAAATTGCGTCTCCAGGCTTGATGCAATATTCCTGGGCAAACTCCGGGCTCCCATCTGAAAACCGTGTGAATGCAAAGGCTAGCTTCCCATACTCCGATCTTTCACTGGACGGTGGCATCTTAAGTTCCGCGCCTTGTGGGTAAATCATCAGGATACCCGTGCCATCTTCCAGAAATAGGGGTGCGCACATCTCGCGGATTTTGTCGCGAAGATCACCTTGCGGGTTCGACTCGACGGTCAAGCGGTAGTAGAAGCAGTCCGTATGGCTCAACGGCGCAACCAGAGTGTAAGGACCCACCACTTTGCCGGCCAGTTCCACTTGCCCCAGCGCGGCGCTGCGGATGGTTGAGCGCGGCGTATCCATGATGAGCCGCTTATGTTGAAGCTCACGAAACCCACGCCAGAAGAAGTATGGCCCAAACACCACGCCTAACCCAGCCCAAAACAGGGGCTGGCTCAGTAACCAGATAAGAAGGCGAGTCATGGGCCGAGCCAGAATACAGTAAGGTAGGGAGGAAGCAAGGCAGAGTCAGACCACGAGCTTCTTCAGTGCCTGTATGTTCCTGCGGTCGTCGCCGGGCTTGGCAATGGGAGTCTCGGCGATGAAGGCGGCGTGAGCGAGCCGTAGATCGTTCAGCAGGACTCGAAACGGCTGGGGGCCGATCGTTCCTTTCCCGATTTGCTCGTGGCGGTCGAGCTTGGATCCGCGAGGAGCTTTGGCGTCGTTGCAGTGGATCACTTTGACATTGTTCAAGCCGATCGTTGTGTCGAGTTGCCGGAGCGTCTTGTAGATGCCTTCTTCGGTGACGATATCGTATCCGGCAACGTGGGTGTGACAAGTATCGATACAGGCTGCAATCGGGACGATCCCTCGGAGTCGGTCTACAAGCTCGGCGACTTGCTCGAAGCTGCCTCCCAGGGAGAACTCAGCGCCGGCAGTGTTTTCAATGAGAATGGTGAGCCCTGCGGCAGCCAGGTCGAGATCCTGAGTAGACGCGGCGATACCAGCGGCAGTTTGCAGCAGGCCGGCTTCGCGCTCCGATCCCCGGAATGAGCCGGGATGGAGCACGAGATAATCGGCACAAACCGCGAGGGCGCGCTCGATTTCTCCGCGAAACGCCTCGATCGATTTCTTCAGGAAGAGCGGGTTAGTGCTCGCCAGATTGACCAGATAATTTGTGTGGATGACCAGGGGCTTGAGATCGTATCTGGCGCGCAGGCGGGTCATCTCTTCGCATTGCACGTTGCTCAATTCGTAGGGTGCCCATTGGCGTGGGCTGGACGAAAAAATCTGCAGTGTATTGCAGCCGAGGCGGTAGGCGCGTTCCGCCGCATTGTGGATGCCTCCGGCCGTGGAGGTATGAATGCCGATACGACGCGAAGTGAGGCGGGGCGGGCGTTTAGGCGCAGGACCAGCAAGGATATCCTGTTCGCGCGCCACGGATCGGGGCATGAGAAAAGTATAAAGGCATGCAGAAAGGTGCGGCGTTTGCGGTGCAGCAGTGGCAAGGATAGACTTGATAGGCTGGCTTAAGGCCGCCAACGCGGAAGGCCGGCGCGGCTGTCCCCCACTTGTTTCATTAAGAGGAAATTATGTTAGTCGTCATGAAGGCGCACGCGACCGAAGAGCAGGTGCGCAGCGTTTGCGAAAAAGTCGAGCAACTCGGATACCGGGCACACCCCATGCCGGGAGCACAGCGCACCGCGATCGGCATCACCGGCAACAGGGGCGAGGTCGAGCAGGGCACTCTGGAAGAGATGGCGGGCGTGCAGGAAGTAATTAAGGTTTCGAAGCCTTACAAGCTCGTAAGCCGCGACATTAAAGAAGACAACACGGTGATCCGTTTCGCGGGGACGGCCGCGACGATCGGCGGCCCTGGGTTGGCGATTGTGGCGGGCCCGTGCGCCGTCGAAAGCCGCGAACAGGCATTTGCCGTTGCAGAGCGTGTTCATCGCGCCGGCGCGCAGTTCTTTCGGGGCGGTGCTTATAAGCCGCGGACTTCCCCTTATTCATTTCAAGGATTGGGCGAGGAAGGCTTGCGCATCATGGCCGACATCCGCCAGCAGTATGGGATGAAGATTATTACGGAAGCCATTGATAACGAATCGCTTGATCTGGTGGAGGAGTATGCGGACGTGATCCAGATCGGCGCCCGCAACATGCAGAATTTTTCGCTCCTCAAGCGCGCCGGACGGGCGAAGAAGCCAGTACTTTTGAAGCGCGGCATGTCGGCGACGCTGGAAGAATTTCTGATGGCGGCCGAATACATTTTGAGCGAAGGCAACTACAACGTGGCGCTGTGCGAGCGCGGCGTCCGGACGTTTGCCGATCACACACGAAATACTTTGGATCTGAGCCTGATTCCCGCAGTGCAGCGCTTGAGTCACTTGCCGATTCTTGTCGATCCCAGCCATGGGACGGGCAAACGGAATAAAGTTACTCCGCTGTCACGAGCCGCAGTGGCCGTGGGCGCGGATGGATTGATGGTGGAAGTGCACAACCATCCAGATCAAGCGATGTCCGATGGTCCGCAATCGCTGTTTCCCGACCAGTTCGATGAGCTGATGAAGCAGGTGCGCCAGATCGCGGCTGTCGTCGGCAGGACCGTCCCGGCGATTGGAGTAAGAGAAACAGTGGGTGTGAAGTAGGTTGGAGTCGCGGTTCGTAGATCCAACATGAAGAGAATCCAAAAAGCTCTGGTTGAATATGCAGCTTGCACCTGTGTGATTACACTTCTCTTCGCGGGGCCTGCATTGGCGCAAGGGACGTGGCAAACGCTTCCCGATGGTGACGCGAATCAGAATTCTCCCGGCCTCCACAGTCCCGCTTTAAACCAGATCGCGCAGGCTGGTGAGATGGAGGTTTTGAACGGCCCCGTCAGCTTTCACGTCAGAAATCATCTTGCTTTCGGTCTGCTGGCCAACATCCGGCGAAATTGGCAACAGACGCTCAGCGAAAAAGGACTTGTCCCCACCAGCGACCAGAAATCCTTCTCGGTGGAGTTCACCGTCCTGAAAGATGGCACTCTTGAGAGTCGACGAGTGGCGGAAAGTTCTGGAGACACAGTCCTGGACAGCACGGGCTTGGATGCAATCGCGAAATCCGCCCCCTTTATGGCTGTGCCCGCCGAATTCACCGGCCAGTACCTGAAACTGCGATGCCACTTCTACCTCAATCCCGGCCGGAGGATACCCCCTGTGAGCCGCTTGGAGCGGAGTGGCGACTCGACTCAGGCGGCGGATAATGCGCCGCCGGCTGCCGCTGGTGGTGGCAGCACGATTTACGGAAACGGCGGACCCACCAAGCCCCGCGCGATCTATTCGCCGGAACCGGAGTTCAGCGAGCACGCCAGGAAAGCCAAGATACAGGGAACGGTGGTGCTCAAGGTGGTGGTGGATGCAAATGGCGATGTGGCCGACGTGCATGTGGTCCACAGCGTTGAAGACAGTCTCGACCAAAAGGCCATCGAAGCGGTCCGCACATGGAAATTCAAGCCGGGGACCGAAGACGGAACTCCGGTAAAGAGCGAGATTAGCGTGGAAGTTGATTTCCATTTTTATAACGGCCCGCATTAATCACGTTCGATGCCGAATGAATGCTGCGGCCGGGGGCGCGCGGAGTTCGACCCTCCTCCAGCCTGAAGTTTGCTGTGCAAAGAACTGTAAAGTTCGTAGCGTTTTCTCGGCTGCTGAGACAATCTAAAGCTTTCTCGTCGATCGAAAGGCGTAGTTCTACTCCGTCGGGGTCTCGATGTATTCGGTTATAAAAGCTTAGCTGTTCCTTGGGGGATCTGGTCTATGTTTCGCAGTTGCAAGGGCAGGTTGGGAGTGAAAACGATCTTTCTAGGCGCAGCGCTGCTGGCGTATCCCTGCGCAACTTTTGCGCAGCATGGCGGTGGGGGCGGTCATATTGGCGGGTCAGCAGCCGGGGGCGGTGGATTGAGCGGAGGCAATCGGGCTACCGGCATCGAAAACAAAGACGACTTGAGAGACTTTCACCAGATCATGGCGGTGCAAGCCAGCAATGAACAGAAAATCGCCTATGCCGGAATGCTGCAGAGCACAGCAGTCGCAAGCACCGAGTTGAAAGCCTTTATCGAACAGACTGGGAAAGAGCACAATGCGCCGGAACTTGCGAGTCACGATAAAACACTGGAGGATGCAATCGAAACGGCGCGAGCCTTAAACAAGAAGTTTCTGGAAGGATTCTCCGAAGCACAGAAGTCCGGGCTGAAAGAAATCACTAAGCGGCTGACTAAGTCGGACTCCGATCTGGCTCAAGAAGCGAAGGTAGTGGATCAGGAAGTGGAAACCAACGCCCCGGTGGGGCAGATGTTGATTTCGGCGCAGAATCTCGATCGCGCGCTCACCAGTTTTCAGCGCGCACAAGTCGATCTGGGCGAGGAGATGAGCATCGAGAATCCTGATGGCAACTCGAACGTCGCCTACAAACTTCTGCCCGTGAAGAACTCGATTACTGTAGCCAACCAGCCCATGGCCATCACCACCTCGGGAGTCGTTTCGAAGGGCGTAGAGAAAGGCGACCAGAACACCTTCGCCGTCGAGTTGACGACGGACGTGTCGGACCTGCAGCTAACCATCGCCGACGTGCTGCGCGCCCAACTCAACAAGTCAGATCGCTGCGGGGAGCGGATTACGATCCAGACCGTAGCTCTGAACCCGCAACCACCAGCCAGCCTGGCGGAGGTGCAACTGCACTTTGAGCGCTGGGCCTGCTTCGGCCGGGACACGATGAACGAAATGGCGGAAGGCAGCGGCATGATCGAGGTGAAGATGACGCCGGCGGTGGGAGCGGATGGTACGTTCCAGCTGACAGCGCTGATTGGGCGCATCGATGCGGAAGGGCTGGTTGGCGAGTTGCTTCGCTCGGGCTCTTTGGGCGAAACAGTGCGCGACCAAGTCGCGCAATCGACTCTCTCCATCTTGCGCCAGGGTGTGGACTTCAAGTCGGTGCTTCCCCCGGGAGCCAGAAGCTACGCCCAGCTGCAACGCGCGCAATTTCAGGGTACGGGTTCCGGCAAGCTGCTGGTGGTATTGGATGGAGAGATCCGCGTTTCCGATGACAAGCTCGCAGCAATAACCGGCGCGTTGAAGGGACAATCGTCCCCGGTTCAATCATCGCGGCCCGAACTGACATCGCGTTAGACTGCAGCTCGAGAGACTCCTGTCTGGTAATCTTATTTACTTCCTGATTGCTCTCAGGGAAGCATCTTTCATCTTGCGAAAAATCCTTTTCATCCTTGTTTTGATTCCCCTGCTGGGTGCGGCAGGGTGGTGGTATTTTCGCGAGCAGGCTTTTCCGGATTACGGCCCTGCTTACCGCGAATATGCTTATGTAAGCAACGGCAAGAGCAACACGGTCAGCGTGATCGATCTACGGACCTTTGAACTGGCGAAGACGATTGCGGTCGGAACCGAACCGACGGGCATTGCGGCCAACAGCATGAAGAACGAAATCTATGTGGTGAACTCAGGCTCGAACAACGTCAGCATCATCGATGCTGAGAAGAACGCTGTGGTGGCCACGATTGGAGTTCACGGCCGGCCATATTTTATCGATGTTTCAGAAGACGGGAAGCGCGCTTATGTGGCGAACTCCGGGTCGGCGAACGTTTCGGTGATCGATCTGGAGAAGCGCACGCTGCTGGGCAATGTGCGGGTGGGCTCATCCCCAGGATTAGCGCGGATTTCGCCCGACGGTGGAACTGTGGTGGTGTCGAACCGCGCGGACAATACAGTTTCGCTGATCGATGCGAAGCTGTTGCGGGTGCGGGCAACTTTGCCCGTATGCCAGCAACCGGAAGACATCGCGATTCTGCCCGACTCGAGCAAAGCCTTTGTGGCGTGCTCGGGCTCCTCGCAGGTGGCTTCGATCGCACTGGCGTCGAGTGTGGGAAAAAGCGTTGCCCCAGCCAACGACCGCGTTCTGGCTTTGCTCGATGTAGGACGAACACCGGTAAGTCTCGCTCTGAAGCCGGATGGTGGCGAGTTGATGGTCTGCGATTTCGATTCCGACAGCGTTTCGATTATCGAGACAGGAAACGATGAGGTGGGCAGCAGCGTGCTGATCGGGCAACATCCCGCGCGCGGGCTGGTAACCCTGGATAACTCGCGTCTATACGCAAGCAATTTTGGATCGAACAGCGTTGCTGTATACGACATTGAGATGGGCAGGCGGATCGCCACCATGCCCGTGGGCAGTCATCCGGACGGGCTGGCGCTGTCGCAGGATCAACGATATCTGCTGGTGCTCGACACGCAGTCGGGGGATGTAACGGTGATTCAGAAGCGCACGGCCCGGAAGCTGGAGCCGACTGAGTATTCGCTGCTGACGATGATCCCGGTGGGCATGCAGCCGAACGGGATTGTGGTGAAGTCCTTTATGGTGGGCGGAGCAGTCAAGAAGTAGCAGGTAGATTGCACGCTCTCTCCGAGAGCGACCACCAAATCCTGAACAGCCATCCTAAATTAAACTGTCGCGGGTCTGGCGCAGAACTTGTCCAGAGCAACTTTAAGCTCGGCGGCAATCGCCGGGGCTTCACGGGATTCGATGTCTCGGCGAGGCATCATGTAGACGAGTTGGCCATCGCGTAGAATCGCGATCGAGGGCGAAGAAGGCGGTTGTCCGGTGAAGTAGCTGCGGGCGCGCTCGGTCGCTTCAATGTCTTGTCCGGCAAATACGGTGAATGCTTTGTCGGGGTGCGTCGCCTTCTCCAGCGCCATTCGTACGGCCGGACGCATGCGGCCAGCCGCGCATCCGCAGATGGAATTGACAATTACGAGTGCCGTTCCAGACCGCGATTTCAGAGCATGATCGACATCATCCCCCGTGCGCAGCTCCTCAATGCCTAGCCGGGTTAATTCCTCGCGCATAGGGATGACCATAATCTCTTGATACATTCGTGTGCTCCTTGGCCCTCGAAACAAGTTCAGGATGTTGTGTCTTCATTCTAATCTAGAACGCGACGTGCCCGCTGGCTGAACGAACAAATCCGGCCGTCCAAAAAAAATCGCCGCAGCGTTTTGCCCTCCGCCGCGGCGTGCGAAGCTCAAACTTCGACTCCACCTTATCTTGATATGTCAAATTGAGCCCTCCGGCAAGGGACAACACAGGACAACTCGGGACATTTCATGACACCCTGTGGAAAACAACAGAGAACGCTATTTATTCGGTTCAATTTGGAATTTCCCGGGCGGTTGGATGATGTTCGACTTGGCCGCCGCATGCAAGACCCTGCAGCTCAGTCACAGAATGAGCAACCCGCAATAGCTTCCGAGCAACGAAGTCTGAAGTGCTTTTCGTTCCTTGGGGAGTGTAATTCGTTAGAAGCCGGAGCTCGAGGAGGAGCATTCACCGATGGATAGCAAGTCCAGATTTCTCAGTTCATGTTTCCTGGCCGCCACGCTGGCGTGCTCAGCCTTGGGTGCGGGGTGCGCCCACCATCATTACTACCGGGTCTATGATCCCTATTACAGCGATTACCACGTCTGGAACGATGACGAGATTACGTACTACCACACATGGGCCCGGGACAATCACCGCGATCCCGACCGTGATTTTCGCAAGCTCCCCCCGAAGAGCAAAAAGAATACTGGACCTGGCGACACAGCCACAGAGACCGCGACCATCACTAGATAAACTGCGACTCATCCTCAGGCAGGCGTAGCCACTGGGCTCGCCTGCCGGCAGCTCTATTGGGCCGTAACTCGTCCTAATTAAGATCAGCATCGCTTCCCTACATACCAAGGGGCACTGACGGTAAAAATTCGTTCATTGCCGCGCGCCAGCAGCACCCACTCTAGAAGCCGGCCACGCTGGTTATGGAGAAAGTATTCATACCATCGGTCCTCCACCAGCTCCGGTATGACGACGACAATGCTGCGATCCGGATGTTTCTTCGAAAGATCGAGAATGAACTGAACAAAGGGGATGATGATGAAACGATATGGCGACGGCAAAACGTGTAGCTGCGGGGGCTCCTTGCCAGCCGCCTGAAAGGGCTTCTCGACGTAGTTCTCCCACTCTCCTTCGAGCAATTGAGCATGTTCGTTCGGCTCGACGTGCACCGCGATCACTTCCGGGGAAAGACGGGAGGCAAATTCAATCCCCTGCCGAGTAATGATGCTCCAGCGATCGATCGCGATGACGGCAATTGGATGCTCGCTCAGGCCGGCCACGTCAATCGGAGCCTTGCAGCTGGTCAGCAGCTTCACGTGGTGATAGTGGCGACGAACCAGCACAAAAAAGAAAATCGTGAGGGGAATAAAAAGCAGCGTAATCCACGCGCCCTCCACGAATTTAGCAACCAGCACGACGATGGTCGTTATGCCGGTGACAACCCCCCCAAGTCCATTCACAAATGCGCTTTTTAGCCAGTTCGGTCCCCGATTTCTGACCCAGTGCATCACCATCCCGGCTTGCGAGAGCGTAAACGCCAGGAATGCACCCACCGCATAGAGCGGAATAAGCCGGTCAGTAACGCCCCCGAAAAGAATCAGAGCCCCGCCGCACAACACCGCCAGAACCACGATTCCGTATGTATAGACCAGTCGCCTGCCGCGATAGCCGAACACGTGTGGCAGGTAATTGTTCTGGGCGATAGCGCGGCAGAGGCGTGGGAAATCCGCGAAGGCCGTATTGGCGGATAGCGAAAGTACAACAAGAATCGATCCGATCGTGAGGTAATAAAAAATTCCTTTGCCAAACACCGCTGAGGTCAGCATGGAAAGCACGCTCTGGTACCCCGGGGCGCCCGGATCGGTGGCGGCAATTCCGTAAGCTCTTACGAGGTAGGAAATACCGGCCAGCAATACTGCGAGAAGAAAAATAATCACCGTTAACGTGCGCTGCGCATTCTTCACCGTAGGTTCGCGGAAAGCTTTCACCCCGTTGCTGACGGCTTCCACGCCAGTTAATGCCGTGCAACCACTGGCGAACACCTTGAGCAGCAGCCAATACGTGACAGCGACCGTCGCAGCCGGAGGTGCCGGGAGTGGAACTACCGGGGTAGGATGCCCCGCGCTGAACAGAACTCGAAGAACCCCGCCGCCGATGGTGATCAAAAGCGTTCCCACAAATAAATAGGTGGGAATCGCAAAAGCTGTACCCGCCTCGCGCACGCCGCGGAGGTTCAGAATGGTGATCAAAATCAGGATTCCCACGCACAGAGTAACCATATGTGGCAGTAACGACGGCACTGCCGAGACCAAGGCCCCAACTCCTGCTGAGATTCCTACAGCAGCCGTGAGAATGTAATCGGCGAGCAGCGCGGCTGCCGCAAGCAATCCAGCGGGCGCGCCAAGGTTGAAGCGCGCCACCGTGTAGGAACCGCCGCCTGAAGGGTAAGCGGCAATCGTCTGTCGATAAGAGAAATATACGATCACCAACAACGTAATGATGGCAGCGCTGACCGGAACGATATAGCGAACACCCAGAAGCCCAAGCGGAATCAGAAGGCTGAGAGCGGCTTCCGGGCCGTAGGCGGCCGAACTCAGCCCGTCGAGACCAAAGATCGGGACTCCCTGCGTCGGACCGATTTGCTCGGCGCGTTCGTCTGTGGTTTTGATGGGTTTTCCGACAACGAGATCGAGTATGTTCATGGAGTCGTCTTCCGATGGGATGTTATACAACGCGGGCGGGTTGATCGCCTATTTGTGTGTTACGGGAAGCGCACGTCCAAGCTGTAGATTTCCTGCGTACTCTTATCGCGCATCAGGAGCGGCGAGTCATCGGGGGCGAGGCCGACCCAGAACTCCCAGGGATCGAACCCGCGCGGAATCTCCTTTAAGCTGAACAAGCGTTCCATCTTGCCATTGGCCACATTCACACGAACCACGTCATCGCTCTTGTCGGGATAATCTTCCGCATATATATATTTACCATCGTGTGACCAGTTCTCGAATGCGAACCGGGATTCGGCAAGCTGCGACCACTTCTTTTTTTCAACATCGTAGAGCATCAGCTTGGTCGAGTCCGCGGAGAGGGCCGCCATGTGACGGCCATCCTGCGAACAGCGGGGGCTGAAAAGATTTTCCGAATCCGGAATATCCGACACCTGCGAAGTTTTGACGTCCACCATATGAATGTTGGGGCCAGCCGTGCTTCCGTACTCCAGCCAGGGCATTCCCGCAAACACGATTGTGTTGCCATCGGCAGCCCATGTCGGATCGCCCTGGTTGCGCTCTCCAGCGCTCGCTTCGCGGGGCGTGCCACCCTCGGCCGGCGTTACAAATATTTTCCACGGTTTCCCTGGGCGCGACGCCATAAAAGCGATCTGAGTCCCATCCGGAGACCACCGCGGCATATGTGCCAACATCGGCGGATAAGTAAGTTGCGTCCGGGAACTCCCATCCGGCTTGCTTCGCCACAGAGTGAGATCGGGATGCGACACATAAACGATCCACTCCCCGTCGCGTGTGACATCGGCTTCGCCCGCAGACACGCCCGGAAGGTAGATTGAGAACTGCTGCGAACTGCCGTTCATGCGAATTAGATCGAAGCGACGTTGCTGCCCGATCACGAACAACTTCTTTCCGTCTGGGCTCGGAGTCGGATTGCTAAACATAAGCGGGCCCACAGTGAGTTGCGTCGGTTCAGCGATGGTCTTGCCAAATATTGGCTTATGCTCGCGGACAGCCCAGATGTTCTGCGTATGATCGCGAGTACTTTCAAACAGAAAATACTCTCCATCTGGTGTCCAGGTTCCACCGAATTCCTGCGCTGGTTTATTCCAATCCGGCAACACGGAGTGCAAGTTCTTCCCCTCCGGTGAAATTTCCCACAGAGACGACGTGCGCTGGTCGGTATTGCGGATGGTAAAGCGCAAGAGATGACCATCCGGAGAAAAACGAGGCGCAAAGGGAACGCCCGAGACTGCGATTAATTCATGCGAGTCGCTTCCATCTTCGTTGCACGAGTACAAACTCGAGTTCCTGGCATAGACAATGTGTTGGCCGTCGGGAGCCCATGTGGCCGCATGCGCAAGAATATTTCCCACGGGCCGCAACGATCCCGCAGGCAGCGGCAATATCCACACCGGCGACTCCGTATCCGAACCCTCCGCCACCCCCTTCACAAGTAATTCGGCACGGCCTGGGAAAAAATCGTAGACGTCGGCACTGGGCAATGAGATAGGTACAGGCGCTGTCTCCCCGCCAGCCGTGGAAACTTGCATCAGAACCGAGTGGCCGCTCACATATTCAGAAAAATACAGCCGGGTGCCGTCAGTAACGAGAGACCGTTTCGATGTTCCGTCATTCGTAATCTGTAGCGACGAGATCACGGCCGGCGGGGACTCCGGTGATCTCAGGAAAAAAACAACTGCAAAACAAACTACGAGTGCGACCATGCCTATCAGCAGCCACGGCACCTTACTTGACTTAGGGTGGGCCGCAGCAGTGGTAAGAGCTGTAGCAAACATGGCGCGGATTCTATCTTTCGAATCCGGCACGGGCCGGACCACTGGTGTGGTCACGGCTTGTCCGGACTCGACTTCTCGGCGCAGGCGCTGCAAATCAGCCCGTATTTCCGCCGCGCTTTGGTATCGATCCCCCGGATCTTTCTCGAGCGCCTTCCGCACGATCCGTTCAAGTTCTGTGGGAGTCGCAGAATTGAAGCGCAAGGGCCATTCGGGCGCGCTGTGAATCAGAGAGTCAAAAAATGCAGCCGTGGTCTGCCCCGTGAAAGGCAGAATTCCGGTCGCCATCTCATAGAGGACGACTCCAAAAGAGAACAGGTCGGTGCGGGAGTCCAGAGGCCTGCCCAAGGCCTGCTCTGGCGACATATAAGGAATTGTTCCCAAGGCGAAGCCAGGACGCGCGGGGTCTTCCGGCGCCTGCGTGACCTCACCAAAAGTGTTGCCGCTCAGAACCGCCTCGTCGCCCTCCGTGAGCTTGGCCAAGCCAAAGTCAAGGACCTTAGCATGACCACGCTTGGTGACAAAAATGTTGACCGGATTGATATCGCGATGAATGATGCCGTGCGTGTGCGCGGCATCGAGAGCGTCCGCGATTTCCACCGCCAGCGACAGCAAGGTCTTTAGGTCCAGCGGACGGCCCGCGATGCGGTGTTTTAGAGGCAGACCATCCAGAAACTCCATGGCGATAAACGCCTGGCCGTCTTCCTCGCCGATGTCGTAGATCGTACATATGTTGGGATGGTTCAGCGCGGACGCGGCTTGCGCTTCGCGTTCAAAACGGGCGAGTGTGCGCGGCTCGCGGGCCACCGCATCGGGCAGGAATTTTAGCGCTACAAAACGATGCAGACGCGGGTCTTCGGCCTTGTAAACCACGCCCATTCCGCCTCCGCCGAGTTTCTCGATAATCCGGTAGTGCGAAATGGTTTTGCCGATCACGCTGAAAAATCCTACGTCCCAGACTACTGCAAGTCAATAAAAGCGGAAAAACCTAGTCTCTGCGGTCGGTTCGCCCAGCATTCGCGCTCATCGAGCCACCGGCCAATCTTCAGCGGAGGAAGACGTGCGCTGCGTCTTCCACGTGTATGTTCGATTTCCGGCGCGTTCCACCGGCAACGTTATATGCGACCAACAAATGATCCTCGACGATGAGGATTTCTTTGTCGCTGATCCACCCCACCAGCGCGGCATGGGGCAAGAAAGCAAGCCGCCGTGGAGGCTCCCCTGCACTCTTCACCTCGACCGCCGGGAGATCCACCAAAGCCTTGCGAATGCGTTGCGACTCTTCGGGATTCGCCTGGCCTTGCTCCGCCAGTTGAATTGGCGTGTTGGGTTTGGAGGTGGCATTGATCGTCGTGGCCACAGATCTGAGGTCGGGCGACAGCTTGCCGTTCTGCGTGTAGAAGCTCACGTCGTAGTCGGGATTTTTGTATGCCGTTAGTTCATCGAACACCGTCAATATATCTCCCGCAAGGTGCAGCAGCGTTTGATCATCACTCTCGTTCGCCCATCCGCAGCAACCGGCGTCAGGAATTGCCTCGAGGATCGCGCCCGGATTGGCGGCGTCCAGCACAATTCGCAGCGCCGGATCGTATGCTGTCGCCGCCCATTGGCCGGCATTCTCCACGTAAACCGATGTCGACTTGTAAATGGCTTGGGTTTGCCCTTCCACAAATAGTGTCAGAAGAAAAAATTTGCCAACTCCTTCGTCAGGAACCCAGACTTGTCCGTAAGGGCAGGTCTCCTCGCACCCCCCGGTAGTGCACGAGCATTCGGGCAGCGAGATGGAGGCCACGTCCTGACGGCCCGCGCCGGTGAGGTCTGTCCTCCAGCCTAGCCAGGTTGTCTTGGTGGAGAGATCGACGCCGTCGCGCTGCAGGCGTCGCGCCTGATTCGAAAACCAATAGAGATGCGTGCCATCCGCTGAGAGATATGGCACGGGAGCGGTCTCGCTGATAGAAAGATTTGATCCCGCAGTAGAGGTAATTCGGGCCATGTCCCGCGAAATGATGCTTCCCGTGTGGCCATCCCAGACCCACACCTTGCGCTCGGCGGAGAGATTCCCGTCCGCCAAAGGCAGCGCCACCGGCAGAGCAAACAACATTTGCCCAAGAGCATTGACTGAAAATCTTAGCGGCGAAGCGACCGCTTCCGGAGGAATCTCCACCTTCTGCTTCTCGGCGAACGTTGTGGTATCGAACTCCGCCGCCTGCCCCGGCGTACGCAGCACCCACAGGC
Organism: Candidatus Sulfotelmatobacter sp.; assembly: GCA_035272245.1. Classification (GTDB taxonomy): domain Bacteria; phylum Acidobacteriota; class Terriglobia; order Terriglobales; family Acidobacteriaceae; genus Sulfotelmatobacter. The sequence continues at coordinate 14,048 of DATEQW010000072.1, read as the reverse complement.
GCTTGTTCTGCGCTATGAGCAGAGTTGAGAAGGTAAGGACATATGCAATTAGAATCAGTTTTCGCATGAAAGAAGTCGCCGCATTCAAAGTGTCAGATCGATTGTAAATCCTGAATTCGCCGCCTCCGCAGCTCTTGCGTACAATAGAGGCTGAAATCATGAGTACACGTCCCGAGAAACCAATGACCGCCACGACGACTCCCCATCTGCATCCGCAAAACGTTCCTTCGGAAACTCTCTCGGCAGGGATTCCCGAAGTTCCGCTGACCGCCGAAGGTTACAGCGTATTGCATCAAATGATGCGTTTCCGCTGGACCGCCTGGCGCGCCTTGCCGGAAAACACACGGGCAGCGATCGCTCAGGAAGCCGCAGCGACGCTAGGAGAAATGGAGCAGAGAGCGGAGGGACAGTCTGCTCTTTTTTCGCTGATCGGCCACAAAGGCGATTTGATGCTGGTGCACTTTCGCAACTCCTTCGCCGATCTGAACCAGGCGGAACTGAAGCTGGCCGGTTTGCGCCTGAGTGACTATCTGGAACCGACTTCCTCGTACCTTTCGATTATCGAGCTTGGGCTCTATGACTCGACTCTGAAAATCTACAAAGAACTCTCGGCTCAAGGCATACAGCCTCATTCCGACCAGTGGAAGGCCGAGATCGAATGCAAGCTCGGTCGCCACCGGGAGGCAATGCATCCGCGCCTGTTCCCTCAGATCCCGCAGAACCGTTACATCTGCTTCTATCCCATGGATCGGCGCCGAGGCGAGGATAAGAATTGGTACACGCTCCCCATCGAAGAGCGTGCCCGCCAGATGAACGAGCATGGACTCGTCGGCCGCCGCTACGCCGGCGAGGTGAAACAGATTATTACTGGCTCGATCGGCTTCGACGATTGGGAGTGGGGTGTCGATCTATTCGCGGATGATCCTCTCGTGTTCAAGAAATTGATCTACGAAATGCGCTTCGATCAAGTCAGCGCCGTGTATGCCTTATTCGGCCAGTTTTACGTAGGAGTACGGTGCCCAGCGGCGGCCCTGGAAAAACTGCTGAGCGGAGAGGTTCCGAAATAATTGAAGGGCTTCGCCGCGGAGTCACCGAGACATTGAGAAAAACCTGCCTTGGACGTTTAGCTTTCTCCGTGCCTCTGTGTCTCCGTGGTAATTCGATTCATTAAACCGGAGAACTCATGTCAACACTTGGACTCATCGAATACAAAGACGCCAGCCCCGAAGTACGTGCCATTTACGACGACATCATGGCTACGCGCAAGACCGATTGGATCAATAATTTCTGGAAAGCGATCGCACACGATCCCGCCACGCTGAAGCGCACCTGGGAAGATATCAAACAAATTATGGCTCCCGGCGCCCTCGATCCGCTAACCAAAGAGTTGCTTTACGTTGCGGTCAGCGTGACCAACCAGTGCCATTACTGCATCGCTTCGCATACCGCGTCCGCGCAGAAGAAAGGTATGACGGATGCCATGTTCAAGGAGTTGATGGCCGTAGTGGGCATGGCCAATGAAACCAACAAAATGGTGACCGGCTACCAAGTGGAGATCGACCAACAGTTCAAGAAGTAGCGACTCTGGAAAATGTACTTCGTTCGAGTCAACGCTTCTTCGCGGCGCTTCCGCGGGCAAACTTGAATTCGTGCGCCTTCATATCCACCTTCCGCCCGTGGAAGCGAACGCCCTCAGCTTCCAGCCGGAACCGCTGCTCCATCGCCGAATCGCCTCGCAGCTTGATTTCTCCGCCTGCGCCTAATACTCGCTGCCAGGGCAATTCGAATCCACCATGCAACACCTTCGCCACTTGCCGTGCCGCTCCAGGAAATCCTGCAGCGCGTCCAACCGCTCCGTATGTCGAGACTTTCCCTTTGGGTATACGTCGAATCGCAGCCTCAATCCGGATTCGCATCTTCGACGACTGATCAGGAATCGACCTCAGCGGACGTCTCTTTCCCACCCGTTTCTTCGGCGACTTTTCGCTTCCTTTCTTCATAGCGCAATCCATCCAATGCGAATCAGCCACAGCGATCCCACCGAAACCAGCAGCCACAGAATAATACCTTGCAGCAACGGACGGTGCCCCACGCGCTTGATGGTTGCAATCGAGATCCCGCTCCCGATCAGGAACAGAGTAGCCGTCAACCCAATCTTTGCGATCTTTACCGCAAGAGAGTAACCGTGCGCGCCAGCAGGAAGATACGTGTTGCAAACCGCTGCGAGACAAAAGAATCCGATGAACCACGGCCACTGAATTTTCGCCTTCGCTCCTCGCACAATCGCAGTCGCAACCGAGAGGGGAACAATCCACAGCGCCCGCGCCAATTTGACGGTTGTCGCGATGGCTAAGGCTACGGCCCCATACTTTGCCGCTGCTCCCACGACTGAACTCGTGTCATGAATGGCCAGCGCCGCCCACAATCCAAACTGTGATTGCGTTAGTTTGAGCGCCGTGCCGATAGTGGGGAAAATCAACAACGCCACCGAGTTCAGTACGAAAACGGTTCCCAGCGACACCGCCATCTCTTCGTCGCTCGCATGTGTGATGGGCCCCACAGCGGCTATGGCGCTACCGCCGCAAATTGCAGTTCCGGTGGAAATGAGGAATGCCGGCACGCGCTGCACCCCGAACAATGTGCCGAGGCCCATGCCGGCAAGCAGCGCGAAACTGATGCCCAGCATGGTGTAGACAAACCCGCTGCGCCCGGCCTGCACAACCTGGCGAAGATTCATTCCGAAACCCAGTCCCACCACAGAGGCCTGCAGAAGGTATTTGGAAGCATTCTTCGCTTCCCCACCATAGGGATGCGGCAAGGTCAGACCAAACGCCAGCCCGAGAGCCAGCGCCGCTGGTGGGGAGACGAAGCCGCTGGCACTCGCCAGCAGGCACAAAATGAAAATGACACGAGAAAGCATTCGAGGAGAAGTCGATGGTTCTGCCGAGGATGTGCGGACGATCACCAACCCCTATTCAGGAGCCCTAACCTGCGGGGCGTGTCTAGGCCGCCTTGCGGAAAGATTCGATGCCTTCCGCCTCGGAGTCGTATACGTCGAATACCGTCAGCAACTTTGTAACTTGCAGCAAATCGCCCACACGCTTGGTCAGGTTCGTTAATTTGATCGTGCCACCGGCATTTTGCGCCGTGGTACGCAGCGCGACTAAGGTTCCGAGCCCGCCGGAATCGATGTAATTCACTTCCCCCAGATTGAGCACAATGCGATTGTTTTGTGACACAGCTTTCTTTACCGTCTCCCGCAACAGCGATGACTCTTCGCCGAAGACAATCCGTCCGCTGCAATCGACAATCAAGATTCCGTCTTTCGTTTGTGTCATTAGCTTCAGTTGCATGTTGCTCTCCTTAAGGTCCGACGCGATCGGTCCGACGCGATTTTCGTCGAGACAAGACCGTTCCTGCACTCGGCGGCGACGTTCCAGCCTAACGCTTGCCCTGCCGCTTTAGCAAGTTCTCGGCCGATCCTTGTTCAAACCGATCTTTAGTTCAAAGAAGAAAAGCCCGGATCGCTTGATCCGGGCCCTCCATGCCAAACCTTGCGAGCAAATACCGCAACATCTCAGGCTCGCTACTGTGTGACCGTAACGGTGACCGTGGTCGAGTGCGTTATGCCACCGCCAGTGCCCTTGATGGTGAACACGTGGGCTCCGAGTGGTGCGGCTTTGGGAACCGTGATGGTCAGAGTGGATTTCCCAGCTCCCGGCGCGGGTATGGGGTTCACGCTGAAGGATGTTCCGGAGGCTCCCGACAAGGTAATTGCCGAGTCGAAGCCGTTGCCTACTTTCGTGGTTATGGTCGAAGTGCCAGTGCTGCCTCTGGCCACGGTGATGGCATTGGGGGAAGCCTTGATGGCGAAGTTGGCCTTGGAAGCTGTGGTCACCGTCAGAGTCACCGTGGAGGTGTGGGTAATGCCTCCACCCAAGCTCGTAATGGTGATCGGATATGTGCCAGCCACGGTGGTTGAGGCCACGGCCATGGTCATGGTCGAGGTGCCAGAACCTGGCGCGGCGAATGACGGGGGATTGAAAGTGACCGTTACGCCCGCGGGTTGGCCCGTTGCCGACAAACCAATGGCCGAATCAAAACCGCCCGACACGGCGGTAGTGATCGTCGATGTGCCACTGCTGCCCCGCACCACCGAAACCGCAGTGGGCGAGGCAGAAATGGTGTAACTGGCAGAGGATGTTCCGACCAGCGCGTTGATCAGGGCGCTTCCGTTCGGACTGCCCCATCCGCTCGCCAGATCGTATCCCACGGTCGCTGGATAGCCATTGTTTCCGCCACTGATGTCATGGAAATCGGTGTCATAGCTCGAGCCCAAACCAATCGTATAAAGGGCTGGGTTAATGAAGCCGAGAGTGGGTTGTCCGTTTGAGACTGCTTGCTGATTGGCAAGAGCCAGGTAACCTGCCCACATCGGCGCTGCAAAACTGGTCCCGCCATAGACGTTGGCGGTGCAAGTGGTTTGATCAGCGCAAACGTAAAAGGTGTAATTCGCGTTCGCTGAAACGTCTGGTCCGTTGCGATAGGTTTGGGAGCAGTCCGCGCAGCCCGCGGCCGCAGTCACCTGCCAGGAGGGAATCGCAAGCTTATTTGTCGAAATGCCCCCACCACCGTCGGCCCAGGCGGTCTCCGAACTCCACGGACCGCCTGCGCCGCTGGTGTCCAAGTCGGTCCCGCCAACCGACGTGAGAAACGCACTGTCCGCGGGCCAAACAAATTCGGTAGATGCGGTCCACTTGCCGCTATCGCCGGCTGCATCAAACAAATTCTGACCCTGCGCCGCAAACTCTTCGAAGTACGGGTTGTCGGTGCTGGGGTCCACCGGAAGCCACGCCCAGGAAGAACTCAATTGTGCGTTCAGCGGTTTCGCGATCGCCATGGCGTTAAAGATCGCGGAATCGGTTGATCCCACGTATAACACCAGGCTGGACAACCCAGGGGCCATGCCGAGCGCCTGCGTCATGTCTAAGGTCTGTTCCGTATCATCGCAGTCCGCCGATGCCAGGCAACTTGTAGAAGTTCCGTCGGTGGAGAGCAAAGTGATTGGGACATTGTTGGTTTGCTTCGCGTTTTTGAAATACGTGTTCAAGTCGGCCAGATCTGTGCCTACAAACTCGAACAGCCCTACTGATTGGCCGGCTCCGGTCAGCGCTGTTCCGCCGTAGTATGCCGCCCTCATGTCGCTGCCGCAGAATGACTGCGAAGGGCAGGAGCCAGTGGTCGCCTTCGACGTGGCATTGGAACGCTCACGCACCAGGGGACGCGGAATCGAATAGTTGTCCAGACCCGCGACACGCCACAACTGAACCGCCAGGTCCATCGTAGGCTCACGGTCGGGGGCATAAAAGGTGCGGTTTTCGGTGGGATGTTGATAGACGCCCATGTTTACATGCAGGGCCTTTTCAATGCTCGCGACCGCCCCGCTGACATCGAGGTTCATGCGATTGCGGGAGGTTCCAACCACCCTGAGGCCGTTCGCTTCTGCGAAGTGAATCACAGAGTCATAATCTTCCTGGCTGGGACCAAACTTTTCTGTGAACTCTTCCACCGTGAGGAACTTGCGGTAAGACGGGCTGTAAGGATCGTAGAGTTCCTGCAAGAAGTTCTCTAACTCAACCTGATTGCGGTGCGGCAGAACAAAAACCAGGCGCATGGACTGGGTTGCAGGCAGCCTTCCAACAGGCTTCGCCTGACCATTGAGAACCTCATTGCGCACATTGCGAGTTAGTGTGGACTGCGACTGAGCCTGGGAAGCAACGGTCGCGCCCAACATCATCGCGCCGATCACGAGCAAGAACACACCTAGCCTTCGAATCACGATCTCTCCTTGCGATTAGCCGGGATTTCCCTTTCAAGAGTCTTGGGGAAAATAACGGTAAACTCCCGGGCGGGACTTTAGCTTGCGGATAGTACTATCTTTCTCCATTCTTTGACAGAAAAATTAGAGGAGTGTGCCGGGCGAGTTACAGCTATCTCAAGGGTACGCAACAATTTGCGTAGTTCCTACCGATCGCACCCGGCACGCCATTCGGGTCAACAACTCCATCGCTCTTCTCATCACGTATAATCGTTTCTTCCGGCTCATGAGCTACACCGTCCTGGCGCGTAAATACCGTCCACAGAAGTTCTCCGATGTGATCGGACAAGAACACGTCAGCCGTACCCTGCAAAACGCGCTTGAACAGGGACGGACTGCTCACGGCTACATTTTTAGCGGCCATCGCGGCATTGGAAAAACTACCGTGGCTCGGATTTTGGCTGCGGCGTTGAATTGCCGTTCGTCCGACAAGCCTGTGGCCGAACCTTGCGGCGTCTGTGAATCCTGCACCGAGATTCGCGCCGGTAACGCTGTCGACGTGATTGAGATCGACGCGGCCACCAATCGCGGCATTGACGAAATCCGCGAACTTCGCGAGGCGGCGCGTTATCGCCCAGCGCGAGATCGTTTCAAGATCTACATCCTCGATGAAGCTCACCAGATTACTGACGCGGCCTTTAATGCCTTGCTGAAAACTTTGGAAGAGCCGCCCGATCATATCGTTTTCATGCTGGCGACCACGCAGCCGGAGGATATTCCGCAGACGATTCGTTCGCGCTGCCAGCACTTCAGCTTCCGCGCGGTAAAGTTCGATGCCATCGTCGGCCAGCTGCGCGACCTCGTCGGACGCGAAAAAATCGAAGCGGATGACGATGCTCTCGCTCTCCTGGCCGAGGCGGGCGACGGCTCCATGCGCGACGCGTTGTCGATTCTCGATCAGGCCATTGCCTCTTCCAGCGGACGCATCACGGCGGATTCTGTGCGCAACCTGGTCGGCGCCGCTCCCGCGCACATTCTCGAGGAAGTGATGCAGGCCATCGCTCGCAGCGCCAGCGAAGATGTGTTGAAGCAGATTGACCATCTCATCAGCGAAGGGCACAGTCCCACACATTTTGCGCGGCAGATGGTTCGCTTCCTGCGCAACGCCACGGTTGCCAAAATTGCGGGAAAAGACTCTTCCCTGCTGCAGATCTCAAGCGAAGAGCGCGAGCGCGTGGAGCGTGTCGCCGCTCTCTTTGAGGAAGAAGATCTCACGCGTCATCTGCAGATCATGCTGCGCACTCACGGCGAGTTGGGATACAAACAGGAGCAGCGTTTCCATCTCGAACTTGGCCTGCTCAAGATGGCCCACGCGCAGCGACTACTGCCCATCGAGCAATTGCTCAGCGAAGTGGCCGGTTCTTCGAGCACCTCGGGCGCTGGAGCAAATGCCACCAGAAATCCCGCGCGGCCCTCTATCGTGGGTTCGAGTGCAGCCGAGCGGCGCACAGAAGCGGTTGCACCAACCCGTCTAAATCCTGTTTCGCCGTTCGCGGCCGATTCCGCACGCAAGGGTGGACCGCGTCAGGAGTCGTCTGAGCCAATCTCCGCCAGCGCTTCCGGCAGATTCGGAGAAGCGAGTTCGTCGACACCGGTGATTATCGGGGCTACGGCACTGGCTAACCTCGATTCACCGTCCGAAGCAAAGTTGCCGGCTCCTCGCCAAGATTCTCCGACGCCCTTGAGTTCCGCAGCAGTGGCCGCGCCGATCGAGAAGCTGCAGACAGCAGTACTACAAGCGCTCACCGACGGAAATCAGCGCATCCTGGTCTCGATGCTCGAAGCAGGCGAATGGACGATCGAAGGAAACGAGGTCGTCATCAAAGTTTCTGAGTCGCAAGCCGTCGTCGATATGTCGCTGGGCGCCGATGCAAGGCGGTTAGCCGTCGCTTCGGCCAGCGGTCTTCTGGGACGGCCCGTCAAACTTAGAATCGTTCCACGAGCGGTGGTGGCTGCGACAGAAAAGCGCAACGGATCTCCGAAAACAAATGGGGCTAGTTCCGGAATCGGTGGCCGTGGCCGCGCCGAACAGGATCCCATCGTCCGGCGTCTGCAAGAGAAATTCGGCGCTCAGATTCGCACTGTGATTGATTACAAGGAGAAGCGGTAACGCCATTATGGGTGGATTCAATCTGCAAGAGCTGATGTCGAAGGCCAAGTCGCAGTACGAGAGCCTGCAGAAAAAAATGCAGGAGACCGTGGTGGAAACCTCGTCTGGTGGAGGCACGGTCACGGTGAAGATGGATGGGCGCAAGCAACTGCTCAGCGTGCGCATCGACCCGGAAGCCATAAAATCTGGCGATGTGGAAATGCTGCAGGACTTAATCCTGGCTGCGGTAAATGAAGCCGCGCGCAAAGTGGATGGGGCAATGCAATCGACCGTTGGCGGTATGCTGGGCGGACTGGGCATCGGCGGACTGTGAAGAATTGGGCGATTGGGCAATCCGGTCATCTGGCCAATTTTCCCAATTCTTGAATCTTGATTTAAAAACCCCCGATGACCTAATCACGCAGTCACTCAATTTCTTATGTCTAAATTTGCTGAGCCGATGTCCCGCCTGATTGACGAATTGAAGAAGCTGCCGGGCGTGGGCACAAAGAGCGCACAACGGCTGGCCTTCTTTATTCTGCGCGCTAGCGACGAAGACGCCGAGGCGCTGGCCGCGGCGGTGCGCGACGTCAAGGCCAGCCTGCGGCTGTGCTCTGTGTGCAATAACATTACCGACGTAGATCCGTGCGTTTATTGCACCAGTGCGACTCGAAATCAGCGCCTGGTGTGCGTGGTCGAAGAGCCCACCAACATTGCGGCCATTGAAAAGACCAAGCACTTCAACGGCGTCTATCATGTGTTGCACGGATCGCTCTCGCCGCTGCACGGCGTCGGCCCGGAGCAGCTCCGCATCTCGAACCTCATTGCGCGCGTCGACGCGGGCAATGTAGACGAAGTGATCGTCGCCACCAATCCTACGGTCGAGGGCGAAGCCACTGCTACCTATCTCTCCCAACAACTCAAACGCGCCGGAGTGAAGGTGACCCGCATCGCGATGGGCATCCCGGTCGGCAGCGATATCGAGTACACCGATGAGATCACCATGCTGAAGGCCATGGAAGGACGGCGGGAACTGTAGACAGATCCTCTGGCTTCTCGCTGCTGGCTCCTCACTATGCCGTCAGATCCGGTTCCAGGAATACATTCGGTTCTTCCTCGGCAGAAGCGAGTCCTTCCGGGAGGGTTCCGCGGTTGTATTCGGCCATGCGGTTCTTCCACTTGAGAAAGTCGGTGATGCTTTGCGGTTCAACCCGGACCTCGACGCGCCGCAGGCTGGCGAGGAGCAGATTCATTTCGTAGCGGAAGCCAGTGGCGCTGCGCAAGTTTTTCGCCGAAGAGTGCACAGTTTCAATTCTGCCGCGACGAAGCTCCAGCAACCCCCAGCCTGCGGGCAGTTCTTCGCGTCGAATCAGTCCAACCGGTACTAAGTAGAATCTTTCGCAGCCCACTCCCTGCTCCGGCTTTGATCGGAAGGGCTTGGCTCGGTCGGCCAGGAAATCAGAACGGGTAACTTTGCACTCAACCAGAACGGAATGGCAGGCGCGCTTCCAACCAATGGCGTCGGGCATCTCGCCGCTCACGCAGGCTTGCTCGGAGAGCACCACTCCGCAGCGGTAGCGGCGCAGCCAGTGAACTGCTTTTTCGACCAGTTGGGCGTGGGTCATAGATAGTTACGTTGTAGCCTCCCAAGGCGAGGAGTGGAAAGTGACTGGGAGGCTACCGGCTGGCATGCGCTCTCAAAGAATTCCGCACCGGCTTAAGAACTACTGGCCTCCGCAGGACGGTTTCCAGCAGGTGACGTTCCGCCGCGATCGTTTGAGAGGAGGCTCCGAGCGGCGAGTAGCCTTCAGCCACGACGATCAAAGCTTCGTTCCCTCTCGCTTGGTTCCCTCTCGCTTGGTTCCGAGCATTTTCAATTTGAATGCGGCGGATGTGACCGTCGTGTCCCGCGTCCAAGGCGTTGGCCAGTCGCAGAACGGCAGCCAGCTGAATGGTTGCTTTCTGCTCGTCAGGCAAAAGATCGCGCAGAGTCTTGTGCTTCCGGGTGGGCAGCTTCCCGCGGTGAAAACGCGCAACGATGGCGGCGCGTTGCAGGTCTGCGGCCTTCCAGCCCAACGGATTTCCGTGGGCACGAATCAAATCGAAGGAAGTTTTTTGATGGCCTTTCTGACCTTCGGATTTGCCGACATCGTGGAGAAGAGCGGCGGCGAGCAGGCTCGATCGGGCGGAGGCAGCGTCAACAGCAGGTTGCCATCCCCAGCCCAAAAGGCCGTCGTAGAGTTGGACAGCCAGGCTGGCGACCCGCTCGGAGTGGGGGAAGTCGGGATCGAGGCCGTTCGCCCAGAGTTTCATACGGCGCGTGGCCAGCAGTTGTATCTGCCTGCCTTGGGGCAGCGCGGCGCGCCACACTTGCCAGAGAGAATCGGGGCCAACCATTTTGGCGCGGTATTGATCGATGCGCTTGGTGCGCTCGGAGAGGATTCGTTCATGCCAGTCGTTGCGAGAACCTGCATCGGGAAAAACCTGACAGGAATTGGCCGTGGACCAAAGCACATCGAGATCATGAATCTCACCGAGCAAATCCTGGATTTCCTTGAGGTCGTCGCTCCAAGCCTTGTGCTCGACGGGAAGAAAATTCTCTATGATATAACGGAAGCGTTTGATTCCGATCCGCAGGCTGTGGAGCGCGACTTGCGAGCGGTTGCGCAGAGCACGGGCATGGAGTTCACGGGCAGCGGTCCAGCGCTCCAGAGCAAGATGTTTAAAGAGCGCGCTCCCCGGACGGATGCGCCCGGCGCGAACGGGAAGAGACTTGCTCCACGATCTCCACTGTTTGCGATCAAACTCTTCAAGAGCGGCTTGAGCCTCGTGCCGCTGCTCGCTCTCACGGCGGTGCAGGATCTCGAAAAGGGCGTGGGCAACGGGATCGGCTGAGTCTGGCGTCAGCTCCTGATTCGATTGAGATGGAGGATTCGCTATTGCCCCTGCCTTGAAAGAAGCCGATGGCTCGCCCGCGTTTCCCTGAGTTTGAACTACAGCAAGTTTTTCTACCCACTCCATCATTACGTGGACATCGCGCAAGGCGCCGAGGCGCTGGAACAAGCGCTTGCCGGCCTTCTTCATCGCCTTCCAGTCAGGGTCGGGATCGAGGGCCATCAATCCATCGGCTAGCGATCGGCAGCGGCGCAGAGAGACGCGCAGATCATGAACGGGGTCGGGCCCGAAATCGGCGGAAACATGCTCGCATTCCTCCAGAACGCGCAGCATCCAGTAGCGAAGGCCAGTGATTTTCTTGGGTCGGGTTGTGCGAGCAATGGAGGAAGGCACAGGAGTTTGGGAGCTGAATCTTTGCATATCCATTTTCGCTGCTCTTGGCTGGGAACGCCAGTGCCGGGGAGTGTCCCAATCCCTATCCCTACTGGGAGTACAGGGCCTATAGCCAGGCAATTTTCCATTACCTCCGTAACGTGCGAGGACTTACCTTCTGGATTTACCTTTTACTTGCAGAGTGTAGTTCGAGGAGTGCTCTATCACGAACGCAAGTACATTTCATGCCAATCGCGCGGCATCGGCGCGGGCCTTCGTCCATAGCCTGAACATCCTGATCAAGTATGCGCGGATGTACGGCTATGAGCACAAGCGCACCGAGGCGCAGTTTGAAGTCACGTGGAATGAACTCCAGCAAGGCCTGCCGGCAGCTGGCGATGGCGGATTTCTGCTGGGAGTTTCGGACAACAAGCTATTGCTGGATGGCGTTCCGCTGGAAACCGGTCAAACCGAACGCAGCTTTGGTCAGTTGCTCACCACCGCTGGCCTGGCCAGCCTGCACTTCTCCAAAGATGTTACGGTCGAAGACTTCACACGTTTAGTGCGCGCCTTTACCGTGGCGGGCTCGAAGGCCCAGGATGTATCGAAACAAATCAAAGAGGCTCTCAACAGCGGGCCCAAGCAAAGTACGATCAAGATTAATGAAGTGAAGTTTGTGGCGGCCGACCCGCTCACCGGAGATATCAGCGTAGCTGCGCAGATCGCGGCGCAAACTCTTGGACCAGAATTCAAGCAATGGTTGAACGATCCGCAAAAGCTTCTGCAATTAATTGCAGCGGCTGAGGGCGCCAACGCCGGAGGCGGTGGCCAAGGACAAGGCAGCGGAGGCGGAGCCGGAGTTCCTTTCGGAAGCGTTCCGAACGGTCCGGGTCACTGGGTGGCAGGGCCAGGAACCGGCACCGGCGCAGGCATCGGCACCGGAACAGCAACCGCTCCTGTATGGGAGGGGGGCGTGGTGCCGCTGCAGGAAGCCGAGGTCGTGCAGGCGATCCGCTTGCTGACTCGATTCGGACAAGTGCAAGGCGACCCGAACGCAAGTCCAGAGGTTCTGCAGAAAGAGCTCACCGAGACCGATCCGAACACGCGCCTGAACTTGCAGCAGTTGTTGGGCACTCTGGCCGCCAAAGCAACTGCCGAGCAGGAAGATACGCCGCTGTTGATGAAGGCGGCCGAGCACATGGCGATCCGCTTCGCTCTGGAGCGTTATCAGAAGGGCGAAGTCAAAGTGAATGCCGTCCATCAGATGATGGAGCACATGAGCCGGCAGATGGATTCGCTGCGCCAGATTCTGAAGCTGCAAGAAGAAAAGATGAACAAGGCCGGGATTCTGGTGGAGTCGCACGCCGATATCCTCGACCGAATGTTCTGGGCCGAAGTGCCGGAGTCGGGAAAGAAGACGGTACTGCTCTCCCATGAAGCTCCCTGCGTTCCACCGCGCAATGTGCGCCAGTTCGTGGAAGTGCTTCTCGACCGCGATGACAAACAAGCGTCCGCCGAAATTCTGAATAACTATTCGGCCAGCCTGAGCAATAAGGAAGCCGACTCGCGCCGCAAGACTGCAATTGGATTGAGCCAGCTGGCCGACCTGTACGCTAGACTCGGCGGCGAGGCTATGGGCGGGGCCATCCGAAAAGTCTCTGAGCAGCTATGCGTGGAAAAGGATCCCGAGCTGCAAAGCTTGCTGAGCGCGGCTTTTGTGCGTTTAAGCCAGGAGGCCAGCGAAGCCAGGAACTACCAGGCGGTGAACGAAGTATGCTCCGGGATGGAAATGTTACTGCAGCAGCGGCCAGTGATGGTGAATGACCTGAGGCCGCGGGTCGGAGTGGAAAACCGGATTCCAGAGTTTATTGAAGAAGCATTGCGGCTGGATCCGATACCTGCGGACCTGCTGGTGGTATTGCGGCGCACATGCCAGTCGGGAGCGGAACATCTGGCTGACCGGTTCTTTCGCTGCATGCGGCGGGACGAATGCGATCGCATGGTGGAACTGGTCAAGGAGATGGGATCTCCGGCTCTCACGCAACTGCGCGAGATCTTGCGCACGGGACAGTCGCGGCAGGCCTCTGCCGTGGTGGGCCTGTTAAGCCGACTGGATGTGGGCACTTTGCTGGAGCTGCTCCCGACGCGCTTGCCCGAGTGGAACCGCTTTTACCATGACATTGTCGTGCGGCAGGTCGCATACGGAGCTGCGCCGGACCGGGGCAGAACACTGCTGGAGTTGGCCGAGGTCCTGGATTCTGTGGTTCTGCCGGAAGCGATCGATGAAATCGGAATGAGCGGCGACGTCAGCGCGGCGCACCCACTGATGGCGATGGCCAAACCGGGCGAAGCGGCTTCACGGTCGCCCTTTGTGCAGCTGAAGGCGATCGAGTCGCTTGGACGCCTGCGCGACGCAGAGGCAGTCTCTCTGCTCCGCGAGATTGTCGAAACAAAGAAAACGTTTGGATGGGTCTATCATCGCGAGCTGCGAATTGCTTCTGCTCAGTCTTTGTCGAAGACCGATCCCCGCTACAGTGCGCAGATTCTCTCCGACAGCGGCATCGAAGCGGCAGAGCTGGCGATCGCGCCTCTGGATACCGCTCCGGCATGCCCTTGGGTGCGGCAACGGCGCTACGAGCGCATGGTTCTATCCCGCGCACTGGGAGCCACCATTGGCAGCTCCTGGGGAAAATCACGAATTCTGATTCGCGAGCTAAGCCTCGGCGGCGGTATGGGTACGAAAGAAGACAATCTCCGTATCGGCAGCGAGGCCGATCTCGAAATATCTCTGGGCATGCGGTCGAAGATCAAAGC
>DATEQW010000071.1:0-67867 GCA_035272245.1 Candidatus Sulfotelmatobacter sp. | reverse complement strand
TTGTCCTCCAAAACTGCGACGCTGTGGCCGTTGGAAGTGATGGTCAGTTTGATGGGTTGCGTTCGCAGGTAACCCAATATCGCTTTGAACTCTGGATGCATGCCGTTCTCGCCGGTGCCGAGATTCACCGAACGGATCGGCAGTCGTTCCATGACCGATTTCACTTGATCCAGAGAGAGGCGATCGGTGCGGGCTGGATCCCGGTAACAGAAGGCGCATGAAAGGTTGCACTCGTTGGTGAGCCCAAGCCCGAGCGAAATACCGGCGTCAGGCGTCTTCGCGCCGGTTGTCGAGAATGAAGATTCCGCTCGCACGTCGTTCACTCGCACTCCTCCTCCACCGGATCCGGTCGGCGAGCCAAGCATTGCCTATAGCGCGCGACTGCGGCAAACTCTGGCCGCATACCCAGCTTACGTTCCAGTTCGAGAACGCGCTGATACTCGGCGTCGCGAGATACCGCCGGCGGCAAATAATCCGCAACTACGCGCACACCCCGCTCTGCAATTAACGTCAGCGATGCCATTTTCAGCATACGTTGCAGGTAGACGTCACTGAAGAGTCGCACTCTCCCTCCGTAGAGAGATTCTTCTCCCCACTCAGCCATAAGACCATTTTCCGCCTCATCCAAATCGCCCGCTCGGATTGCGGCTTTTAATACCTCGCCTGCCTGGGTTCGCACGAGCACTGAGACTATCGCGGATGAACCTCGCAAGGCGCGAGCCGCATCACGCAACACAGCTCCCGGGTCATCGACATATTCCAGAATGTTATGGCAGAGAATTACATCGAACGAACGCGCGGGAAACAAGCTGGCAAGCTCTGCTGCTTCGCCGTGCTTCACCACGATCTTCTCCGCGACCCCGCCTTCGTGGGCGGCGCGTTGCGCGATATCCAGCATCGCGGGAGAACAATCCAGCACCGTAACATGCATGCCAAGTCGCGCCAGTCGAACCGCCGCCGCCCCCGTGCCACCTCCGAGGTCTAATGCACACAACGGCTCTTTGGCCTGGAGTGGTAGAAAATCGTGCAGGTTCGCAAAGGCCAAGTCAGAGCGCAACCGGCCCTCGGGCGTTTCGAGGTAGGCAGCATACTTGTTCGCGCCGCTCTGGAAGCGTTTGCTATCGGCACTGGCAGACATATTCATGCGATTCCCAAGCGCAATCGTCCAAACTGTCGATTCGATACTTCGCCAATGCCCTCTAAATTAATCATGAAATTGACCGCGGCGCTTCCGAATCGTCGGCAGCGGCTAGTTTTGGAACAGGTTCGATTTTCAATAGATTTTAACCCTGATTGGATTCGTCAGAGTTCTGTGACAAAAATCAGCTTAGATCACCTCGACCGTTCGCTCAGTAACACGCAAAAGGTCCGTGGCAGTAGCGGCTTAGTTTAAGTCGCCTTATGGGAATTGATTGCGATCTTTTCCTGGTTTAGAGGCAAGTCGGAAGGTTATCGCCGGGACAGACTCTCAACGACCCTGGCCAGAAGTCGCCTTCGCGAACATCGCTGCTGATCTCCTCCAAGCCCGGTTCTGGACAGCTTCCGGTTAGCCGACCAACCGGAAGTGACTCTCTGGCCCCGAATCGCAATGTTGTATAAGGCAGCTTCCAAACTCTCTCGCCGGTGGGTTTTGTCGAAATCGAGAATCCTGCCCGGGATACGCCGTGAGGTCACATCTACATGTGATTTAAACACGGTTTTCACGTGATCCGGCGCACAGCATTGGGCGGCAAGCTAGGGTAACTAAGCAAAGCACACCTTATGAATATGTTCAAAGACGCTGGGCATCTTTTTCGAGTGGCTGTTGTTTCCGTCGTCATCGGCTTGGCGTTCTTGGGGATACGTGCGCTTCTTGTGCCGAAGAGTTTCGGACAGTATGGACACTACCGCGGAAATGCCATGGCCGAGATGGCAGCCCGTCCGGTGAACTTCGCCGGCCATCAGGCTTGCGAAGACTGTCATGCCGATGTCCTGGAAAAAAAGAAGAGCGGTAAACATGCGCATGTCAACTGCGAGGCATGCCACGGACCGCTGGCGAAACATGTCGATGATCCGGGATCGGTGACACCCGCCAAACTCGACACGGCGGTACTGTGCGTCCGCTGTCACGAAGCGAACATCGCCAAGCCCAAGGGATTTCCGCAAGTCGCTTCCGTCGACCACTCCTCCGGCGTGCCGTGCGATACGTGCCATCAGCCGCATAGTCCGGTGATTGAGGGAGGGGGGAAATGAGCATCACCCGACGCCACATGCTTCTTCTATTACCGGCGGCCGCGGTCGCCTGGAAGTACGTTCTTGCCGGGGCACCGGACGCAGCCCCCAATTACAAAATGTCAGAGCACTGGTGGGGCATGCTGATCGACCTTCCCAATTGCATCGGATGCGGGAACTGTGTGCGGGCGTGCCAGGCCGAGAACGACGTGCCGGACGAATACTTCCGCACCTGGGTGGAACGCTACCACGTGTCGGATTACGACATTGAAAATCCCCATGTGGACTCGCCCGATGGCGGCAAGAAGGGATTTCCTCCGGGCAAGGCAGAGGGAGGGAAAAACTTCTTCGTGCCTAAGCTCTGCAATCATTGTGCGGATTCACCCTGCACTCAGGTTTGCCCGGTGGGTGCGACGTTCATAAGCCCGGATGGGGTGGTTCTGGTGGACAAGACGTATTGCCTCGGCTGCCGCTATTGCGTTCAGGCCTGCCCTTACGGTTGCCGCTTCATCAATCCAAAAACTTCGACTGCCGAGAAGTGCACTCTCTGTTACCACCGGATTACGAAGGGCCTTACCACTGCTTGTTGCGAAGCATGCCCGACCGGCGCGCGCCAGTTGGCGGACTTGAAGAATCCCAACGACCCGATTCACGAATTCCTGAAGACCCATGACGTTCAGGTCTTGAAACCCTACATGGCGACCCATGCCAAGGTGTTTTACAACGACCTGGATGGCTCTGTGCGATAAGGAGACGGTTGACCATTATGCCTGGCGTTGAAGGCTTCATGTATCCGAACGAAGTGGAACTCCAGTGGAGCGTGCTCATCGTGCTGTATCCGTTTCTGACGGGGTTGGTGGCCGGGGCATTCATTCTGGCTTCGCTGGAGCGGGTTTTTCAGGTGGAGGCGGTAAAGCCCACTTACCGCCTGGCGTTGCTGACGGCCTTGGCTTTCCTGCTGGTAGCGCCGCTGCCGTTGCAACTGCACCTTGGACATCCGGAACGCTCGTACGAGATGTACCTGACGCCGCACCGAACCTCCGCGATGGCCATGTTCGGGTTTGTGTATCTGTGGTACTTGATGGGTGTTCTATTGCTGGAAATCTGGCTCGACTACCGGCGCGACATCGTGGTGCTGTCCCAATCCACAACCGGATGGAGACGCTTGCTCTACCGCCTGATGACCTTGGGTTCAAACAACATCAGCCAGCACGCACTTGAGATTGATGACCGACTGGGTTGGCTGATTACACTGATCGGCATTCCTTCGGCGTTCCTGCTGCACGGATACGTCGGCTTCATCTTTGGCTCGGTGAAGGCCAACCCGTGGTGGTCGTCGCCGCTAATGCCGGTGGTGTTCATCTTCTCTGCCATGGTGTCGGGGATTGCCACCGTCATGCTGCTTTACATGCTGCTGACGTGGGCTCGCAAAGAGACGATCGATATGCGCTGCGTGGACACGGTGGCGCGCTACCTGTTCTACACCTTCATCATCGATTTCAGCTTGGAAATGCTCGATCTGATTCACCGCATCTACGAGGCGGATGAGAGCTTCCGCAGCTTGGATTTCATGGTCCACACCAAGCTGTACATGTCCCATATCGTGATCCAGATCATTCTTGGCACGGTCACTCCCATTGCGCTTCTGGCCTTGACTCAGGTTTTAAGGCTCGGCGAAATGGCCCGCAAGCGCATTTACGCCCTGGCGGGATGCCTGACGCTGGTCGGAATCTTTGCCATGCGCTGGAACATCGTGATCGGAGGCCAGTTGTTTTCCAAAAGTTTTCTGGGGTATACGACTTACAAGATGGGTTTGGCCACGCGCGAAGGACTGCTTGTGGCCATTGCGCTGACTATTTTGCCATTGCTTATTTTGTGGGTGCTGACGAAGCTTCTGCCTCCCTGGCCTGAGAAGGATTCCGGCTTGTCTCCGGACGCCGCACCCGCGCACTGATTTCAAGAGCAAGTTTTAGGACGACATTTCGGAGCGCGCCGTTCGATTAGTTCTTGTTGCCAGCCTCAAAGCGAGTGGAGATTATGGACGATCTCGACGCTTTAGCACGGCTCATCGCTCGTTTGGAGAAGCTGGAGAGCCGAGTCTCCGACCTCGAAGATCGATCCGAGAAAGCGGCAGGTGTTGCCGCCATACTCGCCGCTCCGACCGTAATCCAGCCAACCGCCGCCGCATTCTCACTTGCACAAGCTAGTGGAGTGTTCCCGGTGGTAGGTAAAGCCATGCTCGGAATCGCCGGTGGCTATCTCCTCCGGGCTGTAGCTGAATCCGGTACGTTTCCAAAGTTGGCGGTCGTAGTTCTGGCGCTCGCCTATGCGGAGATGTGGCTGGTATGGGCAGCGCGAGTTTCGGCTGAGGCGCGCTTTGTGAGTAGCGTTTACGCCACCACGGCAGCCTTGATCATCGCTCCCATGCTCTGGGAACTGACTCTGCGATTTAAGGTCTTGCCCAGTTGGGCGACCGCCGCCGTGCTCGGCGTGTTCGTGGCCACCGCGTATGCACTGGCCTGGAAGCGCAATCTGGTATCGATCCTCTGGGTGGCCAATGTGGCCGCAGTGTTCACTGCCCTCGCGTTGCTGATCGCGACGCTCGATCTCGTCCCTTTCATCTTGGTGCTTCTGTTTATGGCATTGGCCAGTGAGGCGGCGGCTGGCCGCAACCACTGGCTCAGGCTCCGGCCGCTGATAGCCGCCGCAGTGGATCTTGCCATATCTATTCTCCTCTACGTTTACTCCCGCCCGGAGGGTATCCCCTCGGAGTACAAGAACGTAGCGACGCCAGAGTTGATGGCACTGGGGTGCATCGGGTTTCTGATTTATGGAGGGAGCATAGTTTTCCGCACCGTGCGGCTTCGTCAGAAAATCGGAGTCTTCGAGACCGGGCAGGCCGTCATTACGTTCTTGCTGGCTGCCTTTGGTATTGTGCATTTTGGGGAAAGTGCCGGCGCGCCGGTGTTAGGGGCGCTCTGCTTGCTGTTCTCGGCAGCGTGTTACAGCGCAGCCTATGCTTATTTCGACCGCTATCACGAAGAACGTAACTACCATGTGTATGCCACTTGGAGCGGGGCTCTTTTCCTCGCGGGCAGCTCTCTCTGTCTTCCGCCGGTGCTATTGGCGCTGTGCTTGAGCGTAGCCGCGATCGTCGCCACCATCTTGGGCGCGCGGGCATCTCGCCTGACGCTGGAATTCCACGGCCTGATGTATTTGGCGGCTGCGGCCTATGCGTCCGGCCTGCTGGAATATGCGGGGCGTGCGCTCGCGGGAACGTTTCCAGCCGCGCCGGGATGGATTGTCTGGATCGTCGCCGCTTCGGCCATTCCGTGCTACGCGATCGCAGGCCACTTGCGCACGGAGCGCTGGAACCAGCGCCTTCTGCAAGCGCTTTCGGCCATTCTGGCGGTGGCCGCAGCGATCACGTTCCTGGTTTCTGTCCTGGTGTGGCTGGCGGAGAATGGCATGACTCCGGGCGCATCCCACGTTGCAGTCATCCGAACATTGATCACCTGCGTGGTCGCGCTCGCGCTTGCCTTCAGCGGTACCCGTTGGCAGCGGACTGAACTCGTATGGATTGCCTACGGCACGCTGGCTTTAGTCACAGCGAAGTTGTTGTTCGAAGACTTGCAACATGGACATCCGGGATCTACAGCCGTGTCGATCTTCCTGTACGCGCTTGCTCTGATTCTCGTTCCTCGCATGGCGCGAATTGGGCGTCGGCCCGCTGAAGAGGATCCTACCACGGCCACTCCTGTTAAACACGGACACTGACTCTCCACAAGTAAGCACCCGTGCTTGGTGCCGACCCTCTTTGCGCTGCGCGACTCGGCGAATAGTGTTCTCCGCTTGTATCCTACCTGCCGGAAATTGTTCCAGGCCAGAAGTTGGTTTGTCGGGAATTGAGTAGATCACGGGTGAGGACTGGCAAAACTTACCTTACCGAATTAGGTAAGGGTTGCCGACAACCCCGAACCTGTGGAGTTGTACGCTCAGAATTGTGGGATTTAGATCGCGACTGCTCGCTTAAAGTACTTTGCTGCTTTCTCCCTGGTTCCACGACGAAGATGCTTATGGGTTTCGCGGAACCAATGATTCGAGGGACGGAATCGAGAAGGACGTGGTAAAGGCATGTTCCGGCGGCTGGGTTCCGTCCTGAATGGCTTTTGCGAGAATCTCCATCGCCTGTCCCGTAAGCGGCGGAATGTGGATCGTCGCCGCGAGCCATTTTTCGCGCACCCAGGCTTGGCCCGTCGCCGGCTGACCATCACATCCGGTAAACGGTAAACTCAGCCATCGCGACCGCTCGGCTTCATTGGTAATCTCCTGAAAAGCTTTGCGAGCTCCCAGTGCCATCGAGTCGTCCTGCGCGCCGACCAGGCTAATTGACGCGCTCTGTGAGGTGGCCATTTTCAGCCAAGACCGCACAGCCCGTAAGGCACTTTCTTCTGTCCAGTGTGCCTTCAGCATCTTCACTTCAATGTTCGGCGGTTTCGTCTCCAGCATCCCGGACTCGCGTTCCTGGGCCGAGGAACTCTGCGAAGGCCCTTCAATGTACAAAACAGAACCGCCTCGGGGCAGCAACGCTGCGAATTGTTTTCCCTGAATGCGTCCAATCTCCAAGTGATTTGAACTAACAGCAAACATAGGCGGGGTTGCCGCCTTGCGGAGATCGGACAAGTAATCCGGCCTCCGGTTCAGGACCGCCCAACCGATTCCTGCAGCTCTGGCAGCCCGGGCGACCTGCGGAAGAGCCGTGCCTCCAAACGGTTCTACCACAATCGCATTGGGTCGGGACTCAACTCGACTTTGGATTGCCTTTAGCAGTTGCGTGCTCTGATTCACGGCGTCGTTATCGGCAAATACTATCTCCACATCGCTCCCCAGTTTGTGCGCGGTCTCTTCCGCGGTCTGGGCTTGTGCCACTTGGAAATCGTTCTCCCGGGTGTGAAGAGACACCAGGAATCGCAGCTTTTTCATCATTTCGCAAGTGTACCTGTACCCAGGCATCCACGAAATGCTTCCAACGATTCTGGGCGAGTGACGGGCAAACGGAAGTCACGGCTGCGTACGAACTCTCAACGACGCGGGCCAGAGTTCGGCATGTGGGAAGTAATCGTGATTGCCCGCGACCATTCGGCCATAGCGAAGTTGACTTTGTAGGCATCGTGGAAGCTGATTCCGATGCTTCCCATAAGCCCGTTTCTGGATAACTTCCGTATTGCCGACTAATCAAGAGTTGAGCCCTCGGCACTCTTGATCGATTCAGCGGGGAAACGAAATCAGCATTCGCCGAACAACCGCGCAAGCACCTGTTCGTTTAAAGGCAAGCCGGGACCGCTAAAAATGCGATCAAGAACGCGAGTGGGATCCAGCGTTGACTTCGGTCTCCCTCTCATGACAGACTGCTGTGCCGTTGAAGTTATGAACAAGCTGCAGGTGCGCATCTCCGTCAGTGATCAGGGCATCGCCCTGGTCCTCGTCAACATCGGCAAGCTCGAGGCCGGTCTGTAGTTTCGTCCCAAGCTCCGTTTCCGGATTGGTCCCCACTATTTCCCGAAGCCAGGCAACGTCATCCAGGAGGCATTTATGAACACGACACGGTCGTTTGCATTTGTAAGTGCGGTGCTGCTGTTGGTTACTGGCTGTTTGGTGGCTCAGACCTCAGAGGGACGGATTCTGGGCGCCGTCTCTGACTCGAGCGGCGCCGTGGTTGCGGGAGCGAACGTCACGGTCACAAACACGGCCACCAATGTAGCGCGCCAGCTGGTCACCACCAGCGCGGGCGAATACGTTGCTCCAAATTTGGAGCCCGGGACCTACACTGTGACCGCCGAATCCAAGGGATTCAAGAAGGCCGTCAGCAAGCCGTTTGTGCTTGAGGTATCGCGGGATGTGCGCATCGATCTCAAACTTCAGCCCGGCGCCATCACTGAAACCATGGAGGTCAGCGCAGAGGGAACGCTGGTTGACACCTCCGATGCTACGCTGAACGGCGTGCTTTCGAATAAAGCCATTTCCGAACTTCCCGTCGAAGGCCGCGATTTCCAGAACCTGCTTGAACTGCATCCCGGAGTGCAGCGCACGCCAGGCGGCGGATTCCAGTCAATCACTTCCAACGGCAACCGCGCCGACGACAACAATTTTTTCATCGATGGCGCCGATGACAACGATGCCTACTACGGGGAAGGCGTAGCGAATGAGGCCGGTATTCAGGGCACTCCCGCAAGCTTCCTGCCCCTGGATGCGATTCAAGAGTTCAACACGCAAGAGAGCCCCACTGCAGACTACGGCGTCAAACCCGGCGTGGTGATGAATATCGGAATCAAGTCCGGGACCAACGCTATTCATGGTTCGGCCTACTATTTCAACCGTAACTCTGCTTTCGACGCGCGCAATTACTTCAATCCGGGGCCCCAGCCCGTCGCCTCATTACTTATGCACGAGTTCGGAGCATCTATCGGCGGCCCGATCAAGAAGGATCGCTGGTTTTACTTCGTGAACTACGAGGGCATCCGCGACAGGGTAGGAAATCCGGGAGTCACCGACAGTCCCGTGACGGTTTCGTTGGCGAACCAGATGGGTGGAATCGCGAATCCTGACGGCAGCCCTAATTCGGCTTTGTACAGTGTTCCGGACGCGATCTCTTACGTTAAGTCTGCGGCGGGCATGACTTACTGTCAGAATAACTACGACAATATCGGGATCTGCGCCCTCAATCCTTTAAGCCAGCAACTCACGTCGCTGTTTCTTCCCAATCCCGGTTTCACCATGTCGCAAACCGATCCGGCTGCCATCAACTTTGATTTTGTAAATCACAACCGGGGGGACAATCTGGTTGCCAAGACCGACTATGTTTTGAATAAGAAGAACGTCCTGAGCGCGCGTTTTATCTACGGGAATACGACGCAAACCGAAGAAGATACCATCCCTTTGCGCCCGCAATGGCTCTCGACCACCAGCCCGATCACCCAGGTCTTTGGCGTCAACTTGGCCTCCAACCCGAATTCGGCTTGGTCCAACGAGGTGCGCTTCAGCTACAACACTTTCAACGAGGCCATTTTCCCACTCGATCACACCATCAATCCCTTGAGCGGGTACGGCTTGAACACGGGAGTCATCGATCCCCGACTATTCGGATTCCCCCGCATCGGCATCGGCGAAGAATTCAACTACATGGGCGGCAATTCCAGTTGGCCCCTCGAAACAACGCCCAGCAAGACCTACAGCTTCGGAGATACAGCCTCCTACACCCGCGGCCGACAAACGCTTCGCTTCGGCGGAACATTCCACTACGGAGACGTCGACTACTATCGTGCCGGCAATGGCCGCGGCCGGGTGGACTTCCGCCATCTCTGGAATTTTCTGGACGGCGATGTCCAACGCTGGCGCTTCCTCTACGGAGATCCTCATCGTCAAGTCAGCCAGAGGGCCATGGGCTTTTTCTTCCAAGACGACGTGAAGGCCAGCCCGCGCGTCACCCTTAATCTCGGACTCCGCTATGACATCACCAACCCGATCAAGGATTCCCGCAACCTGCTCGCCAATTACAACCCGTCCTCGCCGAGCGGACTCACCCAGATCGGGCAGGGCATCGGCTCTCCCTACCCCACGAATTACAACAACGTCTCGCCTCGCGTTGGCCTGGCTTGGGATGTCTTCGGCACTGGCAAAACCGTCGTCCGTTCCGGTTTCGGCGTGATCTATGAGCAACCCGCCATTCGCACTTTCATGTTCAATGGTGGCGGCCTCAACCTGAATCCGACCGGTGTACCTTACATCGACGCCAACGGGGTTCAGCAAAACCCCACCGGCACGATCACAGCCTTCTTGCAGGAGTCAAACGACGGCACGCAAATCAATTGGCTGGCGCCGAACCAGTCGGCCACGATCTTTCCCAATGCCGCGAACTCGGGGAACGTCTGCAGCGTAAGCAGCCAATGCAACATCTTCGCCGTCGACCTGCACCTGAAGACTCCCTACGTGATGAATTGGAACTTCAACGTGCAGCAAGCCCTCAATTCGACCACGCTGCTGCAAGTCGCCTACGTCGCCAATCACGGCGTGCACCTTTACAGTGTGACCGACATCAACCAGGTGAACCCGCTTTATGATGACGGATCGGAAACGATTGGCCGCCCGCTGGCGACAAACTGTCCTGTCTCCGAAGGAGGGCAGGGCTTCGGCGGACCATGCTTCCCATGGCTTGGCTTTTTCAACTATCTCAGTAATCGTTCTAACTCGGCCTACAACTCCCTACAAGTCACGTTGACGAAGCGCTATTCTCACGGCCTGTACCTCCTGGCGGGTTACACCTACGCGCACGCAATCGACACGGCCACCAGTAACTTGGCGGGCGTGCCGCCGGACAGCAACAACTACAACGAAGAACGCGGCAACGGCGACTTCGATATTCGCCACCGCTTCACACTCTCGATGACTTATGACTTGCCTTCCATGAAGACGCGCTCGCAACTGCTGGAGGGCTGGCAAGTTACCAGCATTGTGAATCTGCAGGCGGGTGAGCCCTACACTCTCGGCGACTTCAACGATGACATCAGCCTCACCGGCGAATACAACGACCGTTGGAATATGACAGGTCCGGCCAGCAATATCCACTGGTCGCCGATTGCGCCGCTGCCCTACGTAAATCCCAATGCGACCGTCTCTCCCTTCAACCTCAACTCCAATGGGGATGTCATCGGCGGCAACACGACCGTAGCGCAAGCCTGCGTCAGTCAGGCTTATGCAACGGGCGGCGTCGGTGCGGCGGATAACCTGGGCGGTCCCAACGGTTATGACCTGGGATGCTATGTCTCAGGAAGCACGGTGATTACGCCGCCGGCTTTGGGAAGCCAGGGTAATATGGGCCGCAACATCTTCCGCGGACCCAGCTTCGCCAATTGGGACATGGGTGTGTCCAAAGTGTTCAAGCTGGGCGAGCGTTTCAAGTTGCAGCTTCGTGGCGAGATGTTTAACATTCTCAACCACGCCAACTTCGACGTGTTTACGATGAACACCGACCTCTCCGCACCGAGCACCGTCGGAACGGTCGTCTACACGCCGGACGTGGCCGCCGCCAACCCGGTCATCGGCTCCGGCGGCTCGCGCCACATCCAGATCGCGGCGAAAGTAATCTGGTAAGAAAGTTGAGATTTGTTTTCTTGAAAACGTGCGCCTTCAGCCGCGCGTTCCGTCAAGAACATGGATTCTGGCGGACTCAATAATACCGAAACAGAGATCTTGACAGTTGCGTTCAACTTAGCGCTCAGAACCCGGACCTGACCGATTTCGGATTCTGGGGGAAGTGCACTTGATGTTGTTTCCCTACAGCAGCCCCAGATGATCCGGGTACTTGGCCTGCAACGCGCTGATCAGAAGTTCGAACTCCGGAAGACCTCGCAAACTCGCAAGGCTGGGATCTTTCAGGAAGTAAGGCCAACAGGCAAATCCGGTGCTGACGCTTCGCTCCAGCCACTCAAAGGCGGTTTCGCGCCTTCCGGTCAGGGCCAGCGTGCCGGCAATCTGATAATACGTATGATGCGCATGCCCAAAGGATTTTGGACTCGAACAGGCCCTGGTCACACACTCGATTGCCGCGTCTTGATTCCCCATCATTGCGTGCAGCAGGCCCTGTAGGCTGACGAGGAGGGGTTCGTTCGGAACAAGCTGCAGTGCTTCCTCCATCAGGCGATTCGCCTCTTTCCAATCCCCGGTCATCATTGCTGGATAGGGAGCAAAATAGAGGGGGTACTTGTTGCCGGGACTCTCCGCCCGCCAGATCTGAATCTGCTGGCGCGCCAGGTCGTATTCCTGGCCCCAAACATAAACTTGCACGATGCTCGGGCTGACCGCTTTTCGGGGTTGAAAGGGCCGTCCTCTTTCAAACATCTCGCGCGCGTGATCGAGCAGACCGACGTGTGCCAAGACGGTGCCCAGGCGATTGTAAGCATGAGGCAGGTTGTTCTGCAGGGCCAGAGCGCGTTTGAGATCTGCAATCGCCTCCAGATGCTGAAAATTCTTCGAGGGTCCCCAAAGCAGAAAGGCGCGGGCGACGTGTCCTTCGGGAAGATTCGCGTCAATCTCGAGCGCTCGCCGGCAGTGGAATTCAGCCTTCTCCAGCCACACGCTGGCTGGATCGAATTCGAAATGGCGCGTCGTGCATGCGAATGAGAGGGTTGCGTGAGCCAGGGCAAACGCGGGATCGCGAGTCACCGCATTGGTGAGATGATGGCTGGCTTGATCCATCATGGACGCATCGCCGGACACCGTGATCCGATAGCCGCGCATGAATTCCGCATAGGCCATCGGATCCCTGCTATAGCGTGGGCATTGCTCGACCGTCATCGGACTATACGGCCGGTGCAGCGCGCGGGTGATTTGCTTCGCAATATCGCCTACGAGACTTGCAAGGCGATCCATGTCGATATCGCACTTCTTCGTAAAGCAGGGACGTTGCAGGCAGGTGTCAAACATTTCCAGCGAGAGACGCCACTGCCCTTTTGACATCTGAATGGCGCCGTGGATAACGAATCGCACTCCCAGCCGAGAAGCGATCTCCGAAGGCGTCAGTTCAAGAGGCAAGTTCAAGACTGCCGAAGTGGGCAGCACGTCAACGCCTGAGAGATTGCCGAGGAGCGAGACGAGTGCATCCGCAAACCCGAGACACAAGCCTCGGTCGTCCGTCGCTTTCTCCAGCAACAACAGCGGCAGCACAGCGATGGAAGGCCGCTCACCCAAGTCGCTCCCATTCTTCCGGAAGTCGGTGCGGACGGAGTTTCGTGCAGGATCGGAGGGCGGATATCTCGCATCAATCACGCGGACCTGGCCGACGAACCGATATCCCTTTCCGACTACCGTCTCAAGAAACCTGGGCCGGTCCGCGTTATCACCCAGCGCGGTGCGAAGCTTGCGTACAATGTTGTTGACGTTTTTTTCGGTATCGATAAACAGATCGGAGCGCCACAGGCGTTTCACGATCTCCTCGCGCGATACCATCTGCTCACGGCGTTCGAGCAGAAAGATCAGCAACTCCATGGGCTTCTTCTCGAGCCTGATCCGACGTCCGGATCGCCGCAGTTCGTAGCGTCCCAAGTCGACTTCGACGTCGCCTGTACTCTGTTTTGCACGCCCCATGGAGAGTTCTGGCCCAACATGATCCGATAAAAATCAACAACTTGCAACGATATAAAGAAGATATCCAAAGGCTATATCGGCGGCATTGCAATGCCCTCTATCTTACGAGATCATGCCCCATCAAGAATCTCGGAGGAGACTCGCATGAAAAGAAAGCTGTCCATCGCCCTGGTGATCGTTGGGACGCTGTGCGTTGCAGGCCACCTGGTCACGATTGCTGCACACCCCGGCGCCCATGACAAGAACGCATTCACCCCGGACGCAATTTCGTGGGGTCCGCCACCGCCTTTCGTCGCCCCGGGTGCGCAGCTCGCCGTACTCGAAGGCAACCCCGCAGCTGCCACCGGTGACTACACCGTGCGCCTGAAAATGCCAGACGGTTATCGGATTGCACCCCGCTGGCATCCGCAGCGCGAAAACGTCACGGTCATCTCCGGGACGTTCAAGGTCGGTATGGGAGACACCTTCGACCAGGACAAGATGGGATCATTCCCGGCCGGCAGCTTCGCCTATCTGGATCCCGACATGCATCACTACGCGATGGCTTCCGGCCAAGTCATCGTGCAGGTCCACGGTAGCGCGCCCTTGCAGTTTAACTATGTCAATCCCGCAGACGACCCTAGCAAGAAATAAATCCTTGGCTCGTTAAGTCGATGTGGAGGAGCCCATGGGAGTGGGTACGAAAAAGCTGGGGCAGTTCGTAGAGCAGTTTGTCTGCCCTTTTTGTGACCAAGCTCGGCAGAGAGATTCATGAGGCTAGACTGGGCGCCAAGCAGGTAGTCATGCCGCAGCAATTTCGCGCCCGCTGGCAGCGCGTGCAGTTGCCCCCTCGCCCATACCCAAGCTTCTGTTCTGTGAGCCACCAAACAACGTCCGCATCGCTTTCGCATGTGACTCATCTAAAGGGCATGGATAACGGGTTGGCTGTTTCCGTACTGGATCTTGTAGGCATGCGAGCCGGGGAGCTTGCGGGTAGTGCAATTGCCCGATCGGTGAACCTGGCGCAGCACGTGGAACAGTGGGGATACAAGCGCTATTGGCTGGCGGAACATCACTCGATTCCTGGACTGGCTTGCTCAGCTACACCGGTGCTGATTGGGCATGTGGCGGCGGCGACAAAGACGATTCGAGTGGGCAGTGGTGGCGTGATGCTGCCAAACCACGCACCGCTAGTGGTGGCGGAACAATTCGGGACGCTGGAAGCTCTGTACCCAGGTCGAATTGATTTAGGGCTAGGACGCGCTCCGGGCGGTGACTTTCAAACGATGCGGGCGTTGCGAAGGGATTTGCGGCAGAGTGGCGATGATTTTCCGGCACTCCTTGCGGAATTGCAAACCTATCTGGGCCCGGAGCGGCCGGGGCAAACAGTGAGAGCAATTCCCGGACAGGGGAGCAATGTGCCGATCACCTTGCTGGGGTCGAGCGGCTTCAGCGCGCAACTAGCGGGGATGCTGGGCTTGCCGTTTGCGTTTGCAGCCCACTTTGCTCCTGAGCACCTATACGCGGCAGCTCAGCTATACCGAGATGAGTTCAAGCCAAGCAAAGTACTTCCGGCGCCGTACTTTATGGTAGCGGTGCAGGTGATTGCGGCGGAGACAGACACAGCGGCGAAGCGGTTATTCACGACACCCCAGCAGCGCTTTCTGCGACTCATTCGAAACCAGCCAGTCGAGCTGTTGCCCCCTGTCAATTCTATGGAACCGCTTTGGCAGGACTGGGAGCGGGCGGCCGTGGAGAACAAACTGGGAGCAGCGATTGTAGGATCGAATGTGACGGTGAAGGCGGGGTTGGAGAAGTTGGTGGTTGATACGGCTGCCGATGAAGTGATCGTCGTGACTGACACCTACGAGCATACCGACAGGATCGAGTCGTATCGGCGAGTGGCCAGCATTGCCTCCAAGATCGAACAGAGGTCCACCGTGACCGTGGAAGCCTAAAGCAGAGCGACAACTGCGCTTCAGTTTCCTTCCCGATTAAGTCACACGACTCAGCGCGAATGCAAGTTGCGGAACAGCGTGCTGCCTTCCAAATAATGCGTGCTCAACATCCGGGGAAACGCTCGCAGCTACCGTAGGTCGGAAAAACTACCGTTTCTCCTCTCTCGTCGCAAGCGTGTTTATCGCGCGAAATCCACCGCCCCTGGCTGAAATCAACCGCTGTAAGTCAATCAAAATAACGGAACTCTTCCCCATTCCCAGTGTTCAACCTAGTAACAGGAATTCTGGGGGACATTATGAAAAGCAAATTATCTAGAACGATTCTTACCGCGCTGTTGACGGGCGCAATGGCGCTCGGGGCTGGTGCTTCTTTGCGGGGGCAGGACCAGTCGATGGACAAGCCCTCAGCGGGTGTAAGCGCGCAGGTGGATCAAGGACCTCCGCCAGAGCAGACCGCTCCGCAATACAATGCACCGGACCAGAGCGCACCTCAGGATGTCGCGCCTCCACCGCCGCAAGATCAAGATGTATATCAAGGCCAGGCGCAGGCGCCTCCGCCTCCAACGGGGCCGGATCAACGGCAGTACACATCGTTGCCTCCGGAGCAGTTGAATAAGCTGGTAGCTCCGATTGCGTTGTATCCCGATGCGCTCGTGGCGCAGATACTGGCCGCTTCAGCGTATCCGACGCAGATTGTAGTGGCGGACCGGATGGTCCGGGATAACCCGGCGCTGAAGGGACAAGATCTGGCCGAGGAAGTGGACCGGCAGGATTGGGATCCGAGCGTGAAGTCTCTCGTGGAGTTTCCCACAGTGCTGGCGAACCTGGACAGGGATTTGTCGTGGACCTCTGAGCTGGGCGAAGCCTATCATAACCAGCCGGATGACGTGATGCAGGCGATCCAGTACATGCGTCACAAAGCTTACGACGCGGGCAATCTGCGGAGTACGCCTCAAGAGCGCGTGTACGAACAGGGGCCGAATGTAGACATCCAGCCGGTTAATCCGGATGTGGTGTACGTGCCCGCTTACAACCCGGCGTATGTGTACGGATATCCCGTAGGCCTGTGGCCTGGGTTCTATCCGTGGTGGGGATTTGGCGGCCCGTACATTTCGTTTGGCTTTGGTTTTCCAATCGCGCCGTTCTTCGGCTTCGGCTGGGGATGGCATGGATGGGGCATCGGCTGGGGCTTCCACGGTGGAATCTTCTACGGCGGCCATCCTTATGCCTTCCGCGGCGGAGCATTTTATAACCACGCCGCATTCGTGCACGGAAATTATCGAGGATTCTCTTCTTACCGAGGCTTCTCTTCCGCGCATGGCGCATTCGGAACGCACTCGAATGCGGGCGCATCGCGAGGCTACGCGGGGGCTTCCCACGGCCTCGCCGGCAGCAATCGCGGCGCAGCCGTTAACCGGAGCGCTGGAGGTAACCGAGCATACGCAGGCAACCGCGGATATTCCGGCGGCGGACATGCCAGCGCTGGACACGGCGGCGGTGGAGGTCACAGCGGCGGCGGACACGGCGGCAAGCGCTAAGTGTTCCGTATAGTCGTCACCCGTTCCAGTCCAACTCGAAAGCCCCGCTCGTAAGAGCGGGGCTTTCTTGCTCGGACAATCTGGGTGGCCGCTTCTGTATTGTTCTGTCGTTACTAACGGTCTGCAGCCGCACTACAGGACACGCCGTAACGCTCATGGTCGTTCTGATGTCCGACGCCGGCATTGGTCTTGGCCAAACTAAAAATCGAACTGCGTGTGCCGCAGTTACCCCCGACTTGCCGATTCAGACTGCGAATCTTTCTCATTCGTCCTCCAAAAGGCGGAAAGTGGGCCGCTCGTCTTCAAGCTGATAACTGAATTTCGTCAGACGTCCGTTGAGCATTGAACAGTTTCAGGCGCGAACTCACGACCTGCTTTACGGAATCTACGACAGGCGGCAGAATCTTATAGGGCACGGTTGAGGTGGGTTGTCTTGGCCGGCGTCTTTTGGCCATGGCCGGCGTTCGGGCCCCAGTCGTAATGCGCTGGAGCCACGCAGGAGTTAGACGCTCCGACGCGATGTGGACTCGGGGTGATCGAAGAAACAGCGCGACTTGAGGAGTGGCACACTCCGATTCCACTGAAGCATCTAGGCTCGGTCAAATTGGAGGCTCAAGATGAACGATCAACAAAAGAAGGGACAGTATTCTGCTGTGCGAGATCAAGAGATCCGTGCGGCACTGGATCAGCACTGGGCGGCGTCCGATGCCAACGATTTTGAAACAGAGCACCGCATCTATCACGAGGACGCGGTGCTGGAGTACCCGCAGTCAGGCGAGCGAACCCGCGGTCGATGCAACATACAGAACCAACGCGCCAGTCAGCCGAGCAAAAAGCGGTTTACTGTCCGACGAATCATCGGTAGCGGTGATCTTTGGGTGACCGAATTCGTCCTGACATATGACGGCAAGCCGTCCTACACCGTGAGCATCATGGAGTTCAGTGGCGACAAGGTTGCGCGGGAAACACAATACTTTGCGGATCCATTCGTGGCTCCCGCATGGCGCGCTCAATGGGTCGAACGGATGGACACATAATCTCGAGGCGCGTGATGAACGGCGGGACGCTTGCGCTGACGGAGACGCGCGTATTGTGCCACGATTAGCAGACGTAAGGTCGAGGCCATCGGTGGAGTTGTGGTCAAGGCTCGTTATTTTGCAGGGCTATCAAAAAAGAGGCCCGAACTTTCGGGCCTCTTTGGTTTCTTGATTCTTACGTTTTGCTGGTTTTGACCTAGTCGTCGTCCCGATGTGAAGACGCGGCCTTGGCTGCCCCTTTGGTTTCGGGTTGTGGAGTTCCGCCGGTGCGCTTCGCCGGATAGGGCTTGTTCCCCATCATCCCTTTCCAAATAATCCGGTTGAACGTCTCCGGATCATTGCGGTCTGCATCGCTGAAGTCCATACCCTTGGTTTGCGCCTCCCACCAGGCTGCGTTGTGCGTAGGTTGAGGCACGTTTGCGCGATTGACGACGAACTTATTCAGAATCGGAAGCGAGGTGTTGTAGAGGTAAGCGGACGGTATCGCGGAATAGGTCCAGCTAGCTTGAGAGATGTTGAAGGCGTCCGTCATGGGCGGAACACCCGCATCGTGCACGCCCAGTGCGGGCAGGCCGAGGACTTGTTCGATGGTCCGGAGCATGGTGACCGTGGAGTAGGGATCGGAGACAACCGCGCCCTGCTTCACATAAGGTCCGACGATGAACGCGAGACTACGGTCTCCGCTGACGTGGTCGGCGCCATCCTGCGGATCATCTTCAATCACAAAGATGAGTGTGTTGTTGGCGTAAGGACTGTGGGCGATCTTATCGGCCGTCAATCCTACCGCGTAGTCATCGTCGGCCATTTGAAGTTCCGGCGTGTTCACGCCGAAACTGGCGCTGCCGAAGCTACCGAAGTGGTCGTGATCGTATCGCAGCAAGGTCAGACTGGGCATGTCGTTGTGCTTAACCTGCAGGTCGAACTCCCGCGCCCATTCCGCGTAGCGGAAGAAATCCGGGTAGCTCTGATCGAAGGGCCAGAAGCAGAGGTCGGTGCGCGTGAGCAGTTCCTTCTTTGCCGGCCACTCAACCTGGGTTGCGGGCTTTGTG
The DNA here is from genome assembly GCA_035272245.1 of Candidatus Sulfotelmatobacter sp. Taxonomy (GTDB): domain Bacteria; phylum Acidobacteriota; class Terriglobia; order Terriglobales; family Acidobacteriaceae; genus Sulfotelmatobacter. Next base: position 48,956 of record DATEQW010000071.1, on the reverse strand, counting down.
GCGCAAGGATAGGCCAGAGTAGGACTGATTTCCCCGAGGGCTTCGCGCACATCCAAAGCGCCCAGGTCGGTGTAAAACCCGTAGTTGCGAACGGTGAGATGACCTTTGAGCGCGGCATCCCAGAGATACCCCCCGCCCTGTTCGCCGTCGGGACCGTCCGCTTCGACTTCGTTGGCGTTGCCGGGCAGCAGGTTTGGGTCGGGTGGATAAAGAGGTTGTTCCACCTGGCGAGCGGCGACCCCGGTGATGGCAACGTTAATGTTGCGCGCGGTGCCTTCGCTGTCGTACTGGCAGCCGCCCTTACCGTAGTTGACCTTCACGCACTTCTCGTTGATATCAAGAGCGCGTGCCGCGAGCGACCACTGCCAGCCGTCCATACTGACCATCGACGAATCGTCGAAGTTGTCGAAGGTCACGAAGTTGTTGGCGAAGTTGTGGAAGTTGGGAGTGACTGCGGCCGGAAATTGGGTGTAGGCGGGATCCGCGTTGGCTCCGTTGGTCAGGTCGCCGAGAATCTGATCAAAGGTGCGATTCTCCTTGACGATGTAGATGACGTGCTGAATATGCTCGCGCAGGAAGGTCATGGTCGCAATGTCATTGGCGCTCAACTGGAAGTTGAAGCCGTTGTTTTGCGCGACTTGACCGGTAAGCCCAGCCAACTGAACGGCGTTGGGAACGGGTAGCGTGAGGAATCCCGAGGACTCGTTCTGCCACGCATACTGGTTGCCCGCGCCGTCCTGCGAAAATGCGGTTTGACACGCCGAGCCGAAGCCGAAAGGACTGCCGGCAGGACTGTTAAAGATGTTGCGGCAGTTCTCCGGGTTCGCGGCCTCTACGCTCTTGCCGTTCACCACGTACAGAGTGGAGCCATCCGGACTGATGCTCACAGAATTGGGGTACCAGCCAGTGGGGATGAGGCCAAGAACTACAGGCGTCTTTCCCGTGAGGCTGATGACGGCCACAGCGTTGGTGCCGCCGTCGGTAACGTAGGCGGTAGTCTCATCGGGCGAAAGCGTAATGCTGTTGGGATTGGCGCCCTTAGGCACCGTCTTGCCGCTGCCCAGAACATCTGCCGGAGCGCTGGCGTTGACCTGGCTCTGCACCTTGTTGGTCGCGGTGTTAATGATGATCAACTCGTCAGAGTTGGCTGCCACGACGAACAACTCGGTTTGAGCCGCATTGAGAACCATCCGTTCCGGGTTGCCGGCAACGGGAATGCGGGTCGTGAGCTTCAGCGCACCGTCGACAAAATTCAGCACATCGATTTCGCGGTCGCGAACGCTGGAGACATAAACGGTGCTGCTGCCGGCGACGGCGATTCCGTAGGGGAACTCTCCACCCGGGACGCCGGTTTGCGCAATATTAATGAGGCCGGGACGGAGATCATACTCCTGCAGAACCACGCCGTGAACCAGGTCCAGTGCTGTGATGGAGTCGGTTTCGTGGTTTGCCACGAACAGAGTATTGCCGTCGGCAGTGATGCCGAGGATAGCTGCCGTCGGGCCGGTTTCGGTCTCCTCGCACATCAGATCGCAGTTATGACCGAGGTTAATCGGCGTTCCGAATTCGGTCCACGCACCGCTCTGTAGCGTGAACGTGTGAACATTGTCTTCGGCTCCTCCGCCGACGTAAAACGCCGAACCGCTCGGCGCCCACACGATGCCGTCGAAGGTGGTGTCAAAGTTCAACATCTGGACTACCTGCTTCTGCGCCGGCGCACTGGGCGTGGAAATGTCATACACGAAAACGAACTCACCGGAATCCGCCCCGGGAAAGTTGCCGCTCGCGTCTTCATTCAGGTTGTAGCCGCTGGTGAGGATCAGCAAAGTTTTGCCGTCCGGGCTAATGGCAGTGGTCTCGGCACCATCTGGCGTAAAGGTCGGAACATCTAGCAAAGAAGTCGTCAAAGGTACGAACACCGATCCAGGAGCCGCGTCCGGTGTGATGGTTGCACCCGTCGGTAGAATTTGTGCTGAAGCGAAGCTCGTCAGGGCCAGAGCGGCCGCCAAGCCGGCTCCGCGAAGCAGATTTCTTAACGTCATAGGCTGATCCTCCTAGGATCGCTCCTAGCCTAGCGGCGTGAAGGAGACCTTAAGATGACGCGGGGATTACAATCTCGTAATCTCGCGCATGAGACCGACACGTGTACTGAAGGCCCCCGCATTTCGTTATTCTTCTCGGAAGAACCGAACTGGAGAGAGCGGACTTTGCTTTATCGCAGGCTCATGTTTGCCTTCTTTTCCCTGAAGCCACCAAGCGCAGTTGGCCTTTCGAAGTTCAGCGCTCTGTTGATCGCGCGATTTTTGACTTACTAAAGCCAGAAAAATTAAGAGGAGCCGTTTGTCGGCTCCTCTCACCACGGTTGGTTTCTACGAACGAACAGCTATTTTGCGAGTTGCGAAGCCACTTCGGCGAGCACCGGCGTGCCTTCTATTTGCACCGCCTGCAGCGCCGCGGGATTGAGGCCCAATGCACTTAGGATCGTCGGCGCGACTTGGATGGTCGCGTTCTCGGCCGAAACCGTCTGTGCCGCAAAGCCGGGATTCGCTACCAGCAACATGACATTCGTATCGTCATGCGCGAACCCGCCGTGATCTCCAATCATCGAGGTGCTGTTCGAGTACGTCACTCCGATGTTCGGGGTCACGATAATGTCGGGTGACCGCGGATCCTCACCTGGCTCAAGTCCGCCCACGTTGTAGTTCGGCGCCAGTGTCGGCCCGTAGAGGATTTCCCCCATCCCGATCTCGGTCGCATCACTTTCAAGTATTTGCACGGCCGTGTCTACGTTCACGCCCTTTTTTAGCCAGAGCACAGATACATCGTCTTCGGTTGCGCCGATGCCCGTCGTGTTCAGCGGCGACTCGGAGTAGGGAATGAGATCCCCTAGCAGAGTCGCCGGAGTATCTGTACCGTCTGCCACGTACCGAGTCGGATCGATCGGAGACTCGCCGTGCTTGGCGGTGATAATGACCAGGGTGTTGTTGTAAATGCCGGCAGTCTTGAGGGCACCGATAATCTCGCCGATTGCGGTGTCAACGTATTCAATCTCCCCCAGCAACTCCGCACTGGGCACGGCCGCCGCGTTTTTGTAGCCGCCCACTGAGACTCCTGCCTCATTGACCGATTCGCCCACGTACACGGATTGGAAGTTCATGCCGAAAACTGCCGGCACGACTGCCGGAGCACCCGAATGCGTCTTCCCGGCAATCTGGTTCAGCAGAGCATAGACCTTGATCGCGTCATAGCACTGTATGTTCTTGAAGCTGGCATTCCACGCCGAGACTCCAACCATGTCGCGGATCGGATCGCACGAAGCGCCTTCCAAAGTTTTCACTCCGGGCAGCGGCACCACGGTCGAGCTGACCTCAGGCGAATAATAATCATCGAGGCCCTTGCCGCCAGGCCCACCCACAAAGGAGTATGACGGGTGCTTGTCGATCCACGCCGTATATCCGCCCGCCGCATGGATGACACCAAATGCGGTGTTGACTCGGATGAAGTTCCAGGGATAAACCGGGGCACAACCGTTCTGCGGATCGCGCACCAGCTTCATTGGATCGAGTGAGGCGATTCCTCCCTCCGTCAGTCCCGCTCCCGGCGCGCCGCCGTTCAGCTTCGTGTCGTCAATGTCGACACCTTGATCGTTGTCGGTCGTCGTGCCAAATGGAGTCGCGTAAGGAACGCATGGACCGGCAGCCAGACCAGTGCCGGTTGTCTCTGCTGGAGCATCGAGTGATCGGTCATAGGCTACGTCGTAGTAAAGGCCGGTCGATTTCGGAGTGCCGCCAGAGGCCAGCGCCGCCATCCCGGGAAAAGAGTCTGAAGGTTTGGATGAGGTTGTGTTCACATAATTGATCGCCGTCTGGCTCAAGGCTGCCATGTTCGGGCAGTATGGATTGCCACCGTTCACGCCGGAGAGACCGTGCGCACAGTTGTAGAAGTCCGCCTCATGCATGCCGTCAATGCTCAGCAGCAGCACGTGCTTGATCTTGCCTGAACCCACCGTGTTGGTTTGAGCTACCGCTCCGTTTGTCGACAACGCTAGCGTGCTCACCAGCGCAACTCCAGCCACTATGAATTTCTTCGTGTTCATGGGAACCTCTAGGAAGTTAGTATTAGCGGGCCAAATTGTGGGCAGTGTTAATTCTCTGTGAAATTTCGTTCGGCCTGCCAGCGGACGACTGGGCGCGCGCTCATAACATGAGAAAATCCGGCCAAACAGCGCGACCTCCTGGCGATTTGGGCAACCGCATTTTCGCCTCGGGTATGCCGCGACGACAAGTCAGCTAGACCCGAGGGTCAAACAAGCCATCAGGATTGATCTCCGCCGCACGAGGGACCGCCCACTACTCGCCCGCCAGCTAGGCTCCAAGCTCTTCGTGCGCGGGGACCTCCGGCGGTATATACTTTCCGGATTATCGTTATGTGCGGCTCTCTCCGGGGCTTTTTGTCTGGCCCCACCCGGGCGAATCATGGAGAACAGGAATCCGCGCTTTGATCCGCAAGATCAAGCGAATTCGACGAACCCGCTCGGTGTGAGCGTTCCGACCAAAGGAGAAAGTTCTGCCTCGAATTCTGCGATTGATCCCGATGCTACTTTAGTTGATTTTCCCCAACCGTCTTCTGCTCCCCCCGGCGGTCCCGTGGATGCCGACGCGACACAGGTCGACGTAACTCCCGCTCCGCGTTCTCCATCCGGCGGCCCCGCTCGTTTTCAGGCTGGCGCGACAGTATTGCAAACGGGCGACGTGCTGGGAGGACGCTACGAGATCTTGCAGCTGCTGGGTGAAGGCGGAATGGGCGCGGTCTATAAAGCCATGGACCGCGAACTAGACCGCCCCGTGGCGCTAAAGCTCATTCGGCCGCAATTGGCCGCCAATCCTTCGATTCTGGCGAGATTCAAGCAAGAACTCTTGCTGGCGCATCAGGTCACTCACAAAAATGTGATCCGCATCTACGATTTTGGTGACGCCGATGGTGTGAAGTTCATAACCATGGAGTTCGTCGAAGGCCAGGACCTGCGCGGTCTGATCCTGGAGAAAAAGAAATTTCCACCAGAAGAGGCGGTCGAGATCATTCAACAAGTTTGCCGCGCGCTCGAAGCCGCTCACAGCGTGGGCGTGATCCACCGCGACCTGAAGCCGCAAAACATCATGCGCGATCAGACCGGCCGGATCCTGGTGATGGACTTTGGCTTGGCACGCACGGTGCAAGGCGACGGCATGACTCAAACCGGAGCTCTGGTTGGGACCATGGAATATATGTCTCCGGAGCAGGCTCTGGCGAAAGATCTGGACCAGCGCTCCGATCTTTTTACCGTGGGCCTGATTCTTTATGAATTGCTGACGGGCGTGACGCCGTTCCGGGCCGAGAGCGCTGTGGCCAGCTTGATCAAGCGCAACCAGGAGCGGGCCATCCCGGTTTCCGATCACGATGGGACGATTCCACGCACGCTTAGCAATATTGTCAGCAGGTGCCTGGAGCGCGACCCCAACTTACGCTATCAGAGCGCGGGCGAACTCCTGGCGGACCTTGAGGCATGGCAGGGCAATCGCGCTGCGGCAACCCTGGGTTTTCAGCCGGCCGTCGAGCCCTGGGGACGGACGATTCACTGGCCGCTGGTCGCGGGCATCAGTACCGTGATCGTGCTGGCGATTCTGGGCTACGTGTTTCGCGGCATGCTCTCTGCGCCTTCGGCGGCTGGTAATGGTGCAGCTCACGCTGTGTCGCTGGCAATCTTGCCTTTTAGAAATGCTTCCGGAGACACCAGTCTCGACTGGCTGGGGCCGAGTTTGGCAGACATGCTGAGCACCGATGTAGGACAGTCCGCCCATCTGCGCACGATCTCGCCTGAACGGCTTCATCAAGTCCTTTCGGATTTGCACGTTAATCCCGCAACCCCTATTGATCCAACCATGATTGGCCGCCTCGCTGAATTCAGTAACGCGGATATCGTGGTTTGGGGACAATATGCCAGGTTCGGAGACCAGATTCGCATCGACGCCACACTGCAGGACTTAAAGCGCAACCAGCGTGTGCCGGTGAAAATCGAAGCGGCTAATGAGAAGGAAATCCCCGTCTCCGTCGATCGCCTGGCCGATCTTATCCGCCAGAATCTTTCCGTCTCTTCGGATGTCTTGAAGGAGTTGAAGGCCAGTTCTTTCCAGCCATCGTCAAAGTCTGCGCCGGCGCTCCGCGACTTCAGTCAAGGCGTGCAGCTTTTGCGCGAAGGCAAGAACCTGGATGCCGTGCACGTACTGCAAACCGCGATCCAGGAAGATCCCCAGTTTGCCATGGCGTATTCCCGGCTCGCCGAAGCCGAGTCGGCTCTTGGATACGACACTCAGGCGGAACAGTATTCAAGGAAGGCTCTCGAACTCAGCCAGCAACTTCCTTTGGCGGAAAAATACCTTATCGAAGCCAACCACGCGCACGTCATGAAAGATAACAAGAAGGCCATCGAAGCTTACGAAAATCTGGCCAAGACTTTCCCTGATAACACGGACGTGGAGTATACCCTGGGAAGCCTCTATGCGGACAATGGCGATTTCGACAAAGCGCGTGCCCAGTTCGCAAGCATTCTGAAAGCGGATCCCAAGAACATCAAAGCGTTGTGGCAGATTGGCAGCGTGGAATTCCTATCAGGAAATCCGCAGGCGGCCTTGGAGCCACTTAGCAAGGGTTTAAGCTTGGCGGTGCAGGTGGATAACCCGGAGCAGAAGGCGCTGATCTTGCAATCGCTGGGCATTTCTTATCGTGAGATGGACAAGCCGGACGAAGCGATCCGTAACATCCAGGACTCGATGGAGATTAGCCGCAAGCTGGGCATGAAGCGCTTGCTGGCGAATAGCCTTTCTGAGTTGGCACAGGATCAGATCACGCTCGGTAAGCCCGACGCGGCGACGGCCAGTTACAACCAGGCGCTGCAAATTCTGCACGAGACTGGGGTGACTAAGGATTACGGCGATATCCTGATCAATCGTGGCGTTCTTTACCAGACGCGCGGCGACTATGACAAAGCGCTTCAGGACTATAAGGAGGCGTTGCAAATCCAGCGCGACGCGAACGATGTTAACTACCAGGCCTTGTGCCTCAGCAATATCGGTGACGTATATTTCTCGAAATACGATACCGACAACGCGCTGATCTATTACCAGCAATCCCTTCAACTGCGGCAAAAGCTGAACGAACCGATCTACCTTGCGGAAACCCTTGCCGCTCTTGGCGAAGTGTACACAGCCATGGGCGATTACGATCAAGGGCTGGCGAACATGATGAATGCGCTGGATGTCGCGCGCAAGGCAAATGACGCCAGGGATGCAGCGAACGTGTCCGGTTCCATCGGCAAAGTTTTAATGTACCAGGGACGCCTGGGAGCTGCTGTCAGCGCCATGCAGGATTCGGTTAACGGCTTTCGCTCCACCAACAACCAGAGCTTTGAGCTGGCCGACTCTTTGAATAACCTTGCAGAAACTTTGGCCCTGGCCGGCCATGGGGACGAATCCGGCAAACCTTTGGACGAAGCCAACAAACTCGCTGGCGAGCTCAAGACCGAAAGCGTTCGCAGTCAACTTCTGAACACCCGGGGAGACACGGCCTACTACCGGGGAGATTTGAAGTCGGCACGCGGCGCTTACGAACAGGCTGCCTTGGCCGCCGCGAAAACGAAGGATCGTCAAAACATCTTGATCGCCAAGATGAATCTGGCCCGGGTTGCGATTGCCGATGGGCGTTCGCAGTCCGCCATCAGCGAATTACGCGCCGCTATCCAGCAAGCTGACACTCTTCACCTGAAATATTATTGGCTCCGCAGTCGCGTTGACCTGGGGGAAGCGATGATCAAGAGCAAGGACTATCTGCACGCTCGTCAGGAACTGGAGAATGCTCTTGGTAGCAGTGAGAAACTGGGCCTGCGCCTGGAAACTGCGCGAATTCATTATTTCCTCGGAGACACCCTCCGACTTGGCGGAAATGCTGACGACGCGCCCCACCAGTATCAGTTGGGTCGCGACATTTTCGAAGAACTCCGGAAGGATCCAGGCGCGGAGCATCTACTGGATCGCTCCGACCTCCATGCCATGTACACCGAATCTGGCCCCATTGCCGGCGCGACCAAGTAAGGCCGGTCCTCTTCACCGCGATTCGTCGACAATATTCGAGGCGGTGACTATCTCCACCATCCCTACTCAGACAGATTTCTTTAATGCACGGTCTGCGTGAGCGATGCCGAGCTACCTGCGAAGTCCCTATTACCGTTGTAGCTGTAGTAGGTTGCGCTAATGTTGTGTGTGCCGGAGACAAGCTTCGAGGTTGTGTAGCTTGCGACCCCACCGCTCAGCGGAACGACTTTCAACTGTTTCGTTCCATCCATAAAAGTAACGTTCCCGGGTACTGTGCCGCCGAACTGTGGTGTCACAGTCGCGGTAAAAGTCACAGACTGCCCGTAGCTGGATGGATCCTGTGAGGAAACCAGCACGGTTGTGGTGGAAGCAGCCGCGACGACCTGACCCAAGGCCTCTGACTGGCTGCGGAGGAAGTACTCATCCCCGCCGTAAACCGCCGTGATCTTATCGTCGCCGGCAGGAAGCGCGAGAGTAGAAAACGTGGCCGTGCCGCTGCTCAGTGCTCCTGTTGCCAACACGGTGGTGCCTTGCTTGAAGGTGACAAGTTCACCATCCGGTGGAGCACCGATGGTGGAAGTGACGATCGCGGTGAATGTCACAGTCTGGTAGTAAACGGAAGGATTTAGCGAAGAACCGAGCGTAATCGTGGTAGGTGCCTGCACAACTTGGATCAAGACGGGTGAGGTGCTGGAGCTGTTATTGGAATCGCCGCCGTAGACTGCAGTCATCGAATTCGAGCCTTGAGGCAGTTGAGACGTGAGGTATTGGGCAGAACCCGATTTCAGGGGCACGGTCTTCAGCACCGTTGTTCCGTTGAGGAATTCAACCGTACCTGTGGGTGTTCCTGAGGATGAAGTGACGGTTGCAGTGAAGGTTACCCACTTGCCGTACGGCGAAGGATTGAGGGAAGAAGTCAGTGTGGTAGTGCTCGCAGGAACAACTTTATAGATCACGTAAGAGCTGGTTTGATTTCCGGCGTTGTCGACGGCGGTCACGGTAATTGTGTAAGTTCCTGCGACCGAGGCGCTGATTGTTCCGCCGCTAGAGATACTGGTGGTACCGCCTCCCGAGAGCGCATCAGTGGCAGTGCAACTGGCGATGCCGGACCCCGCTCCATCGGAGCAGCTAAACGTCACGGTGACGGGCGGTCCGTTCACATAATAAGGTCCAGCGGAGCTCACGGTGGGTCCAGTGATAGTTGGAGGCTGCAAGTCGATTTTGAACGGACCTGCAGAAACGGTAACGCAGTTGCCAGCCAAATCGCACGCCTGCGGAGAATTGGTAGGGGCTGCCGAATTGATGGTGCCAGCTGCCACATTGGTGGAAACGTTGACGGTTTCAGTCTGGCTACCCTGGATGCCGGTGGTCAGCGGTAAGAATCCGGATCCCGATACGTTGGCAACATAGTCTTGATCCGTTACCGTGCATGTTGCCGTTTGGTTCGTGTTGTACCAGACGCCAGTGTTCGGTGAGTTGCAGGAAAAAGTGGGAGCTACAGTGTCAACGCCGAAGGTCACAAAGCGGAACGACGCCCAGTTCGCAGTTGGATCCGTAAGTTGCGAACCCTGCGGATTGAAGATTAGTTCTTCGGTCAGAGCGCAATCCGTCGTGAAGTAGTGCAGGTTGTAAATACCGTCTTGTGGAGGAGTTATGCTGACGGTCGGCGGAGAAAAGGAACTTGTGGTCGACGTCGAGCATAGCGGGTCGCCAAAATTTGGATTCGCGGTCGAATTAAACAGGGTTATATCTCCCGAAACCGGATAGGTAGTATCGGGCAACGGCATATTCGCTGGAGTGATGCCGTACGTCACACTGTACGCCGACGCCGCGACGAAGGTGTTGGACGGTGGATTTGCTGTCGACGGACTATAGCTTGCCGGGTTCGCGGTGAAGGTAAGTTGGGCGGTAGAACTGGGCGCAGGTACCCAGCCGTTCGCTTGATACGTCGCGTTCGTTATTGCCGTGGAGGGTAGTGGCATATTCACGACTGGGATGAGCAATGAGTTCTTGCCGGCGGTCGTGCCACCATGCGACGGATCTGCCGCTCCCATGAACTGAGTCAGGGTGTCGAGCGGGCACAAGTCGCCCGCTACACTGCCTGTCAGTTGGCAATTGCTGGCCGAGTAAACTGTTCCAGTCGTCGAAGTATTGGGCTCGAGCGGAGTACAGGGCGCGCTCTGTCCGGGCGCACACAGCCAGTTGTCACTTCCCATCAACATGCCCGGCCCAGTGTTCGATGCGCAAGCAGCACCCGACACTGCACTCAACGCGTTGCTGCAAGCATCCGCAGGAGGAGTTCCCACCGGACCGTACAGGAAGTTAAGCCCGTTAGTCGGGGCGTCCGGCGAGGCAAACTGGACGGCGTCAAAAAGACTTCTCGACATGCCCGCGATCGCAGGATCGCAATTGCTTCCGCTCGTGGATCCCGAGGCGGTGCACTGGATCAGGAAGCCTTTGCACATTGGATTGCCAAGAGAATCCAGTTCACCGGACATGCGCAAACAAACGGCAGGGGCGGCCGACGTGCCAGCGACGAGCTGAGAGAAGAGAGACTGGGGCACGCCGATATCAGTAACGGCCGGCACTGTTCCCGTAGGAGGAGGGTTCTGCGTGGTGCTATCGATCAACGAGATGTTCTGGCCCGGAGAGTTGGCAAAGGCATAGGTCTGCGTCAAGGATGAAGGATCGTTCGGCGTGATGGGATTCCCGGTGATCGTGCCTCCAGGTGTTATTCCCGCCGGGCTGCAACTGGTAACCAGGTGAAGTGTGGCCGCGCCCAGATAGCCACCCGCATCCTGCAGCTGCACAGTTACGGACTGAAGTTGGTTCGTGCTCGGAGTTCCAGGCGTGAGCAGGCTGGAAACGTTGACCGGGCTTACGCCGTATGTCGCAATAAAGCTGCCTAGCGGACCGCCGGTTTGTGGGTAGGTAGCGAGGTCCGGATTCTGTCCGACGTAGTTGCTCGCTGCATTCTCATAAGGAAACTTGAAACAGTTCGATGCCCCGGCAGGATAACCTGTGAATCCGTCGAAGTCGTTGTCCCCACCTGTGCAAACATCTGTGGTGGTCGTTGTGGATGCTCCAAGGGTATCGGCAAACTGAATGGTGTTGTCCTGGAAAACGTTTCCTGACCCGTCGGGTGTTGAAGATAGAGACGCAGTAACGCCAGCCGGACACGACAGATTAATGTTCGCGCTTTGCACGGTGTAGCCCGCTGAGGGTGGGTTCTGGGTCCACGTTACGTAGGAAATGAGGGAGCGATCGACGTCGATAGGACCAAAAAGCTTGATAGCGCCGTATGCACCATTCAGCGGAACAGTAATCAAGCTGGTTTGCGTGGAGGAATTAAAGCTAAGGGTTGCTGTTTCCAAGGTTCCCGCTGGTTGCGTGGAGGTGAACTGTACTCCAATCTGGCAGGTAGTGGGGGCGGTTTGCGGAGTTAAGCAGGTGTTACCGTTGAATGTGAAATCACTCGCATACGGGCCGCCAGTAATCGCGAAATTACTCAGCGTGGCTTGTCCGGTCCCGGTGACGTTTACAGTGACCAGATCTGTAATGGCCAGTGGGGGTGGCGTTCCGGTTGGGATCCCGAAAGAAAGGTCGCCCGGTGAGACCGACACCGTCTGTGCCAGCGAGTTTTGGGCAAGGCCCAACCCCAGAAAGACAAGAACAACAACAATCATTGTGCCGAACCTGCCTTGGAGCGATTTCATCTTGTTCTCCTTCGGGAATTCGTAATCTGGGGTTCGATAACCACGGCGGTGAAAGCCTACGCGGAACGAATCGCAAGGCCACTGGGACTGCCTAATATTAAGAACTAATTCTTTTAGCGTAGCCGCTTGGATTAGGGGGAGGGTGAAGCGATCCAATTGGCGCGGCCAGAGCGACCAAGACGGCGATTCTCTACTTCCTACAACCGGTTTGCCGCCCTGGCGTGGCACGGATAGGGGGTATGACGCGCCCTTTGTAGAACCAACCTCACCGAACTCGACGGCCCACAGCCCATTCATACTGCATTCTCAGGCCGGGAATGTCAACAAGAGAGACGGGTAGCAAGTGGGCTACTTTGAACAAACTAGTCCACTTGATAGGGTCGCAGTCGAACATCACCGAGGCCCGTAGGGGCTGAGAAGAGAGAGGGAGAGTGAGAGGAAGAATCGGATATCGCCACTGCTGTTTGGCTGACCCGACGATGCGTGGCGAAAAGTCCGAGAAATTTCGGACGTGGCTCCGCAGCCAAGTCAAACTTGCGAGCCCAGGGTTACATCCCACAGGGGTCAGATGCAACGTTCCGAGGCAGTCGTAATTTTCATGCGAAATTCACACTTGCTTCAACTTTCCGTAACTATGCGCACGTATGTTTGCTTGTTCCTGTTACCCGCTTGGAGCGACCTTGCACGTTCGCCCCTACGCGAATTCAGCGCTGCAATCCTGCCGGCGACTCTGTGCCGCCATAACTTTGAACCCCAACCAGCAATGGAGCTCTCGAAAAGGAATCTGGTAATGAGATCCGGATTACAGGTTCACAAGTTCATTTAGTCTGCTGCTCACTGACCACCTGCTTGTCTCTGTGATGGTGAGCGGACAAGCCCAGGTCTGAACGAGAAAAGGATGCCTTTGCCGCCGGTGGAAACTCAATGAAAGTGGGCAGGCTGCCCATGTACATTGGGTTTTGTCCCCCCGCAGATCGGTTTATGACAATCACCTCGACGACAAACAACTTCTTTCCATCGGCCGCAAAGCTAAGTCTGCTGACGACCCACTTGGTCATCACCGCATTGTTTGTTTTAGCGGGCATGCGGCAGTCGTCAGCTCAGAACGTTGTGTTAACCGGCGCGATCGGTGGTCGCGTCACTGACCAAAGCGGAGCAATCGTTCCGGGAGCGTCAGTCGCGGTGAGAAATCTTGCGACCGGACTGCAGCACTCCGCTGTTACAAATCATGCGGGACTTTATCAATTCGTGGCTCTGATGCCGGGAACGTATTCGGTTACGACGACTGGAAAGGGTTTTCACGATGTAGCGGCTCTGGTGCGAGTGTTGGTGGGAAACACTACATCGCAGGATGTCAGGCTGGAAGTGGGAACCAGCGGCGACACAGTAAAGGTTACGGGCACAATGGCACTCTTGCGGCCCGCGGAATCTTCGGCCAGCACCGTGCTTGACCGCTCCTTCATTGATGAGCTACCGCTTAATGGACGCCGCTACACCGATTTCACCGCGCTAACGCCCAACACCAGCTATGACGGCGATACCGGCCTGATAAGCATCGCGGGCCAGCAGGGCGGGGAAGACTCGGGGTACGCCAACGGAAATGGCTCCAATGCATTCACCGTCGACGGAACCAATGCTACCAACAACTACTTCGCCGACATTATCGGCCGTTACCGCATCCCGTATCTATATGGCGAGGACGCGATCCAGGAGTTTCAAGTTTCGGTGAGCCCTTACTCCGCCGTGTATGGTGGCGGAGCCGGATTCGTGAATGCCGTGACTCGTTCGGGGAGCAACACGTTCCACGGCAGTGCCTTCTATTACAACCGCAATTCCGCTACCGGAGCGAATGATGCTCTCGACGAAGCGGCAGGTTTTCCGAAACCACAGGACAATCTGCAGCAGTTCGGCGCCGGGGTGGGTGGGCCGATCCTCCGTAACCGTCTGTGGTTCTTCGTGGATTATGAGCAACAACTGCGGAATGATCCGATTTCCGTGATCAACCAGGCGCTGGTGAGCACACAACCGGGTTTCTTATCCTCTAACTTTGGAATCCCGGATAAGACTCCACTCCCGGCACCAAACGGACCTTTGCCTGTGCCTGGCGCCGACGTTGCACCGGATGCTAACAATCCGGTGTACCTGCAGCAAGTGTCCAATGTGATCAATGCATTGAATTCCAATCTGGGCAGCCGAGCAAGAAAGCGCAACGATTTGGTGCTTACGCCCCGGCTTGATTACCAGGCGAGTGCGCGGGACGGTTTGTTCCTCAGCTTGAACTTCAATCATTTCGATTCGCCCGGAGGCGTGATCACCGATCCTACCGTTGGGAACTATGGCCTGCAAACCCTGGCTAATTCCTCCGTGCATACGTTTGAAACCAGCTTAGGCTGGACGCACGCGTTCTCTTCGAGATTGTTAAGTGAGTTCCATGCAGGCACGTCGCAAGACAACGAAATCTCGACACCCACCGGTTTAGCTCCAAACATGCCCACGGTAATTCTGGATAGTCCAGCTTTTACTCTGGGGAATGCCGCGTTTTCTATCGGGAGAGTTTTTGAAAGACAGTACTCGCTTTCGGAGCGCATCGATTACGTAATCGGCAAACACACGTTGCAATTTGGTTTTGATTGGAGCCGCTCCTCGGATGCGGACACCAATGACGGCGGCGCTGACCCGAACGAGGCTGTCGATTTCGGGTCGCCACTCGGACTCTACGAATTTCCGAGTCTGCAAGCCTTCGCCCTCGGCCAATACATCAATTTCAGCCAGGCAGCCGGCGATCCGAGGTTTGCTTTTTCGGTGCCTTACTATGGGCTCTACGTGCAGGATACATTCCGTGCGTTTCGGCAGTTGACGCTGGAAATGGGCCTGCGCGAGGACTTTCAGGTCTATCCGCAGCCGGCAGAAAATCCGGCGTTTCCTCTTACCGGACAGTATCCGAACCAGTTTCGCCGCTTCGCTCCGCGCTTCGGATTTGCCTGGCAACCAGCATCGAAGACCGTAGTACGTGGAGGATTCGGGCAGTTCTATACGAACATGAACGGCCTGAACTATCGAAATGCGGTTGTCTCGAATGGCTTGGCTTCGCAGCAGTCGTCGGTAAGTGCAAGTTACACAGCAGGTCCCCCGAACCAGCAACTGCCGACGTTTCCCAATATCCTGCCCGTCAACTCTCCCCTGTTTGGCGCGTCCCCAGACATTTCCCTGGTTTCTCCGCAATTCAGGGTGCCATACATTCTGCAGGCGAGTTTGCAGATTGAGCGGGAGATTGCGGAGAACACAACTTTGACGGTCGGCACCATGTGGAATCACGGCGTGCACATCCTCTCCGGCAGCGCTTATGACCTAAACTTGAATCCGCTGCAAGGAACGACCGCGTACATCGTGTGTCCTGCCAACACTGCCGCACTGCCCTGCAACGGCCCCACCTACGTACTGCCGAACATGGACAGTGGCCTGCTGACGGAAGGCCGCATCAGCGGAAGCCTGGGCGAAATTAACGAACTGATCAGCCCGGCGCAGAATTATTACAACTCGTTCTTCGTCCAGTTGCAGCGGCGCATGTCGCGTGGACTTTCTTTGCAGGCTTCTTACACCTTCGCGAAGAGCATCATGCTCGACGGCATGGACTTCAGCAATCAGTTCGACTTCAGCAATACTCACGCACCTTCACTGCTTGACCAGCGAAATCGAATTAGCCTGGCTGCGGTATACCGCCCTGAACTGGAAAGGCTGACCACTTCCGACAAAGGACGCGTAGTTTTGTCAGGTTGGACGTTGAGCACCGTACTGGAGTTCTCCTCCGGACGTCCTTATGCGGGTTTGCTAAGTCCAGCGTGCACGACCGCAAGCAACTCCGGAAACCTGACGAACCTGGGTTGCGAACCTTTCGGGAACGACAACCTGAATGACACCGCCTTCAATCAGGACACGGCCAACACAGCGGGCGGAATCAACGGCGCTGGCCCAACGCCGGGAATCGGCCTGAATTCCTTTTATGGTCCATGGCTGGAGAGAATCGACTTTGGCCTGGCGCGCAGCTTCGAAATCCGCGAAGGCAAGGAACTGGAATTTCGCGCGCAGGCATTCAATCTGTTTAATCATCCCAACTACTACGTGCAGAACGGCGACGGCATCAACCAACTGCAATACAACCCGTTCGGCAGCAATTGCGGGGATGGCACATCAGTGAACCAGACCTGCTATCTGGTGCCGAATTCAGGTCCGGGCAATTTTGGTGCTTTACAGGAGATCAGTCCTAACGGTCTTCCCAGGGTATTGCAGTTCTCCATGAGATTTACGTTTTAGGGGTGGCTGATCGTGAGAATTCTGGTCATCGAAGACGAAGCCAAAACTGCCAAGTTCCTGCAGAAGGGACTGGGAGAGGCAGGGTTCGTCGTGGATGTTGCAGGGGATGGATTCGATGGGTTGCATCTCGCACAAGAATTACATTTTGACCTGCTGATTCTCGACGTGATGCTCCCGGGGCTGGATGGCTGGCAGGTTCTCACGCGTTTGCGCCACGACGGCCAGCGCGGGCTGGTGCTTTTCCTGACTGCTCGCGACGCCGTCCACGAGCGGGTACGAGGCTTCGAACTGGGTGCAGACGATTATCTGGTGAAGCCGTTTGCTTTTTCCGAATTGCTAGCGCGCGTACGTTCGCTGCTGCGCCGTGGGCCTTCACGCGCGCCGGAGACGCTTCGCTTGGGCGACCTTGAGATTGACTTGTTGCGCCAGCGTGCCACGCGCGCCGGTCAGCGATTGGAGCTGACTTCCAAAGAGTTCCTTCTTCTATCCCTGCTGGCGCGACGCTCGGGTGAAGTGTTATCGCGGACTCTGATCGCTGAAGCGGTCTGGGACATGAACTTCGACAGCGACACTAACGTGGTCGACGTCAATGTGCGAAGGCTGCGCAGCAAAGTGGACGATCCTTTCCCGTTCAAATTGATCCATACCGTTCGGGGCGCCGGTTATGTCCTGGAATCCAGTCAATAGCCTCGCGCCGGTCTCACGTTTGCGGGGAACTTTGGCCTTCCGGTTAACGGCGGGCTACGCGCTTGCAGGCTTATTTCTGGTGTTCCTTGCCACAGCCAGTCTTTACTTTGTGCTGGTGAGCGAACTGGAGAAAAGCACAGATCTGTTTCTCGCGGACAAGGTGCACGTACTACGCACCATGTTGCGGGAGAGGCCCGACGACTGGGATGCGCTGCGGGAGGAAGTTGAGCTGGAATCGGCCGCGCGACGATACGAACAATTCTATATTCGCCTGTTGGATGAACGAAGCAAACCACTGCTGATGACTCCAGGCATGGCAGAACAATTAGACCTGGCGCGATTAGCCAGTCAAAGCCGGCCTGATCGCACTGTTCCGATGAAGGGCAGAGACGGCCAGCCTTTTCGCGTGACCAGTGCGTCGGTTCCGGTCGGTTTCCAGGCAGCGCAAACCGATACCATTCAGATTGCAGTCGATGTCTCGCAAAAAGAGCGATTGCTGGCTCGCTACCGGTTTTGGTTCTGGTCCATTTTGCTGGCGACTTTCGC
The DNA here is from genome assembly GCA_035272245.1 of Candidatus Sulfotelmatobacter sp. Taxonomy (GTDB): domain Bacteria; phylum Acidobacteriota; class Terriglobia; order Terriglobales; family Acidobacteriaceae; genus Sulfotelmatobacter. The sequence goes on along the minus strand of DATEQW010000071.1, from coordinate 31,573 downwards.
CATTTTTCCATTGGTGGGATACCAGATTGCACGGCACGGGATTCGTCCGGTGGAAGAAATGGCGACGACCGCGCGCCACATCAGTTCGACGAACCTGCGGGAACGAATTCTGCCGGAAGGATATCCGTTCGAGCTGGCGTCCCTGGCCCGTACCTTCAACCAAATGCTGGATCGCCTGGAAGAGTCCTTCGAGCGCATTTCGAGATTCTCGGCGGACATTGCGCATGACCTGCGCACGCCGGTGAATAACATTCGCGGCGAAGCAGAGGTAGCTCTGGCCCGTGCGCGGAGTGCCGACGAATATCGCGATGTGGTGGAGTCCTGTCTCGAGGAAGCCGTGCGACTCTCGGATCTGATCGGCGACCTGCTATTTCTGGCACGCGCGGAAAGCCCGTTGACCCATTTGCGCCGGGAGCGGGTGGATGTGGGCGAACTGCTTAGCGGAGTGCGGGAATATTACGAAGCTTCGGCTGCCGACGGCGGAGTTTCTCTCACGACTATTGTCGGGAACCATCCGGTGATTGCCGAACTCGATCGTACGCTCTTGCAGAGGGCGGTGGGCAACCTGGTCTCGAATGCTTTAGCACACACGCCGCCGGGCGGAACGGTCGTGTTGGGGACGGACATTGATTTCTCGAACAAGGATTTCTCGAACAAGAATTTCTCGACACCGGATTCTTCCACCATTCGCATTGAAGTCTCCGACACGGGCGTGGGCATTCCAGCGGAAGCTCTGCCGAGAGTTTTCGATCGCTTCTTCCGTGTCGACTCTTCGCGATCCCAAGGCTCGGGAGGTACCGGCTTGGGGTTGGCGATCGTCCAGAGCATTGCGGTGCTTCACGGCGGTAATGTGGAGATTTCAAGCCAACCGGGACACGGTACTCGGGTCACGCTGCAGATGCCGGCGTCTTCCGCCTTCGCAAGATGACAAGAATGTAATGTTCGCGTCATGCGGGCGTCAGCCCTGCGCTGCGACCATGGGATCCCCTGGCTAGATCCAGGAGGAGGAGCATAATGTCCCCAAAGTCTAGCAATAAGTCTTCGATGAGGCGTCTGCCTCTAGTCGTCGGACTGTTGGTAGCGGCGCTGAGCGTTTCGGCGCTAGCGCAATCCACAGAGTTTCCGACCTACACACCTGGCGAGAACACAAGCGCAACCACGGGCCCGGAATTCACGGCGCCCTTGAGCAATCCATGGGTGGTCAGCGATGGCACAATCATCACCCCGGCCGGCACCCAGGTCTACCTCGGCACAACGACCCGGGCCAAGGCCATCGCACTTAATCCCACGGGCAACGGAACCGCCGCTGTACTTCAAATGGGCGCCCCACAGTCCGTCTCGATCTTCTGCGTCGCCACCGCCGGCTGCGATGGCGGAACCTACACGCAAGGCCAGGTCATGCAGAACTACATACCGACTCTTGGCAACCACAGCGGCAGCTCCATGGGCATCACCTATACACCGAATGGCGCGTACCTACTCTTTAGCGAAGACGGCGGCTACGGGCCGGCTTACGTTGCTATGGCCAGTGTCAATCCAACGACCGGCTTGCTCTCCAATTACGCTGAGATCAGCGTTCCGCTCGACGCCGACGGCGGCGGCAATCTGACCAACGTAACGTGTTATCCGTACAACGCTGCGTCGACGCCCCCCTCTGGCAGCCCTCCGGGGACCACGGGCAGCATTGAAATCCCCTGCGGCCAGACCGTCTCGCTTGTATCAGACGGTGCACCCACTTCCTATCCGATGGGCATCGCGGTCACGCCGAATGGCAATACTGCTTACGTGGTGCTGGACAACAATGACACGATCGCCAGCATCAACCTGACGGGAACCCCGGTAGAGGGTCCGGAGCTCCGCGTCGGTCAGGTTCCGAACAACATCGTGATCTCGCCGAGCGGCGCCACCGCCTACGTTGCCAACGAGGCTGGAAAGGTTCCTACCGCGAGCAACTTCCAGGGATATTCGAATGGCACGCCGGTCGTCGCCGTCTATCCGACGGGCGCGACGAGCGACGGCACGATTTCCGTCGTGAACCTGTCCACGTTCAAGGTCACCAAGACCATCACGGTCGGCCTGCACCCGACGGGTATGACCTTCTGGACCAAGGGGGGGACCACTTACCTGTTGGTCACTAATGCCTATGACGACACCATCTCGGTGATCAACACGACCACCAATGCGGTCTCGTCGACGATTAAGCTTGATCCCTTCCTTGCTGGGCTGGGGGTCACAGTGCCCAAAAACCTCGTCACTCTCGTGGGGCCAAACTCGATCGCCGTCGACAACTCAAACAATGCATACGTGGCGCTCTACAATGCCAATGCAGTTGCCGTAATCGACCTGAACACCTCCGTTGTTCAAGGCCTGATTCCGGTCGGCTACGCGCCGAGCTCGGTCGTGTTCGATTCGACGGACGGTGAGCTGCTCGTTGCCAACGACAAAGGCCTCGGCACCGACGGCTACGGCGTATCGCCGCCTCCTACGAATTCGTTCGAAAATTCGTACGCCAAAGAATTCGGCGTGTACTTTTTTAACACGCACCAGGACCTCGGCACCGCGAGCATCATTCCCATTGCGAGCTTGAACCTGCCGGCGATGACCACGCAGGTTCTATACAACAACCACTGGGATCTCACGGCAAATATCGAATCTGCCTCCGGTGGCAGCAAGACTGCTACGCCGGTTGCGATCCCGGCTAAGATCGGCTCGCCTTCGCTGATCAAGCACGTCTTCCTGATCATCCGCGAAAACCGCACCTACGATCAGATCCTGGGCGACGTGACTGCCGGCAACGGCGACGCCTCCCTGGCAACCTTCGGAATCAACTCGACCTACACACCTTACCCCGTCGTAACACCCAACGCGCACGCGATCGTGCAGCGCTTCCCGCTGCTGGACAACTATTACAACCCGAGCCGCCAGTCGGCCGACGGTCACAACTGGATCACGCAGGCGATCGCTCCTTATTCCGACGACGTCCAGTCGCCAGACTGGCTACGCGACTACCCCTCCAACGGCGGCGACGCGATTGCCTACCAGAAGGCCGGCCACCTGTGGGATCAGGCTGCAAAGTACAAAGTCTCGTTCAAGAACTACGGCGAATACATCGAGTACAACTCGTTCCTGCAGCCGACCGGCTCGACCGCCGAGCCGCAGTGGATCGACTTCTACAACGACATCACCTGTTACGAGGCGGGCAACGAGCCCCAGCTCTACAACTACAACACGGTGGCATCGCACTCCCCGCTGCCGAACCTGATTAACAACACGTACCAGATCTACCCACAATTCGACTTGGGCATCCCCGACCAGTTCCGCTTCGATATCTGGAATGAGAACTTCCAGAGCGACGTCGCCGCAGGTACGGTTCCCCAGTTGGAGATGATGTGGATCAGCTCCGACCACACTGGCGGCCCGCCGAACGCGGCAGCCATGCAGGCCGACAACGATCTGGCTCTTGGCCGCTTTGTCGACGCCATCAGCCACAGCTCGATTTGGTCCTCTTCGGCGATCTTCGTCACCGAAGACGACGCGCAGACCGGCGTCGACCACGTCGACGGTCACCGTAGCCCTGGCTATATCATTAGCCCCTACGTCATCCAGAGTACGGGTGGTTCGACCTACGCAGACAGCACCTTCTACACGCAGGTCAACATGACTCGCACGATTGAGCAGATTCTCGGCATTGAGCCCATGAACCAGAACGACCTCGTGGCCTCGCCGATGAGCACGGTCTTCCTCGATAACCCCCCGGCGGACAACTTCCTGCCGTGGACCCACGTGGCAGCGGGAGTGCCGCTGACCTATGGTGTTAGCCAGAGTCCAACCCAGACCCTCCCGGCCTCGTGTTCTGCGACGCCCGCGGCGGCCCCTGCGGTCAAGGCTCAGTCCATCCGGACCGAGAGCCCTGCGGTTAAGGCTCTGAGAGCTGGATGGATGAAGAAGAAGGCCGAGGTCTTCGCTGGCAATTACCACAGGCCAGACGTCGAAGACTCGGACACCGTCAACCACCTGAACTGGTACGAATCCACCTCGTTCACTCGCCCCTACCCCGGCGAGAGCAAAGTTCGCCCCGCGAGCGACTTCAACAGACCGGCGCCCGCGAAGGCCGACGACGACGACTAGAACGCGTTCCAACTGTAACGGCCCTCTCCCCTGCGGGAGAGGGCTTTTTTGTTCGTATCCGGATACTGTTTAGGCGTGACTGCAGTCATCGGCTGGAGGGGCCAAGATAAGCGTCCCAGCTATGACGACGACTAAGAGGCGCCGGAGTTGCGCGAAGGTTCGCGGATCGCTCTAATCGCTACTATGCTGGATCTCTGCCAACATCTCGAATTCGAGTACACGTCCCGGCGCACGGAAACTTGTTAGTCCCGGTGTGTGCGGGTTGCTGAACTCCTATAAAAATTCACGCAAAAGACGATTGGGATGATTCGATCTTGCCGCCTCCATCTTCGACTCTCCGGCACTACTGATTTTGAAGTTTTACGCTCCTTTAATACCCGACCGCTAGAATGCCAGAAACCTACAACAAACATGAGGTGTGCCATGGACCAAGCCAGTTCTTTCGATCACGTCGTCGCCATCCTGGGTATCCGACCCGACCAATACAAAGATTCCCTGCCATTGAAAGAATGGGTCCAGAAGAATAAGGACCAGAAGTATGTGCCGACCGAACTGCTGAAGTATTGGGGGCTGGAGGACGACGAGGCTGCCTGAAAGCCGGGCAATCTGGCTTTGCTAACCGCCTGCAGAAAAATGCAACCGAGAGCGGGCTGCAGCGCCACAGGACGGCGCTATGGTCCGGTGCGAGCGCAGGCCACGTCGGCAGTCCCGCCTCTTACGGTTCGATCATGCCGCTGCGCGTCGGCCAGCTACCCCGAAGGAGTTACGCATCCACCAGTCATCCGGGGTAGAAGAAAAACACTACATCTCGTGACGCGCCACGCGGAGCAACCTGCGAGAGTAGGGATCATGGCCCTTTTACTTTCCTACGAAAAGATTTTCGGCGCCCGGAGATTGTGCTTGGTTTGCTTCTCCTGGTTAGTTTGCTGGCACATACGCACAATTGGACTGGTGAGCGGGTTCTTCCGATGACATTCGGACTGGCGACCGGCGCCCTGATGAAATTCCTGCGTGTCAACGAGTCGCGGTGAAATGAACAAAGCCATGAAAGCAGCGAGGATTCATCAATTCGGTCCGCCAGATGTGATCGTGATCGACGAGCTGCCGCGTCCAACACCGGGCCCAGGTGAGTTGCAGGTACGGGTTGCTGCCGCCGGGGTTGGGCCTTGGGATGCGCTCATCCGAGAACACAAGAGCGTCGTCGAATCACCGCTGCCACTCACTCTTGGGTCCGACGTGTGCGGAGTAATCGAAGCCGTCGGAGCGGGAGTCACGGATTTTGAGTTGGGTGAAGAAGTTTACGGGGTTACCAACCAACAATTTATCGGTGCTTACGCGGAGTATGCGCTGGCGTCAGCCGAGATGGTGGCCCGAAAGCCGAAATCGCTGAGCTCTCTGGAGGCTGCTTCGGCGCCAGTCGTAGCGGTCACTGCCTGGCAGATGTTGTTCGAGCATGCTGAAGCGAAAACCGGACAAACGATTCTTATCCATGGAGCGGCGGGCAACGTGGGCGCATATGCCGTGCAACTCGCGAAGAATGCAGGCTTGAAGATCTTCGCAACTGCGGGGCCCTCCGATCTCGAGTATGTACGACGTTTGGGCGCTGAGCAAATTGTGAACTACAAGACGACAAAGTTCGAGGATGTTGTGCCGCCTGTCGACGTGGTGATCGACACGGTTGGAGGAGATACGCGGGAGCGATCGTTTAGCGTTTTGAAGCAGGGCGGGATCCTCGTGTCGGTTGTGTCGCCGTTTTCTGAAACACCGCAACATCGCGACGTTCGCTCCGTCTTCTTCATTGTAGAGGTGACCAAAGCCCGTCTGGATACGATCTCGAAGTTGTTTGAAGGCGGGGAACTGATTTCTCAGGTGGGCACGACAGTACCACTCGAGGAAGCGTGCATGGCGCATGAAATGCTCGCGGGTGCGCCGCACAAGCGAGGCAAAATCGTCCTGAGGGTAACGGACGCGACCTAGAGTTCTCCCGGCGTCAGTTGGTTTCGCCGTTTTAGCGGATTCAAAAAGAGTTACTCATTCGGAGGAGCTAGTTGGTTGGTAAGTGCGCTAATCCCTCGTGCTCCGCTCCATTCCGGCGGCTCGGACACGGTAAGCTGTTTGTTTTTGAGGCCGCTAGTTTCCCGAGAATATCGCGAAATATCTCTACCTCGGGAAGCACGAAGGCTGGCGGTACTCCGTTGTTTTTGTGGCTTTGCGAGACCTGCAGTTTGACCAGCACGCTAGGCCTCGACGGCTCGGGGCATCCGATTATTCAAAGCCTTTCGCGACAGGTCGAAATTACTATCGTGGAAAGTACGATGCTGAATCGCGAAGACCTTTTTGGGTCGGGTTGAATATCCAGGCGGGTTCTATCGGCGGCATACGCTCAGTCCCGAGGAATGATCCGAAGGTTTCACGGATCTCTGCGCTCACCCCGCAGGTCGCTTCCGGATCAGGTCAGCGTCGCGTGTGGAGCATCTAACACTCGCAACTTTCGTTCGATGCACATGCTGGCCAACGAATATTTGAATTTCGCTCCACAGTCGCAACACACCCGGTAAGTTCGCCCGTCGATGCTGAAGACGCGGCTCAGATGACCGTGGTGGCAACCAAACACGAAGTCGAGAATGTCAATCAGCCTCTCCATAAAAGACTCCTTCTTCTCTCGCGACTCTTGTCACCTATTGCGTGTGATCCACTTTCACACGACGCCGCTGGGAACGCATCACGAGATGCAGTACTTTTTTCGTGCCCCAGAAGGCCTGCGAATCCGTACCACCTTCGGGTAGGAGCAATAAGTCACGCGGTCATCCAGTCTTGCCGTCTGCCGTGCTCGAATTGCTCCTGGCATTGAATACAGTGCCTGGTCCAAGGGACAGCCTGTAGCCGTTCGAGGCCGATCGCACCCTCACAGCTGGCGCAAATTCCAAAACTACCATCGCGAATGCGCTCCAGTGCGCGCTGGACCAGACGTAGCTGGTTGCGGTTCCGGCTACTGTCGGCAAACATGGACTCCTTGGAAGAGTTGAAGCACGAGATATCCACCGCATCCTGAGGTCCAAGATCGGCGAATTCTCGAATTTCCTTTTCCGCTTTTTCAATTAGTTCCTGCAACTTGTTCTGCAGTTCGCGCAGACCGCTGTTGAACTGCAAAAGGATGGGGCTATCAAACGGAAATTGAGGTGACATATTCTTTCCCTCGAAATGGAATGGCTAGAGCCTGCGAACAAAAGCGCACTACAAAATTCTCTACTGTTGTTGTGTCACGCGATGGCATGCGCAGGTTCACTGACGAAGTACTTTCACAGATTGCTCGCGGAAACACATTACGAGATGCAGTATTTTTTTTCTACCACGGGAGTTTTGTGGAGGGGTACCTCGTTCGGGTTAGCGGCACATGGATGCTTCTAACGATGAGGAAGGGCTAGCGGGTGATTTTCTCGTCGCTCGCATTCTGAACAGTAGACGCAAGAATCGGCCTCGTTGCGAGTTGCCAAGGCCAAGGAATTGAGCGATTACCTGGAAGTATTTCCCGGAAGCGAGCCTACAGTTGAATAATGCCACGCCGGGCGGCGATGGTGACAGCATGCGTGCGGTCGCTTGCGCCAAGCTTCTCCATGATGTGTTTCATGTGCGCTTTTACAGTCTCCTCCGCGATGAAGAGTGTGTCTGCTATGTCACGATTGCGATTTCCGCCCGCGGTCTGCCTCAAAACATCAACTTCACGATCTGTCAGTTTCTCATCACCGAGGTGTTCAGCCATGGTGGCGGCAATTTCCGCGGGCACACACTTGCTGCCCGCATGAACTTGTCGGATGACGTCTGCTATCTCTCTCGGCGGCATGTTCTTAAGAATGTAGGAACGAGCGCCGGCCTGAAGGGCGTGTTGAACCGGGCCATCGCCCTCAAACGTCGTCATAATAATGATACGAGCGTCCGGGTATTGGGCCTGGATGGCCATCATCGCGTCGATTCCGCTCATGTCTGGCAATCTCAGGTCCATCAGGGTGACGTCCGGTCGAAGTTTTCGGAACTGTTGGATTGCATCGCGGCAATTCGAAGCTTGTCCAACGAGGAGCATGTCTGGCTGGCTCTGGATTACGGCCGCTAACCCCTCCAGGAGCAAAGGATGATCATCGACGGTCAGGATATGGATCTGGGCTGGCGTTGTCATTTCGATCTCCCTGCAAACCAATGGTTCGTGTTTTCCTGCTTCAGGCTGCCGCACATTCCAATTGGCGATGGTTTGTCTCTGACGCGAATGCAATGTGAGCCGGTATCGACAATTCGACTTCCGTTCCCGCTTCAACTCGACTTAACAACTTGAGTTTCGCGCCCATTCGTTGCGCAAGATCCCGAATTTCGGTAAGGCCCTGATGACTACACTCCGACCGCAGCAATTCGGGCGTTATGCCTTTCCCATCGTCACGCACAGAAATGCGGAATTGCCTTGGGGCGTACTCGAGATCGACCTCGACGCGGGCGGCCCCGGAGTGGAGGAATGCGTTGACCAAAGCCTCCCGCCCAATGCGATAGGCTTCGTCTCGTATTATCGGATCGAGCGCTCGGGATTTACCTCGGATGACCATGCGGAAAACCATCCGTGATCCGAGACGCACCTCTTGACGAATGCGTGAGAAGGCAATTTCCAGGTCGTTATCCGCATCGGCGGACCTATCCTGAGCGATACCCTCAGACCCACTGGGAATCTGCTGGAACTGAGCACTTAGTTGTGGGCCGTCTTGGCAAAAACCATTCAAATTCATGGCGATGACTCCCGGATCTCGGTTTGGTTTGACGTCAGTTAGCCAGTTGTTGATCTCGTTTTTTTTCGCGGTCAACCCAGACGCGTATGTAGCCTGGGCAATTTTCGAGCGCGATGCTGTCCGCCTCGCAGCTTGCCAAAAACTTCACCGCATCCCGATCGATGAGCGTAACTTCTTCTAAATCAAGAGCAAAGCGGCGACCGGTTTCTTCCAAACTGAAAAGTCGCTGCAACTCGGCGATGTCTTCGATCCCGACTCGACCCGTCAAGGCGAAGACGATTCCTTCATTTAATAAGCGCTGGATCCTTAGCATCGGCTCTCTTCTCGGTGGTCGCCAACTACAAGGGCACCGGGATTGCCATTCGCAACCAGTTGAAAAGTAAGGAAACCTGTGGAAATTCGGAGTCGCGAAGTTCGCGAAGTTCGCGAATTCACGAATTTTTCGCGAAAAAATCGCGGCGAGAAACCGATTCGAGAGCCTTCTATGCGCTTTTGAACCGATATTTATTGATCTTGAGGGTCCGGATCTTGGATTCCAGGGTGGAAGCGGGCATGCCCAGTTGAGCTGCCGCGCCCGAGGGTCCCGAGACGCGGCCGCCGGCTTGTGCCAGCGCCGCCTCGATTATTTCTCTCTCTTGAGCAGCTGATCGTCGGCTAGGAGACTTGACTTCGCGTTCTTCTTCCCGCAGGGATGGCACCGAGTGAGAGAACCAGCCTTGGTCCACCGAAAACGTTTCGGTCTCACAGACTACGACGGAACGCTCGATCACGTTCTGGAGTTCGCGGATATTTCCCGGCCAGGAATACGACTGCAATAGCTCCAACGTTTTCTTTTCTATGGTCCGTATTCTCTTTCCAGCCTTTCTTGAATAGCGATTGATGAAGTACTCCACCAAGAGAGGAATGTCCTCTTTTCGCTCGCGAAGGGGTGGAATCTGCATAGGGATTACATTCAGCCGATAAAACAGGTCGCTTCGAAACGCACCCGAGGCAATCGCCGCTTGCAAGTCGCGATTGGTCGCCGCAATCACCCGCACGTCCGTGCGAATGGTTTGGTTGCCCCCAACTCGTTCAAACTCCCGCTCTTGCAAAACGCGCAGCAATGCGATCTGAGTCTCCATGGGGAGTTCCCCGACCTCATCCAGGAAGATTGTGCCTCCTTCGGCAAGCTCAAACCGGCCGAGGCGCCGCTGCAGCGCACCGGTGAAAGCTCCCTTCTCGTGACCGAACAACTCCGAGGTGATTAACGACGAGGGAGTAGCCGCACAATTCACCGTGACAAATGCCCGGGAAGAGCGCCGGGACCGCTTGTGGATGGCTCGCGCGATGAGTTCTTTTCCGGTGCCCGTTTCACCGGTGATAAGAGCCGTGGCATCCGAAGGCGCGATCTTGCTGACACGCGCGAGGAGGGATTGTAGTCCTGGTGAATCACCGACAATCTCCTCAAACATCGATGCCTTGTCGACCTCATCGCGGAGGGCAATGTTTTCCTTGTAAAGCTGATCGCGCAGAGTTCTGATTTCTTCGAAAGCCTTCTTCAATGCTTCGTGGGCATTCCGTTGTTCGGTGACATCCACCACGGTTCCGACAAACTCAACGACCTTGCCATTTTCATCGGTGACTGCGTGAGCAACGCTGTGAACATGCTTGATTGAGTTGTCGGGAAGAACCAGACGAAAGTTGGATTCCCCATCGCGGCCCGCGAGAAGATCAGCGCTTGCTGCCTCCACGGCTGCCAGATCGTCAGGATGAACCCGCTGCTGGAAAAGTTCCCTGGTGGGGATGGTCGCTGGGTCGAAGCCGTAAATTCGAAATGCTTCCTCCGACCAGTAAACACTATTGGTGACAAAGTTCCATGCCCAGCTTCCCGAATGGCTGAGCCTCTGTGCCTCCGCTAAGCGGGACTCGCTGTCTCGCAGAGCCTCCTCTGCGCGCTTGCTATCCTCAATGTCGGTGGCCGTTCCGTACCACTTGACGATCTCTCCGCGCTCGTCGCGAAGAGGGACGCCTCGATGCAGGAACCAGCGGCATTGCCCATCCGCAGATCTTTTCAGGCGTGCTTCATTTTCGAACCGCTTCCCGGTAGCCAACGACTCGCGCCACTTTTCAACGTGGGTAGCAATGTCTGCAGGATGCAGCGCCATCTTCCAGCCGGCGCCCGATGTGTCCTGCAATGATATCCCGGTGTATTCCTGCCAACGCTGATTCGCGAAATCGTTGGCCCCGTCGGGGAGCGCGGTCCATGCCATGATGGGAATCGTTTCGATCACATCGCGAAGGCGCTGTTCACTTTTCCGCAAAGTCTCTTCGGCCCGCTTGCGGTCGGTGATGTCCTCATGTATGGCGATGACGCGTTTAGGGCGCCCTTCACAGTCACGCAAGAGAGTAAAAACGACATTTGCCCACACGGACCTGCCATCTTTGAGGACAAGATGCTTTTCGTGCCGAAGAGTCTCATGCTTCCCTTCGCAAAGTTCACGGTACAGAATGGCGTCCGCTTCTCGGTCCTCTTCGCAGGTCAATTCGTCGTACGTCTCAATCCGTCCGAGTTCGTCCTGGGTGCGGCCAAGCATCCTCTGCAGAGCGCGGTTGTTCTCAATCGGTCCGCCGGATACGAGATCGATCAAAGCGATGCCCGTACCTGCCTCATCGAAGATGGTTCGAAAACGCTGCTCGCTTTCTCGGAGTAAAGACTCCGCCTGCTTGCGAGCGCTGATGTCGCGGATCGCGCTTGAGACTAACGTACCGTCTTCCGTTTCGAGCGGGCTCAGGCTAATCTCCACCGGGAATTCATGACCGTCCTTGTGCAATCCGTATAATTCCAGCCCTGCGCCCATCGGACGTACTCGAGGCTCGCTAAAAAAGCGCGCTCGGCTTTGAGGGTGTTGACTGCGGAAGCGCTCGGGCACCAGCACCTCAATTTGCCGGTTCAGCAGTTCCTCGCGGCGGTATCCGAACATTCTCTCTACCTGGGCGTTGATCAATACAATCTTGCCTTCCCGATTCACCACCACCATCGCGTCCGGGGCCGCTTCCAGCAACTCGCGGAACTTGGCTTCCGCCTTCTTGCGGGCGGTGATGTCCGTGGAAATGCCGCTGGCGCGGTACGGCTTGCCGTACTCGTTGAGACTGAGGACTCCCCGCTCGTGAATCCAGCGGATTTCGCCATTTGGGTGGACGATGCGAAACTCAACGTCCCGATAACTGACATTTTCACCAGCTATCCAGCGGGAGAAAATGTCGATCACACGGGCGCGGTCGTCGGGATGAATCCTCTCCGTCCATAGACGCGGATTCCCAGAGAGATCTGAGACGGGGAAGCCCCAAATGCGTTCAAAGCTTGGGCTCGTATACAGCGGTCTTTCTGGATCCAAGCCAGTGATCCACATGACCTCAGGAAGGGCATCTGCCATGTGGCGAAAACGCTCTTCGCTTTCCTGCAACGCTTCTTCAGCGCGCCGTCGCTCAATCGCGATGACGGCAATGTGTCCCGCCGCTTCAATCAATTGAAGATCGCTGCCGTCGGGGCTTCTGGGCTCCGCGTAGTACATGGCGAAGGTGCCAAGCACCTCGTTATTTTTCGAAATAAGTGGCTGCGACCAGGACGCACGCAGTCCATGGCTTAAGGCGAGGTCGCGATAATCGATCCATAAAGGGTCGGTGGCGATATCCGAGGTGATCACGCGCTTCTTGCGGAATGCTGCCGTTCCGCACGAGCCTGCCCTTGGACCGATCGCCCCGCCAGCAATGGCCTGACTCCAGCCTTTGGGCGCTTTGGGCCCTGCTGCCGGCCACAACCTCTTCCCTTCGGTATCTGTCAGCAGAACCGACGAGATGACCCCAGGAGACTGAGCATCGATGGCACTACACAAATCTTCCAAAATAGCGCTGAGACTCGCACCACTGGCGATCATCTCCAGCGAGCGCTTTTCTGCAGCTAAGAGGGATTCCGCATGCTTGCGCTCGGTGATGTCGGTTACTGCTCCCACAAATTCAAAGTTGCCGGTTTTGTCCTTGGACGGACGTCCCACGACTTGCAAGTATTTTACGGATCCATCCGGCATCAGCAGCCGATGTTCAAGATCAAACTCCGTCCTGTCGCGCGAAACACGCTCGAGTAGTTCTTGCAAAGCGGGTCTGTCGTCCGGGTGAGTGCGTTGGCGCACACGTTCCAATGTTGGGATGGAGGTAACTTCGAAACCGAATATGCGGAAGGTTTCCTCGGACCAATAAATCTCGCCGCTTGAAACATGCCAGCCGAAACTGCCTGTGTGGCTTAACCTCTGTGCTTCCGCTAAGTAAGCTTCGTTCCGGCGTAGCGCCTGCTCGGCCGTCTTGCGGTCATCAATATTAGTAAACAACTCGTACCAACGGACGATCCGACCGTCTGCGTCCCGCAGCGGGAGTCCGCGCACGTGAAACCAACGGTATGTGCCATCGGCGCGGCGGATTCGGTGCTCATCGTCGTAGGGTTGCCCGGTCTCGACGGATCGCTTCCACGCCGCTCTTACGCGGGCGAGGTCATCCGGATGGACGACATCGTTGGTGGCCCAAGCTTTCAGTTCCTCAAGGGTCTTGCCGAAATATTCCAGGAGTCGATGGTTGACCAGTTCCAGCTCACCCGCCGCCGTCTGCACCGCGATGAGGCCCGGAATGGATTCAAAAATGAGCCGGAACCTCTTTTCGCTCGTGCGTAAAGCCTCCTCAGCCCGTCTGCGCTCGGCTCGCTCCTCACCCTCCCGCACGGCTCGCTGCACCGAGGGCAGGATTCTCGAAAGGCGTGTTTTGAAGACATAATCCGTTGCCCCCATCTTGAGCGCCTCAATGGCCACTTCTTCGCCCAGAGTTCCGGAAACGAAGATGAACGGCACGTCAGGGCGGATTTCTTTGGCAATTTTCAACGCAGAAATGCCGTCGAAAGAGGGAAGGGTATAGTCCGCGAGGATCAAATCAAAACTACTTTGCTTCAGAGAGGCGGAGAACTCGGGTTCCGCTTCAACACGAGCGATATGACAGGGGACGCCTTCGGCTTCCAGGGTTGCCTGAAGAAGCTCTGCGTCCTTGGGGTCGTCTTCAAGATGAAGAATTTTGATAGGAGAAATCACGGTTGTGTCGATCAGATTCAAATACGATACATACCGCTATTTTTTCTTTATGCTGCCGGGCGGGGCTTCGTTGATAATAGCCCAGAAAACGCCAAGCTCTTTGATGGCATTCACAAATTCGTGGAAATCCACAGGCTTTACCACGTAGGCGTTTACGCCAAGTTTGTAGCTCGCCACCATGTCCCGTTCCTCTCGCGAAGATGTGAGTACGACCACGGGAATCATTCTCAACTTCTCATCCGATTTAAGTTGCTGCAGCACTTCCAGTCCGTCGACCTTGGGCAATTTTAAGTCCAGCAACAGGACAGCAGGATTCCCATTGGCACGCGTCTGGAACTTTCCTCGGTGATAGAGATAATCCAAGGCCTCCTCGCCGTCGTGGGTAACGATAACCTCGTTGCTGAGGTTGTATTCCTCGAGTGCAGTTAAGGTGAGTTCCACATCCTTGGGGTCGTCCTCAACCATCAAGATGCGTCCCAATAATTCCATAATGTTTATCTCCTCTGGCTCGGAACTGAGAAAAAGAAGGTTGCACCTTTGTCCACGAACCCCTCAGCCCAGACCTCACCACCGTGACGACGAATAATGCGCTGAACTGTGGCCAGCCCGATCCCTGTGCCTTCAAACTCTTCGGGGCGGTGAAGACGCTGGAACACGCCGAATAGTTTGTTTGCATATTTCATATCGAAGCCAACTCCATTATCTCGAATAAAAATCACGATCCTGCCGTTTTGTTTCTCGGCGCACCCCACTTCGACCTCGGGTTGTGGACGCGGGCGCGTGAATTTTATCGCATTGGAAAGAAGATTGACGAGCGCAAGCTTAAGCATCGAACGATCGCCGCAGAGATCGGGCAGCGGGCCGAGTTTCCACGTAATATTGCGCCCTTCCGCCTCCTGAGCTACTTCGCTCCGAACCTCGTTTATCAGTTCTTCCAAATTAACGATGCTTTCCCGGGCTTCGGCGCGCCCTATCCGTGAAAAGGCGAGGAGGTCATCGATCAGAGTCCCCATCCGCTTTGCCGATTCCAGGATCGTCGTCATGTACCGGCGGCCCTTGTCATCCACCACTGAAGAAGCATTCTTCTGAAGTAGCTCGGTAAAGCCGACCATATGGCGAAGCGGGGCGCGCAGATCATGCGATATGGAATACGCGAATGCTTCCAGCTCCTTATTGATGGCCTCCAGCTCAATGGTTCGTTTTCCGAGTTCCTGGTTGAGCTGGCGCACTTCTTCTTCGCCTCGTTTACGCTGGGTGATGTCGTTGTTAGTTTCCAGGATCGCGATCGGGATCCTTTGCTCGTTTCGTTGCAAGGACCATCGGCTGGCCACTACCACTCGGGTTCCATCAGACTTAGTTTTCTCGAGTTCGCCCTCCCAGCGGCCGTTCCGCAGCAGATCGGCGGCTATGTCGTCGAGCGGTGCCGGAAAAACGGTCCGCAAGAGATCGTGAGAGCGCTTTCCGATCGCTTCCTCGGCCCTCCACCCGTAAAGTTCCTGAGCGCCGCGATTCCAGTATGTGATGACGTCGCTCATGTCGCGGACAAAAATTGTGTCATGTGTGAGATTAAGCAGGCTGGCCTGTTGCGTTCGCATGGCCACTTCTTGTTCGAGTTCGTCGCGGGATTGTAGAAGGTCCCGTTCGACGCGCCGGCGGACAGCGCTGAACCAGGTCAAAAGCAACGCGAATAGGATGAAAACGAAGTAGTACGGGAGCTCTGATCTGCTGACATAAAAACTGTAAACGGGCTCGGTAAAGAAAAAATCGAAAGCCAAACTGGAGAGTACGACTGCAAGAATCCCAGGGCCGACTCCGGCATACCAGACCGTTACGACGATGGCCAACAGGAAGAGGGGGAATTCTACGTCGTGAAAGTGCGAGCGTTCGAGAAGAAGACCGATCCCGAGACCAATCACAACGGACAAAATTGCAAGACCGTAGCGCTGAATTACGGACGGGATCTTCGGCGATGATAGTTTCCACCGCGGCATAGGACGGTCGCGACGATGATTGGAAGATCATCATAACCCATTGCATATTGTTCCGCTTACCTCCCCTGCGGCTGTCAGTAAGGGCGGGCAAGCCATCCCTCCCTGCGCCCTACCACAAAAGAGGTATCTCTTGCGCAGCCTTCAGTGGTAGTAAAAAAACCCTGCATCTCGTGATGTCTTTATTTCGTCCGTGTCGCACATTGTCTCAAGCGAGGACATCAGTTTAGCTTGCGCTGTAGAGTCAGATTTCACCAGCGCATAGTCCACCGAGAACAATCACAGGCCGGAACCACCCACCGGAGCAAAAACGACAATGTTGCGGGCATGAAGTGGGTGCGGGTATTCCGCATCCCGAAGTCCGAAATCGGTATTCCAGCCGGGAAAGGTCATTACTATGTCGGAAAAAGTGGCAGACGCCCTGTGGACCATGTTAGAGAAGGCGGGAGTCAAACGTTGCTATGGCATCGTTGGGGATGCTCTTAATCCTGTGAACGACGCTTTACGTCGCAACGGCAAGATCGAGTTGGTTCATGTGAGACATGAAGAATACGGAGTTTTCGCCGCTGTCGCAGAGGCTTATCTGAGCGGCAATCCCGTAGCGGTGTGTGGCACCGCCGGCCCCGGCGTCGTCCATCTGTTCAACGGGCTGATGGATGCGCGTAAGGAGGGAGCGCCAATCATCGCCATTGCGGGCGATGTCGAGACCAACGTCTTAGACACAGCCGCGCTTGAAGAACTTAATCCCTACAAGTTCTTCGAGACTGCCTCCCTCTATACCGCACGCGTCGTTAATCCCGAGCAGGCGCTCACCGTCTTCAGCACAGCCATTCGTACGGCGCTCCTGGAAAAAGGCCCGACAGTAATTTCGCTTCCGGGCGATATCGCCTCGGCTGATATGCCCGATGCGAACAAGCGCTCGACCGAGATCACGATTCCGTGTACGCCCATGTTGCGCCCTTCCGACGCCGACCTTGGTCGGCTCGTAGAGATGATCAACGACGCGAAAACAGTTGCCATCTTCGGCGGCGACGGCTGCAGGGATGCTCGCGACGAGGTGCTGCAATTAGCGGACAGACTAAAGGCGCCTGTCGGGTACGCCTTTCGCGGCAAGCAGTGGCTGGAACACCGCAATCCTAACGCAGTGGGCATGACCGGCTTGCTCGGTTATGGCGGAGCCTATCGCGCAATTAATGAAGCCGAGCTCTTGCTCCTGCTCGGGACGGATTTTCCGTTTTCTGAATTTCTGCCCGGTGAGGGTGTGAAGAAAGCCCAGATCGATAAGAACCCCAAGCACATAGGCCGCCGCACGGCGGTTGATCTTGGGCTGGTTGGCGACGTCAAAACAACCGTCGCTGCATTGCTTGATAACGTCACTGAGAAAACCGATCGCCGCTTTCTCGACAAGCAGCTCGCGGAGACCAATTCTTTCCGTGATTTATTGCAGCATTACGTTGACAAAGGACCTGACATCAAGCCCATCCGTCCGGAGTTCCTAGCCGCGACTCTGAATGACGTGGCTTCCGACGATGCGATGTTTTTTGCCGACACCGGCACGGCAGTAATTTGGCTCGCAAGGTATATCGGGGGCGGCAGAGATCGCAGACTCTTCGGTTCGTTTTCATGGGCGTCCATGGCCAATGCCGCGCCCAATGCGTTCGGTGCGCAGTTGGCCTACCCTGGCCGTCAAACGATCGCTCTATGCGGCGACGGGGGCTACACGATGCTTGCCCTGGGCGACCTGTTGACGCAAGTGGAGCGAAAGACTCCGGTCGTCCAAATCATCCTGAATAACGACTCCCTGGACTTCGTCAAGATCGAGCAGCAAGAGGCCGGCTTTGTCCCTTTCGGAGTTGACTTCAAAAATCCAAACTTCGCCAAGGTCGCAGGAGCAATGGGCGCGAAGGGTATCCGCATCGAGGAGCCCGGTGATGTTCGGGAGGCGCTCGCCGAGGCACTCGCATACGAGGGCGGTCCGGTCGTTGTCGACGCCGTCGTAGATCCGTTTGCCCTCTCGCTGCCGTCGCATGTGCCCTTTCACGCGGCCAAAGGCTTTACCCTGAGCCTCGCCAAGCAGGTGCTCTCCGGCCGCATGGACTCGGTGATTAAGACAATGGAACGCAACGTTCGCCTGGTTTGAATGCCTGAACGGGCGCGAACTAGTGAAGGAAGTGGATTCAGCAACTGCTAAGAAATAGTCGAGAGACCTGATAAGTCGATCCTGGCGTGAAGGCACGCAGCCGAGGAAGAATATGAACACGCTTCTGAAGTACAAAGTATGGATAGGCGGGGCGGGTTGTTTGCTCGTCATCGGCCTGATTGTTGGAGCGATATACCCGAAGCACGTATCGGGAGCACAGCCCGCCCTGGTGCCAGAGGTTGAGGTGGTGCAGGTCGAGCAGAAGGAAGTCCCGATTTACGGCGAATGGATCGGAACCCTCGACGGATTTACAAATGCTGACGTCAAAGCACAGGTCACGGGCTACCTGCTGCGACAGGCCTATCAAGAAGGCTCATTCGTCAAAAAGGGCCAGTTGCTTTTTGAAATCGATCCACGGCCTTTTCAAGCCGTGCTCGATCAGGCCGAAGGACAATTAGCGCAGGCCAGAGCGCAGCTTGCCACTGCGCAAGCCATTCAAGTCAGAACTCAGCTCGATGTGGAGAAGTACACTCCACTGGCCAAACAGCAAGCAGCCAGCCAGCAAGATCTCGACAACTCCGTTCAGAACAACTTAGCCGCCAAGGCCACGGTGCAGACGGCGCAGGCTCTAATCAAAACAGATGAGGCTGCGGTCGAAACTGCCAGCATCAACCTTGATTTCACACGGCTCGTAGCGCCAATCGACGGGATCGCGGGGCAGGCTCAGCTGCAGGTCGGCGCTCTGGTCGATCTGAGCAGCGCACCAGTCACCTCCGTTTCCACCGTTGACCCTATCAAGGTGTTTTTCGAAGTCGGCGAGCCGCAATATCTGGCATGGAGGGACCGCTACCCGACCGACGCCAGTCGGGAAGCGGCTGACAAGAACCTCCACCTCCAACTGATTTTGGCCGACGGCTCAACCTACGCGCACGAGGGCACATTCTATTTTGCCGACCGTCAGGTAAGTGTGAGTACGGGGGCAATTCGGCTCGCGGGCCTGTTTGCCAACCCTGGAAACATCCTGCGTCCCGGCGGTTACGCCAAGGTTCGCGCGGTCATCCGGGTCCAGCCGAACGCGCTGCTGGTACCTCAGCGTGCAGTGACAGAGCTGCAAGGCGGTTATCAGGTCGCGACGGTGGACGATCAGAACAAAGTGAACATCCAGACGGTTAAGGTCGGCGACCGTGTCGGCAGCGACTGGGTTATCGATAAGGGACTCAAGCCCGGCGACCGCGTCGTCGCCGAGGGCGTGCAGAAGGTGCGTCCGGGCATGCACGTCAACCCCAAGCCATTTGTTACGGCAACAACGGGAAGGTGATCCTATGTCAAAGTTTTTTATCAACCGTCCCATCGTGGCCATGGTTATCTCGATCGTCCTGGTGCTGGTTGGTACTCTTACCATCCTGAGTTTGCCGGTCGCGCAGTTTCCCAGCATCGCTCCGCCCGAGGTTCAAATTCTGGCGACCTACATCGGGGCCGACGCGCAAACCCTCGAACAGGCTGTTGCCACGCCCATCGAGCAGCAGATGAGCGGCGTGGACAACATGAACTACATGTATTCGCTGAATGCAACCGCTAACAACACCACCAGCCTGATCGTGGATTTCGATGCAAAAACCGATCCGAACAACGATTACATTCTTGCCCAAAGCCGTGAAACCCAGGCTGCGTCTCAGCTTCCCGTGGACGTCAATAATTACGGAATCACCGTTCGAAAGTCCGTCACCGCTCCCCTCACGCTGATTGCCGTGTACTCGCCTCGTGGAACGTACGACGCGACCTTTCTAGCGAACTACGCCTACATCAACCTTGTTGACCCCATTCTGCGTTCGCCAGGCATCGGTAACGTTCAGGTGTTCGGCTCCGGCCAATATGCGATGCGAATGTGGGTAAAGCCTGACACGTTGGCCAAGCTCGGCGTCACTGTCCCGGAAATCATCAGCGCCATTCAAGCGCAAAATACAGTGAACCCGGCTGGGAAAGCAGGCGGCGAACCGGCGCCCAAGGGCCAGGAATTTACTTATACGGTGCTGGCGCAGGGCCGGCTGATCTCCCCGGAAGAATTCGGAAAGATCGTCGTGCGCGAGACCCCTGACGGGGCAGTTGTCCGGGTCCGCGATGTCGCTCGAATCGAGCTGGGTTCGCAGGACTATAGCGTTGCGGGACGCTATAACGGGAAGCCGAGCGCGGTCATTGCCACCTACCAACTGCCGGGGTCGAACGCGGTGGACGCGGCTGCGGCAGTCAATAAGCTGATGGCCAAGATGAAAGAGCGCTTCCCGGAGGATCTGGATTACACGGTTGCGCTGGATACAACGCGCGCGGTCACGGAGGGCATGAAGGAAATCGTCGTGACGCTTCTCATCGCGCTCGGGCTCGTAATCCTGGTGGTCTTTATTTTCTTGCAGAGCTGGCGGGCTACGCTGATTCCGCTGCTCGCCGTGCCCGTCTCGCTAGTCGGAACGTTCGTGTTGTTCCCGATTTTCGGTTTCTCCATCAACACGCTCTCGCTCTTTGGTCTGGTGCTTGCGATCGGGCTTGTGGTTGACGACGCCATCGTCGTGGTAGAAGGCGTCGAGCGCCACATTGAGGAGGGGATGACGCCGAAGGCCGCGGCGTTGAAAGCTATGGAAGAGCTTTCCGGCCCTGTTGTTGGCATCGCTCTGGTTCTGTCCGCCGTTTTTGTTCCCACCGCCTTCATTCCCGGAATCACCGGTAAGCTCTACCAGCAATTTGCAGTCACGATCGCGATCTCTGTTTTGCTTTCTGCGTTCAATGCGCTCACGCTTAGCCCGGCGCTTGCCGCATTGCTGCTCAAGCCAAAGACGCCGAGCCACGGCCTCTTGCGAAGGTTTTTTGATTGGTTTAACCGCGTTTTTGAGCGAGCCAGTGAGGGCTATGTGCGATGGAGCGCAGTCCTGGTCCAAAAGACGATCGTGGTGATCGTGTTGCTTGTGGTGTTTTCCGCGGCGGGTTTCTTTTTTGCCGGCCGAATCCCATCGAGCTTCCTTCCTGACGAAGATCAAGGTTACGCCTACGTCAATCTGCAGCTACCGAATGGGTCATCGCTCGAACGCACCACGGCGGTATCGGGTGAGGTGGAAAAAATCCTGATGGATACACCGGGGGTTCAACAGGTCACCGGCTTCGTTGGCTTCAGTTTGCTCAGTTTTGTTCGCACCAGTTACAACTCGACCTTTTTTGTGAACTTCAAGCCCTGGGACCAACGCAAGACAAGAGATGAGCAATTTCAGTCGCTCAAGGCACATCTCAACCAGCAGTTGAGCAAGTTGCCGCAAGGAGTTGCCTTCGGCTTCTCTCCGCCCGCGATTCCAGGCGTCGGCACTGCCGGCGGATTTACCTTCATGCTTGAGGACCGTTCAGGCGGCGATATTCAGTTCCTGGCCAAGAACCTCAATACTTTTCTAGAGGCTGCCCGAAAGCGGCCGGAAATTGCGAGCCTCAGCAGCACTTTCCTGGCGACCGTGCCGCAGCAATTTGTGGAAGTAGACCGCGACAAAGTGCTCAAGCAAGGTGTAGCCCTCAGCGACGTGTACCACACGATTCAGTCCTTCATGGGCGGCTACTTCATCAACTATTTCAACCGCTTTGGCCGGCAGTGGCAGGTCTATATCGAAGCGGAAGGCGATGAGCGCGCCAAAGCGGAGAATGTCGGACAGTTTTATGTCCGCAACAACAAGGGAGACAATGTTCCTCTCTCCACCCTTACCAGCGTCAAGGCGCGCCTGGGTCCGGAGTTCACTTTGCGCTTCAACGAATATCGCTCCGCGCAAATCAACGGCAGCGCCGCGCCCGGCTATAGCGCGGACCAAGCCACAGCCGCGCTGGAAGACGTCTTTAAAGAGACGATGCCGAGCGAAATGGGCTTCGACTATTCAGGCATGTCGTTTCAGGAGCAGAAAGCACGGCAGGGAGTGCCACCAGCGGTGATCTTCGGGCTCTCCCTGCTGTTCGTCTTTCTGATTCTGGCGGCCCTGTACGAAAGCTGGTCGCTGCCGTTCAGCGTGTTGCTGAGCACGCCAGTGGCGGTCTTCGGAGCTTTTGCAATCCTATGGCTGCGGCGCGTACTGCTCGGCGTCTTCCTGCCGCCTTACCTGGTCCAGATCGAGAGTGATGTTTATTCGCAAATTGGTTTGGTCATGCTCATCGGCCTGACCGCGAAGAACGCGATTCTGATTGTCGAGTTTGCCAAGGACGAATATGAAAGAGGAAAGCCTTTGGCGGATGCTGCTCTCGAGGGCGCGAAGGTTCGCTTGCGACCGATTTTGATGACATCCTTTGCGTTCATTCTGGGTTGCGTGCCGCTCTGGACGGCGAGCGGCGCCGGTTCGGTCGCCCGCCAAATCATGGGAACCACGGTGATCGGAGGCATGATGGCGGCCAGCTTCATCGGAATCTTCTTGGTGCCGGCCATCTTCTTCCTGGTGGAGAAGTGGTCCGGCGCTGGCCAGGAACGGGCAACCACCGCGCTGCCAGGAACGCCGGCACCGGCGGAAGGAGACTGAAATGGTTTGCTCCCGAATGCATAAAAAGAATGAGCTGCGGAGATAGTCATGAAAAAGTTGGTGTCGCCGATGTCAGGGATTTTGTTTGGGGTCTGTTTTGCGACCTTCGCCTCGCTCCAAATGACCGGATGCATGGTCGGTCCGAATTATCACCGGCCCGTCGTTCAGACTCCCGGCGTGTATCGTGATCTAAACGAAAACTCGCAGGTTCAGGTTCAAGCAGCGTCGTTTGCAGACCTTCCCTGGTGGCAAGTCTTCCAGGATCCGCAACTGCAAGAACTCATTCGGACAGCGCTGAAAGAAAATTATGACCTGCAACTGGCTACGGAGCGCATCGCCGCTGCGCGTGCCCAAGTCACCATCACGCGTTCCAGTTTGTTTCCGCAAGTGCAAGCAGGTGGCAACTTTGCTGGCGGAAAAGATCCAACTACCCAAGCTAAATACAATATTCTGGCGCTCACGGCGGATGCAGCATTCCAGTTGGACCTCTTTGGCCGCCTGCGGCGTGCGACGGAAGCGTCGCGCGCCGAGCTGCTGGCCACGGAAGATGCGCGTAATACGGTCATACTTACTCTGGTCAGCGATGTGGCCAGTGACTATTTCACGCTTCTGCAACTTGATCTCGAACTTCAGATTACGCGCGACACGGTGAACACGCAGGAAGATTCCGTAAAGCTGACACGGTTGCGACTCGACCATGGCGTTGCCACCAAGCTGGATGTGCTGCAGGCGGAGCAGGTGCTCGACACCGCCAATGCGCAGATACCCGACTTAGAGAGGCAGATCGGCCAGGAAGAGGATGCAATCAGTACTCTGCTTGGACATTATCCCGACAGTGTGCGACGTGGGCGCCGGTTAACGGAACAGCCGCTTCCTCCGGACGTGCCGCCAGGCATGCCCTCGACGCTGCTCGAACGCCGGCCGGATATTCGCCAGGTTGAACAAGTGTTGATCGCCGCCAACGCTGAGATCGGCGTCGCCAAGGCCGCATTTTTTCCGCAGATTTCTCTCACTGGGTCCGGGGGAGGCGCGTTCGGTCGGAGCACGCTTCTCAGCGGCCTGATGAGTTCACAAACCGGAATCTGGTCGTACGGCGCCCAGGTCACCCAACCCATTTTCACGGGAGGCGCGCTGCGCGGAGACCTAAGGCTGGCTGAATCACAACACCGGCAGGAACTGATCGCTTACAAGCAGGTCATCCAGCTGGCGTTCCGTGATGTTTCCGATGCTCTGATTGGCTATCAGAAACTACATCAGGTTCGCGTTGCGCAGGAGACGACCGTCAAGGACCTGCAGGATACGGTCGATACGTCGCTCGTACGCTATCGGGGAGGCATCACCACCTATCTTGAAGTCCTCGATGGGCAGCGATCGCTGTTTGAGGCTGAGCTCACGCTTGCCCAGGCTCGAGGCAACGAATACCAAAGCCTGGTGCAACTCTACAAGGCCCTTGGTGGAGGCTGGCAGCAGGATTCCCAGATGCCCAATGGCCCTTCACTTCACTCACAAAATCTAACGCCGAATTAAGGTCAATGCCTTGGCAGTTGCCAAACCGTGGGCTCGCTAAGAATGTCGCGGCTCCCATCCACCTTCTGTTTTACAAAAGGTTAGAGGGGGCAGTTCTCTCCCAATGTTGGCCAATGACTTGCATTTCGCATCTAGAAGCGGTGTGAAGGAAGTTTGCGCTGCTGGCGGTTTTATCTCTCAGCCAAGACGACGGAACAACCGCTTCCAACCAACTCTTTTACGAGGTAGATCTGCATGGCGACGGCCGCTAAATTCCGCATCGACGTTGCGATTCACGACCTCCTGATGAACTCGGCTCAGCGCTCACCGGCGCCGGCGAGTGCACAGGGTTTAACCCTTCCGGAGCCTGTGTTTCCGCAGTACCCCGAGCGCCTGAGCGATCCAGGCCCCGAGGCTCCTCCTGAGAAACGGCAGTGGGGTGTGAGAGATGTTTACCGCTACTCGCGCGGGTGGCTGTTCCCCTACGTGCGCTCACGAGTTCTGCCAGGCGAGTTCCACCCTATTACCGCGTACCTGTTTGTCGAGTACAAGTGCAATCTGGATTGCTGGTATTGCTGGTCGTACAACAACAAAGTCAAGGGCATGACCGAGGACGTAGCCCGGCGCTCGATCGACTGGCTGCACGACAACGGTTGCCGAGTGCTGGCCCTGATGGGTGGCGAACCGCTGCTGCGGCCGGATTTCATCCATAAGGTTGTCTACTACGCGGCGAAGAAAGGTTTTTGGGTTTATATCGCCACCAATGGGCGTTTGCTGCGTCCCGACGTGGCAGACCGCCTGGGTGATGCCGGCGTAGCTGTGTTCAACTTCGCGCTGGATTCTTGGGATCTTCAGCCGAGTCTTCCCAAGGCGTTCGTGCCCTCGCAGAAAAACCTGGAACATATCTTGCGCAAGCAATATGCACATCGATACCTGGTTTTTTTCAACATCAACATCTGCCGCAACAACACCGAAGACGTCAGAAAATTAACCGAATACGCCCACGACCACCGCATTGCTACCGACTATCACATCAACGAAACTCCGATGCTCGAACAGGATGACCACTTCAAGCATCTTTACGACAATCCCACGTACATCCGCCCGGAAGATTGGTGCAGGGTCGACGCTCTGGTCGATTGGCTGACTGAGAAAAACAAAGCGGGCTATCAGATGGTGAACTCGGTGCAACGGCTGCAAGAGATCAAAGCCTTCCTGCGCATGTCCTCCGGGCTCGATCTGAAGGAATACGGCTGGAACGGCGATGGAACCAGCGGGAACGGGCACAAGGCGGAACTGCTCGCTTCATTGCCAGGAATCGAGCAGCAGGAAGATGGCCAACTGCATTTTGCGAAGTGGAACTGTCGGGCCGGTCAGAATAATGTGATCATCCGAACCGACGGCACGGTCGCTCCGTGTTTCCCGATGTATGGTGCAACCTTTGACTGGGGGAACATCGATCAGCCGAAATTCGATCAGGGGCAACTCTCAGCCATGAAGTCAACCTGCCAGCAGCATTGTTTCTCCACCCTGAACCATAACCTGGCGTACTGCTACAACGATTCGCGCGTGATCAAGTGGCTGTGGTCCAATGCGAAGAATAGATTCCAGGGTGGTGTACGCAGCTTCGAGGATTAAAAAGGCCAACCAGATGCACGATGGAGGAAACCAATGAAGAATCAAGACACGAGAAAGTGCGCACACCTGCCATGCCTTTGCAATGTCCCACAGGGACAGGAGTACTGCGGGGAAGTGTGTAGGGACGCTGGAAGCGAAGACGTGGACATCGCCTGTCAATGCGGTCACCCGGCATGTCCGCTCACGACTTAGCTGCATTGCTCATTCTTTTTGGGGTTATCCGCCGAGAACGGGCTGGATTCTAGCATCCGAGAAGAGAGACTACATGAGCGAAACGCTTCCACAGGTCTATCTGGCACGGCACGGTAACACTGCTTGGACCATCACGGGCCAGCATACTGGCCTTACGGATTTACCTCTCACTCCGAGTGGTGAGTGCAATGCCCGAAGGCTGGGAGAACGGCTGAAGGGCATGACATTCGCCAAGGTGTTTACCAGCCCGTTGCAGCGCGCCGCTCGAACCTGCGAGCTGGCTGGGTTTAGAGCCATGGCCGAGATCGACCCTGACTTGGTGGAATGGAACTACGGCCAATATGAAGGACTACGCTCGGATGAGATTCTTCGACAACGCCCCGGCTGGCAGTTGTTCCGTGACGGCGCACCGGGAGGTGAGTCGCCGGAACAAATTGGCGCGCGGGCAGATCGGGTCGTCGAGCGAGTGCGCGCAGTTCAGGGAAATGTGCTGATCTTTTCCAGCGGGCACTTTATTCGAGTTTTGACCGCCCGTTGGCTGGCAGTCGGTCTCGGATCGGCGGGTAGGTATTTTCTATTAAACCCGGCGAGCCTGAGTGCGCTTAGTTACGAGCATAATCTCTCCCAGCCGGTGATCCGGCTATGGAATGACGATCATCATGTGGCCGCGTGAATAGACGATGGTTCAGCCGGAACGTGTTGATTTTGGATGTGGAACCCTAACAGTTTCAGATAACCGGAAGATAAAGGATCACCCAATGAGCACAAAGAGTGTGGCACGGCCCGGCTCCCCGAAAGTTGTTCCGATGACGACGAGCGCACCCAAAGCTTCAGAGCTACTGCAACAATACGGGACCGGTTCCCTGCCGTTCGCGGGAACGGACGGCGCGCTCTACGAACGGCATTTGATTTTTGACCGGGCGATCGACCCGAAAGTAGCGAGCGCCCGTGAACGCTTTGAAGCTTTTTCTCATTCCATCCGGGATATTCTCGCGCAGCGCTGGGTGCAGACTAAGACCACCTATGAACAACAGAACGCCAAACGCATTTATTACCTTTCCATGGAGTTTCTGATCGGCCGTTCCCTGGCCAACAACGTTTCCAACCTATTGCTCGATCCGCTGGCGCAACTTGTGGTTCGAGAGAAGGATATCGACTGGCTGGAATTACTCGAGCAGGAACCCGATGCGGGACTGGGCAACGGTGGACTGGGCCGTCTGGCTGCGTGCTTTATCGACTCGATGGCGACGATGCAGCTTCCAGGCACGGGGTACGGTCTGCGCTATGAATATGGCATGTTCAAGCAGACGATCGTGGACGGTTGGCAGAAAGAGAATCCTGACAACTGGCTGCGCGACAGCGATCCCTGGGAGATCGCCCGGCCTCACGAGCAGGTGGAAATTAAGCTGAATGTTTCATTCAGGTTGCGAGCCGGTAAGCTTGAGATTGTCCGAGACAGGCCGTCGAGCCTGATCGGCATTCCATTTGATCGTCCCGTGGTGGGCTATGGCGGAAAGACGATTAATACTCTGCGGCTTTGGGCCGCTGCGGCGCCTGAGTATTTCGATCTCGAGAAGTTCGACACTGGGGATTTCGTCGGAGCGCTTGGTGAGACCCTCGAAGCGGAGTCACTTACCCGCGTGCTGTATCCCGACGATTCCACCACTCAGGGGCAGGGACTTCGCTTCCTGCAAGAATATTTTCTGGTGGCGTGCTCAATGGCCGACCTGATCCGCCGTTTCCTGCGCCACAACACCGATTGGGACAAATTGCCGGGGAAGGTCGCAATTCAATTGAATGACACGCATCCCTCCATGTCGGTGTCTGAGTTGATGCGAATCCTCCTAGATGATGCGCACCTGGGATGGGACCAGGCCTGGGACCTGACGAAGAAGGCGCTCGCGTACACAAATCATACCTTGCTGCCCGAAGCTCTGGAGAAATGGCCCGTGGCTTGGTTTGAAACGCTTTTTCCCCGGAATCTGCAGATCATTTACGAAATTAACCGACGGTTGCTGGACGAAGTTCGGCGTCGGTTCCCGGGCGACGAGGGACGCGTGCAGCGCGTGAGCCTGGTGGAAGAAGGCAACCAGCGGAAGATCCGCATGGCGAACCTTGCGATCGTCGGCACCCACAGCACCAATGGTGTGGCTGCGGTTCACTCAAAACTGTTGCGGACCGTGACCGTCAAGGATCTTGCCGAAATGTTCCCTGAGCGTTTTAACAACAAAACGAATGGGGTGACGCCGCGGCGCTGGTTGCTGCAAGCCAATCCTGCGATGGCAAGTGTAATCACGGAGGTGATCGGCGAGCGTTGGACTACTGACCTGAGCCAGCTCAAGGAACTTAAATCATTTGCTGCAGATCACAGCTTTCGTGAAGTGTTTCTCAAATCAAAGAAAGCGGCGAAGGTGCAGTTTGCCAACTGGCTTAAGACGACGTCCGGTCAGATCGTCGATCCGAACACGATCTTCGATTGCCAGATCAAGCGCATCCACGAATACAAAAGACAATTAATGAATGCGCTGCGAATTGTAGTTGTTTATAACCGGCTGCGGGAGAATCCCGACTTGAACATGGTGCCGCGCACATTCTTCTTTGCCGGTAAAGCGGCACCAGCTTACACGCTGGCGAAGCTGATCATAAAATTCATCAATAACTTGGCGGCAACAATTGACGGTGACCCTGCCGTGCGCGGAAGACTCAATGTGCTCTTTCTGCCTGAGTACAGTGTTTCGTTGGCAGAACGGCTGATTCCGGCCAGTGATGTCTCGAATCAAATCTCGACTGCCGGGTACGAGGCCAGCGGAACGAGTAACATGAAATTCATGATGAACGGGGCCCTGACGGTGGGAACTCGCGACGGAGCTACTATCGAGATGGCGGAGGAGGCAGGGGAAGGGAATATGTTCCTGTTCGGTTTGACGGTGGAGCAGGTGGAGAACAGTCGCGGTTGGTACAACCCGTACTGGCATTATGACCACGAACCGGAGACTCGAGCCGCTCTCGACCTGATTTTTTCCGACCACTTCAGCCGCAACGAACCGGGAGTGTTCGCTCCTTTGCGCGATACGCTGCTGACTGGCGGCGATCATTACATGCACCTGGCCGACTTGACCTCTTATTGTCAGGCGCAGGAACGAGTGGGTGCACTGTACGCCGACCCCGGCGAGTGGGCGCACAAAGCGATCCTGAACGTGGCCAGTTCCGGAAAGTTTTCAAGTGACCGCAGCATTTCGGAATACGCATCTGACATTTGGAAGGTGGAACCATGCCCAGTAGTTTAGAAACACCCCCGGCAGCAAGTAAGACTAACGGAATGATAATTTCGCCGCTTGCGGGCAAACCGGCCCCAAAGGAGCTGTTGGTAGACGTAGCTCGCTTGGAGAAGGAATATTTCGAGCGACGTCCGGACCTGCAGGATCGTACTCAGCTAGTCAGCTTCGGTACCAGCGGGCACCGCGGCTCTCCTCTGAACGGAACGTTCACTGAAGCGCACATCCTGGCCATTACCCAGGCGATCTGCGACTACCGCCGGCAGCAGCGAACAGACGGCCCGCTTTATATGGGAAAGGACACGCACGCGGTGTCTGGACCGGCGCAGCGCACCGCTCTCGAAGTGCTGGCCGCGAATAACGTAGAGACCATCATCCAGGAAAAGGACGGCATCACTCCCACTCCGGTCATCTCGCGAGCCATTCTGGTTTACAACCGCGGACGCAAAGAACACCTCGCGGATGGCATTGTGGTTACGCCTTCGCACAATCCGCCGGAGGACGGAGGGTTTAAGTACAACCCGCCCAACGGCGGCCCGGCTGACACTGATGTGACGCGCTGGGTGGAAGATCGCGCGAACGATTTGTTGCGATCGGGAAATGCCGGAGTCAAGCGAGTTCCGTATGCCAAAGCGATTCAGGCTGCGACAACGCACCAGGAAGACTTCGTTCTCCCATACGTTCGCGATCTCAAGAACGTGGTTGATATGGATGCAGTTCGTGGCGCCGGCCTCAAACTTGGAGTAGATCCGCTGGGCGGGGCATCGCAGCCCTACTGGGAACCGATCAACTCCATTTACGGGCTGGACATCGCCGTCGTCAATCCCATCATCGATCCAACGTTTTCGTTCATGACCGTCGATCACGATGGCAAAATTCGAATGGATTGTTCGAGCCCGTACGCAATGGCCAGGCTGGTCGGCCTCAAAGATCAGTACCAGGTGGCCTTCGCCAACGATACCGACGCAGACCGGCATGGCATCGTAACTCCGGTTGCCGGTCTGATGAACCCGAACCACTACCTTGCCGTCGCCATTCGATATTTGCTCACGCACAGACCACAGTGGCGTCACGAAGTCGCGGTGGGGAAGACCTTGGTGAGCAGCAGCATGATCGATCGAGTCGTGCAAAAGCTCGGCCGCCACCTACTCGAAGTGCCGGTGGGTTTCAAGTGGTTTGTGCCCGGCTTGGTCGACGGTTCGTGTTGTTTCGGTGGAGAAGAGAGCGCGGGAGCAAGTTTCCTTCGTCTTGACGGTACGGTGTGGACGACCGACAAAGATGGACTCATCATGGACCTGCTGGCGGCAGAGATTACCGCGCGCACCGGCAAAAATCCGGGAGAGCATTATCGCGAACTGACGGCGGAGTTTGGCACTCCCTACTACACGCGTATCGACGCCCCCGCCACGCCCGAGCAGAAAGCGAAGTTACAGAAGCTCTCGCCGGACGCAGTAAAGGAGTTGGATCTCGCGGGTGAGCCAATTACAGCCAAGCTGACCAAAGCGCCGGGCAACAACGCTCCCATTGGCGGCCTGAAAGTTGTGGCGCAGACTGGTTGGTTTGCAGCTCGGCCCTCCGGTACCGAGAACATCTACAAAATCTATGCGGAGAGTTTCAAGAGCCAAGCGCATCTGTCCGCGATCGTGAGCGAAGCGCAGCAGATGGTGAACAATGCACTAGGTTCCTCCACAGGCGTTTCTCAGGATGGAGCGCGATAATGAGCGAAGCGCCGCGCGCGTGGGGGTGGGCACCTTCGCCCGTTCCGCCGTTTCCGTCTGACTATCGCGCTTCCGGCTTGCTGCTGCACGTTACGTCTTTGCCGTCGCCGTATGGCATCGGCGATCTGGGATCGTCGGCGTCCTCATGGATTGATCGTCTCCATAATGCCGGCCAAAGTTGGTGGCAGGCGCTACCACTCGGCCCGACGGGTTACGGAAATTCGCCGTATCAATCGCTTTCGTCGTTCGCCGGGAATGCTTTGCTGATCAGCCCGGAGCCGCTCATTATGCACGGATTGCTGACTGCAAAGGATTGTGAGTCTCACTTCTCCGCCGACGTGGTCGACTACGACTCCGTGATTCTGTTCAAGCTGCAGCTGCTCCAAAAGGCGTGGACGAAGTTCAAAGCCGGGCGCGGAGGCGATCAACTGACACCTGCTTTCGACGAGTTCTGCCTCAAACAGGCGAGCTGGCTAGAGGATTACGCCCTATTCCGAGCGCTGAAAGCCAAATATCGCGATGCTTATTATCTCGACTGGCCAGCCGAGTTGCTGCAGCGCACCCCCAGTGCTCTTGCCGAGGCGCGGCGAGAGT
>DATEQW010000070.1:0-12132 GCA_035272245.1 Candidatus Sulfotelmatobacter sp. | reverse complement strand
ACTCCCACCAGCGCCAGACTGCGTCCACCATTCTGACGCGTGACGTAAGCTCCAACCAGGGCGCCGATGCCGGCTGAATCCACGTATGGCACGTTTGTAAAGTCGATAATGAGACAACGGGAAGTATCGGCGCGCACCGTGGACTGAAACTCAAACATGGTTGTCATCACCAGCGCGCCATTCAGGGTCAGAATACGCTGTCCTGGCTGGGTTCCGGGCCGGTCTTCAATTCGGAGAGAGTCTTGAGCCATGAAAAAAATGTTAACCCGCGTGTAACGGACAATTGTTAACACAGCATTAATTCTGCCCGACGGTCGTGGCCTGCTCGCGGCGTCGTGCTTGAATCTCAATGTAAACATTCACCAGCGACACCGCCGCCGGCGTCACTCCCGGGATGCGCGAGGCTTGCGCCAGCGTGCGCGGCTGCACATGGGTAAGCTTTTCCTGCATCTCACGCGACAACCCGCTGACCGAACGGTAATTAAACCACTCCGGAATGGAGCGCTGCTCTGACTTCTTCATTTGATCCATGGCCCGCTGTTGTTGCCGCAGGTAGCCCTCGTACTTGATCTCCGTTTCCACGGACTTCAGTTCGTTGCGAACTTCGGAAGAAATCGCAGCCACGGATTCACTCGGATCTTCGCCGATTCCTTCATTTCCTCTTGCAAAGAAGACAGGATCCAGCTTTCGCAGAACTGGCGCGAGTTGCTCGATCGTGATCTCCGGCCGCTTCAGCAGCTGCGCATAAGTTTGACCGAGCGCCGAACTCCAACCGTTGCCGGAGAGTCGCCCACCCAGTGCGAGGCCAGTAATTCTTGTCTTCTCGAGAAGTTGCTTCAGCTTTTCCAGACGCTGTTGCTTGGCCTGAAAATCATCCCACGCTTCATCCGAGATCAATCCCACGCGGCGACCGTGCGGTGTGAGCCGGCGATCGGCGTTGTCAATCCGCAGGTGCAAGCGGAACTCCGCCCGCGACGTAAACATTCGGTAAGGCTCGTTCGTTCCCTTGGAAATAAGGTCGTCGATCAGAATCGCCGTGTAAGCCTCGGTGCGGTCGAGGATCAGCGGAGCTTCAGCTTTTACCTGCAAAGCCGAGTTGATGCCCGCCATCAGGCCCTGGCACGCGGCTTCCTCATAACCAGACGTCCCGTTGATCTGGCCGGCTAGAAACAGGCCTGCAATCTTCTTCGTTTCCAAAGTGCGCCGCAGTTCCGTGGGATCAATCGAGTCGTATTCGATAGCGTATCCCGGCCGCAGCATCTCGGCGGTCTCAAGGCCCGGAATCGACTTCAGAATCTCAAGCTGCACCTCTACCGGCAGGGAAGTGCTCATGCCGTTGACGTAGATTTCGTGTGTGTTCAGGCCCTCGGGCTCGAGATAAAGCTGATGCATCTCCTTGTCGGGAAACTTGACGATCTTGTCTTCGATCGATGGGCAATAACGCGGCCCAATCGATTGGATCTGCCCGCTATACATCGGCGAGCGGTGCACATTCTCCCGGATGATGCGGTGCGTCTCGGGCGAGGTCCACGCAATGTAGCAGGGAATTTGTGAGTCGTGATGCGCGACGCGCTTCGTCCGGAAACTGAAGGGCGTCGGATCCGCATCTCCTGGTTGCAGCGTGAACCGCGTCCAGTCGATTGAGCGTCCGTCTAGCCGCGGCGGCGTCCCCGTCTTCAGACGGCAGCCGCGCAGCCCGAGCTTCTTCAGCGACTCGCCGAGCAAAACCGCGTTCGGTTCCCCAGAGCGTCCGGCAGGATATTGCTGTTCGCCACAGTGGATCAGCCCGTTGAGAAAAGTGCCGGTGGTGATAATTACAGCCTGCGCGCCCACGGTTCGCCCATCGCGCAGCTTGACTCCTAGTACCGAGTTCCGCTTGCCGAGTTCCGAGTCATCGCCTTCGCTCGGTGCTCTATACTCAGCAATAGGTGCTTCCAGAATTAGCTCGGCCACCTCCGCCTGCTTGATCTTGAGATTCGGCTGCGACTCCAGCACTTCGCGCATCTTAAGGCGATAAGCCTGCTTGTCACATTGCGCTCGCGGCGACCATACAGCCGGGCCGCGCGAAGTGTTCAGCAGACGGAACTGGATGCCAACCGCATCGGTGATCTCGCCCATTATGCCGCCGAGCGCATCAACTTCACGGACCAGGTGTCCCTTGGCAATGCCCCCGATCGCCGGATTGCACGACATCTGCGCGATCAGATCGACGTTGAGCGTATAGAGCGCGGTCTTCAACCCCATGCGCGACGCTGCCATTGCCGCTTCGCATCCAGCATGACCTGCGCCGACAACGACTACGTCGAATTGTTCGGTAAACTGCATCTGCTCGATGATGAAACCCCAGAGTCCAACGCTTGCCGCACGATCTCGTCGTGGCTTTCTGCTTTCATTCTAACAAGTTGCCAGCCATCGTGATTCCCATCACTTGCTGCCGTACAGCCTCGCCCGTATAGTAGGGTTTCATATCAAAAACCCCAGGGGGTCGTCATGAATGCCACTCAGTTCTTCGAGCGACTGGAGGCAACAATCGGCAGATACGATCTGCTATGCCATCCATTCTACCGGGCGTGGTCGGCGGGCGAGCTGTCGCGCGAAGATCTGCGCGAGTACGCGCGGCATTACTACCATCACGTCCAGGCGTTTCCCAGCTACCTGGCCGAGTTTGCCCTTCGCCTGGACGAGGGCGAACTGAGGCGGGCTGTGCTGGCCAACATGGTTGACGAAAAGGGCACAGCGGGAAAGTCCGGGAAAGATTCCGTGCCGCATGCTGAGCTCTGGCTCGATTTTGCCGAGGGCATGGGAGCCAGACGGGATATGCACTGGCATTTGCCGGTGAAGCAGATCGGGGAACTGATGCGCTATTTCCACAGCGTAGCCAGTGATGGCACTCCGGAACAGGCGCTGGCGGCATTCTACGTTTACGAATCCCAGGTGCCAAGGATAGCCCAGGAAAAAGAGCGCGGGCTGCGCGAAATGTACGGCGCGGACGATAAAACCTGCGGCTACTTTGCTGTACACGCCAGCGCCGATATTTACCACTCGAATGTCTGGCGCGACCAATTGGCGAAGCGCATTGCAGCCGACCCAGAGAAGGCTGATGGCGCATTGAATGCGGGCGAGAACGCTGCCCGTATGCTGTGGCAAGCCTTGGACGGGATTGAAACCGCGCGCATGACGTACGCGATGTGAGTCGAAGGTACTAAACAATATAGTGAGCCAATGATCGCTGCGGGTTTCCTCGCGATCATTGGCTCTTTGCTTCTGCGAAAGGAAAGCGAGAACGAAAACCGGCATGGCGAGAGAAATTCCGATCGGGGCACGGGGCGAAGCGGAGGAAATCGTCGACTTCAAACATACGCTGACCGCGCACCATCCTGAGCTGCCGCCGGTTTACTCCACGCCCGACATGATCCGTCTGATGGAGACCGCGGCCTTTCTCGCGCTGCAGCCATACTGCGAAGGCGACGAAATTACTGTGGGAACTTCGATCAACATCCAGCACCGCTCCGCGAGTCGCATCGGCGCGCGCATCCAAGCGGAAGCCGTGCTGGAGTCGTTTGACGGACGCTTCTACACTCTGCGTGTGACTGCGCGCGACGAGGTCCAGGAAATTGGCCGTGGTACTGTTGGCCGAGCCGTCGTAAGCATCGGAGGCTTTGTTGAGAAGATGAAGAAGTGAGTACCGAGAACTGAGAACTGAGTGCTGAGAACTGAGTGCTGAGAACTGAGAACTGCCTATCTTGATCGGCGTCATCTCCGATACCCATGGCCTGCTTCGTCCCGAGGCAGTCGAGGCCTTGCGCGGATCGGGTCACATTATCCATGCCGGGGATGTGGGCGCGCCCGAAGTCCTCGAAAGTCTAGCAGCAATTGCTCCAGTCACTGCCGTGCGCGGCAATGTAGATAAAGGCCCGTTGGCTCGACGCCTGCCCGAGACTGAGGTTCTCGAGTTCAACGGCATTTCAATCTACGTCTTGCACGATTTAGCCCGATTGGATCTCAAGCCGAGGGCCGCAGGATTCGCCGCTGTGGTAAGTGGCCATAGTCACGTTCCCAAGCAAGAGAGCCGCGACGGAGTTCTTTATTTCAATCCCGGCAGCGCAGGTCCACGACGATTCAAACTGCCCGTGAGCATCGGCAAACTGTGCGTTGAAGGCAGCAGCGTGCGGGGCGAACTGATAACTTTACTGGGCACTGACCACTAGCCACTCGTCACTGTGCCGTTGCTACAATCGCCAGAATGTCCATTGAGTTCCATGTCGAAATCCGCAGAAATGCGGCCCGGGCCGGACGCCTGCTCACGCCGCATGGCGAGATCGAAACCCCAGTGTTCATGCCTGTGGGCACGGTCGCGACCGTCAAAGCGGTCCCGCAGGATGTTCTCGAAGAACTCGGAGTGCAGATTCTTCTTGGCAATACCTATCACCTTTATCTGCGTCCTGGGGTCGAAACCGTCCGCCAGTTCTGCGGCCTGCATGGTTTTATGGCGTGGCCGCGAGCCATCCTCACCGATTCTGGCGGCTTCCAGGTCTTCAGCCTTAACGATCTGCGCAAGGTTACCGACGAAGGCGTTACCTTTCGCTCGCACCTCGACGGCTCCTCGCACTTCTTCAGTCCGGAGAGTTCCATCGCCGCGCAAATCGGGCTTGGCGCCGATATCATCATGGCGTTCGATGAGTGCACGGAATATCCCGCCGATCGCTCCCGCACGCAGGCTTCGATGGAATTGACCGTGCGATGGGCCGAGCGCAGCAAGAAATACTTCGAAGAGCACAAGCACGAAGTGCCATGGAAGAAAGCTTCTAGTGTCGAGTCTCCGGTTTCCGGTGCGACCAACACAGGAAACTGGAAACCGGAAACTAGAAACTGCAATGCAAACCAATCTCTCTTCGGCATCGTCCAGGGCGGCATGGACCTTGCCCTCCGCAAGGAATCCGCCGAGCGTACCATCGAGATCGGCTTTCCCGGCTATGCCATCGGCGGGCTGAGCGTTGGCGAGCCTCGGGAGCGCACCCGCGAGGTCATCGAAGCCACGTTAGAGCATCTTCCTCCTGACAAGCCACGGTATGTAATGGGAGTGGGTACGCCCGAGGAGATCGTCGAGTACGCTCGCCTCGGCGTCGATATGATGGATTGCGTTTTGCCCACCCGCGCGGCGCGCCATGGCCTCCTATTCACGTCAGAGGGAAGAATTTCCATCAAACAGGCGCGCTATGCCCAGGATGCCGGTCCGCTTGACCCGAATTGCGCCTGCCGCGTGTGCCGGCGCTATTCCCGCGCGTATTTGCGGCATCTTTATGCGTCCAATGAAGTGCTGGCTCAAGTCTTAAATACACTCCACAACCTGAGTTTCTACCTTGACACTATGCGGCGGGTGCGTCATTCTATTCGACTTGGGGAAGAGTCCTGTTTTTTCTAGCGCTAGGTCTCGAGCGAAGCCGTAGACCTCCCTGGACAGACCTTCCCGGATTCAAGCCTCAGCACTCGGGTTGAAGAGTGAGGAACCCGGCCGGAATCGATTGTCACCCCCGTCGTGAAATGACAGGCCCGTGGCGCTAGCAGACGTAGGCGGTTGTTCGCAGATACCGTGCGGGGGGCTGGTTCAGCAGTTCCGAATTTGTGATCGATCTTTTGTGAACGAGTGTGAACGAGATTAGATGAACACGCATTTTCTGTTGGCAGTGCAGGCTGGCGGTGGAATGGGGTGGCTCAGTGTTGCCCCGCTGATTTTTATTTTTGCGATCTTTTATTTTCTCCTGATCCTTCCCCAGCAGCGCCGCCAGAAGAAGTGGACGGCGATGCTGGATTCGCTCAAGACCGGCGACAAGGTTGTCACCAGCGGCGGCTTGCGGGGAACGATCATGGCCCTCAAGGATGATTCGGTTCATCTCCGGGTGCCTCCGAATAATCTCGTTCTAGAAGTGACCAAAGCCTCCGTCACCCAGGTCACGACTGCGGATGAAGAGGCTAAGACCAAGTAATTGCGGCATAACCTAATTTTCGGACTTTAGTTTTCCATGAATAAGAATCTTCTTTGGCAGCTGGTCCTCATCGTCGGAGTCCTGCTCGTCTTCCTGTTCGGGATCTTCGGCATTCCTCAGAGCTTTTCCGGCCAGGGCTTGCTCACAGCCATGACCAACCGCATTCACCTTGGTCTCGATTTGCGCGGCGGAACTCACTTGATCCTGCAGGTGCAGGTCAACGACGCCATCAACGTGGATTCCGACAACGCGATCGAAATTCTCAAAGAGCAGCTCAACAAGCGCAAGATTACTTTCGCAGATATCTCCAAGCCCGACCCGCAGAATAATCCCGACAGAATCGTCCTGAAGGGTGTTCCCGCGGAGTCGCGCAAAGACTTGCTGGATATCGCGAATGACCGCCTGCCGGAATACAACCTGACTTCGGGAGCGGACAACAGCTGGACGCTGGCCATGAAGCCGCAGATCCTCACCGATCTGAAGAACAAAGCCGTGACTCAGGCGATCGAGACCATCCGCAACCGTATCGATTCGTTGGGCGTGAGCGAGCCGACGATTCAGGAGCATGGCCTCGGCCAATACCAGATTCTGGTGCAGTTGCCCGGCGTTGACGATCCAGCCCGCGTGAAGGACATCATGCAGTCCACCGCCATGCTGGAGATCAAGCAGGTTCTGCCCGACGGCGGACCATTTCCGAGCGAGCAGGCCGCGCTGCAGTCTAAAGGCGGAATCTTGCCGCCGGATGCAATCCTGCTTCCCGGGCACGCCGCTCCCGGGGCTCCTGCCGACGAACAGGCTTGGTATCTTGTCTCGCGCGTTTCCGCGGTCCGTGGAAAAGACCTTCGCGATGCCCAGCCCAGCACCGATCAGAATGGCCAGCCCAATGTGCGCTTTCAGTTGACGGGTGAGGGTGGTCAGCGGTTCTACAACTTCACCTCGGCGCACGTGGGCGATAGTCTGGCCGTGGTTCTTGACAACAAGGTTCAGGAAGTTGCCAACATCAAAGAGGCCATCCGCGATACCGGTGAGATCAGCGGTGGCAGCATGAACCAGCAGCAGGCCAAGGATCTGTCCATGATCCTGCGCTCGGGCGCTCTGCCGGCGGGCATCAAGTATCTCGAAGAGCGCACGGTCGGACCGTCGCTCGGCTCGGATTCGATCCGCGCCGGCGTTCGAGCGGCCGTCGTCGGCATGCTTGCGGTGCTGATCTTCATGCTGATCTACTACCGCGCGGCGGGAATCAACGCCGACGTTGCGCTGTTGCTCAACCTCATCATCCTGCTGGGATTCATGGGCTATTTCGAAGCCGTGTTGACCTTGCCCGGAATCGCCGGAGTGATTCTCACCGTCGGTATGGGCGTGGACTCCAACGTGCTGATTTTCGAGCGCATTCGTGAAGAATTGCGCAACGGAAAAACGCCGCCATCCGCAGTGGACCAGGGCTTCAGTCACGCCTGGATTACGATCGTCGATACGCACGTCACCACGATTGTCTCTGCGGCGATTTTGTTCCTGTTCGGAACCGGCCCGGTCAAAGGATTTGCAGTGACGCTCACTTTCGGTCTACTGGCGAACTTGTTCACGGCCGTATTCGTTTCGCGCGTGATCTTCGACTGGGTACTGAGCCGCAAAGAGCGTGGTGAAGCGCTGAGCATTTAGGGAAATTCAGTTTCTGGTTTCCAGGTTCCGGTGCGGTACGTCTGGAACAGGAAACTGGAAACCCGAAACTAGAAACTTTA
Source organism: Candidatus Sulfotelmatobacter sp. (assembly GCA_035272245.1). Taxonomy (GTDB): domain Bacteria; phylum Acidobacteriota; class Terriglobia; order Terriglobales; family Acidobacteriaceae; genus Sulfotelmatobacter. The sequence goes on along the minus strand of DATEQW010000070.1, from coordinate 4,409 downwards.
AGGGGCAACAACCGGTGGAGTTCTTTCGCAATACAAACATAGATTTTCTTGGGAAAAAGTGGTATTTTCTGGCCTTCTCGCTGGTCTTCAGCGTGGCCGGCATACTTTCCATGTTGTTCTGGCACGGCATCCCATACGGTGTGGACTTCCGCGGCGGCACTCTTGTTTACGTGAAGTTCTCACACACACCCAACGACAACGCCTTGCGCGCGGCCATGGACCGTGCCGGTCTGCACAACGCCAAGATTCAACGCTACGACCAGCCTTCCAACAACGAAGTGCTGATTGACTTGGACGTGCAGGAAACCAGCGAACAGGCACTGGATAACGGCAAGGTTAAGATCATCAATACGCTGGAGACGAACGCCCCCGCGGGCAAGGTGGATCTGAACAACGCGAGTTCTCTGGCAATCAAGAACTATCTGATGGACAAAGACCCCATGCACTTGGGGTCAGATGCCGATCAGAAATATACCCAGCAAGCGCAGGCCATCGTGGATGCTCGCGATAAAGGCCAGGGCGGTGTGTTGACTTCATTCGACCAGCTCAAGGGCTCGGTCGATCCTTCCGTGGTCGCTTCTTTGCCGGACGGCTTCTTCCTCTCCGATTTCAGCGTGCGAAATGTTGAGATTGTCGGCCCCCAGGTGGGCGCCCAGTTACGCCGCCAGGCCCTGCTGGCTACGGCTTATTCGCTCGCCGGAATGCTGATTTACCTGGGTTTCCGCTTCGAGTGGATCTACGGTGTTGCTGCCGTGGTCACGGTTTTTCACGATACCCTGATCACTGTAGGCGCGTTCTCGCTGCTCAACAAAGACATCTCTCTTACCGTGATCGCCGCCATCCTGACTTTGATTGGTTACTCTAATAACGACACGATCGTGGTATTTGACCGCATCCGGGAAAACATTAAACTCATGCGGCGCGAGAAGCTGTCGGAAGTCGTTAACCGCAGCATCAACCAAACTCTAAGCAGAACCATCTTGACAGCCGGGCTAACCTTCCTTACCGTACTCGCACTCTATTTATTCGGCGGCGAGGTGCTTCGCGGCTTCAGTCTCGCGCTGGTCATCGGCATTTTGATCGGAACCTATTCGTCGATCGCCATTGCGGCTCCGATTCTGGTGGCTTATCAGGATTGGCGGATTAGTAAGGGCAAGCGTCCCGCGGCCATGCCCGTGCGGACCAAGTAATTGCCTGATACCGTTGCAGGACATTATTGTGATACGCCTTTGTTCGTAACAGGTATGGTTTGTAAGGGTTTGGAGTGCCAGGAAAGGCCTGAATGGCTGGTCTTGGCAATGCAGTCGATTTTGGGAGCAAAGGGGAATGTGTCGGTGTCTAAGTTTAGGTAGGCTCTAAGTGGGGAGAAACAACTATGTTTGAAGATAGCCTTCTGGAATCCGGTGGCAGGCTGAAAACGAAGCGGGGGCGGACGACGACCTTCGCGATCATTCTCGAGATAGCTCTGATCGGCGTCATGGTTTTGATGCCCCTCATCTTCACCGAGGCTCTGCCCAAGCAGCAACTCATGACCTTTCTGGTGGCCCCTCCGCCACCTCCACCGCCGCCACCCCCAGCAGCCGCACCAGTGCATGTGGTGCATCAGATTCAGACCGACATCGTGAATGGCGCCCTGCGGACGCCTACCAAGATTCCTCAAAAAATACAAATGATTAAGGAAGACGAAGCCCCGCCCTCCATGGCCTCCAGCGGCGTCGTCGGCGGCGTTCCGGGTGGTATTCCCGGCGGCCAGATGGGTGGTGTGATCGGCGGCATCATCAGTTCCACGCCCGTCGCTGTGCCTAAGGTCGCTGCTCCGCAGCGCGTACGGGTTTCCCAGGGCGTCTCGCAAGGCCTTCTGGTTCGCAAGGTCAACCCGGTTTATCCGCCTCTGGCGCGGCAGGCTCGTATTTCTGGAACGGTTATACTGCGTGCCGTGATCAGCAAGGATGGTTCCATCGAAAACCTCTCTCTGGTGAGCGGACATCCAATGCTGGCTCCAGCGGCCATTGACGCTGTGAAGCAGTGGAAGTACAAGCCCTATCTGCTTAACGGCGAACCGGTTGAAGTGGATACAGAAGTTCAGGTCAACTTCACCTTGGCCGGAGGCTAGTCCCGGCGGTGACGCAGTAAGCCGTTATTTGAAATGCAATTGTTGTGCGCGACGACGTTTGGAAGCGCCAGCGGAATGGCCCTCCCCGTTCCCACCCGAAATGCGGTGGCCGGCAGCGCCCTTCAATCGGCCTATCCGCCGTACCTTTTCGACGCCGATGTGCGCAGCCGCGATTTCTGCGGTCAGGCTTTGCAAGGTGTATAAATCTCGCATCAAAGTTTAAGAAGTTCCGAGGAGGGAAAAGCAACTCATGTTAGCTAACTTTGCCATAGCAGCATTTCATCACGTTCCCCGAGTAGCCGCCTGGATTGTGCAGGAAGGTGGCGCAGTGGGGTGGGACCCGATTTCGCTCTGGAAGCAGATGGGTATCATTGCGAAGATCGTGGTCATCATCCTGTTCATCATGTCAGGCTGGTCGATCGGCGTCATGATCGATCGCGCCATGGCATACAACGCAGCTCGCAAGCAGTCTCGCGCCTTCGCTCCCGCAGTCGCCGGAGCCCTGCGCGATGGCCGTATCGACGAGGCCATCAAGGTTGCCGAGCGCAACAAGAAGAGCCATCTGGCCAAGGTTGTGACTGCTGGCTTGATGGAGTTCAAGGCTCACCAGGATAGCCCCGGCGCCATCCCCGGCGAGACCATTGAAGCCTCTAAGCGCGCTCTGGAGCGCACTGAAGCCATCGTCCACGCCGAACTGAAGCGCGGACTCGGCGGTTTGGCCACCATCGGTTCGACGGCCCCGTTCGTGGGCTTGTTCGGCACCGTGATGGGCATTCTGAACGCCTTCAAAGGTATTTCCGAGCAGAAGGCAACCGGTCTGGGCGCGGTCGCAGGCGGCATTTCCGAAGCGCTGGTGACCACGGCTTTCGGGCTGCTCGTCGCCATCCCGGCCGTCATGATGTTCAACTACCTCACCGGTCGCGTCGAAGCGTTCGATGTGGAAATGGACAATTCGTCCAGCGAACTGATCGACTACTTCCTGAAGCGGCGGGATGTTCGCCGTTCCTAGGTCCGTCCGACTTTAGGGCTGGACCTCCGTTGTGAGTTGCTTTCGTCCGGCGCCGGGATCATTCCTGGCGCCGGCCTTCCCGACTCTCGCGGAAACTTTGGAAGTACTGGAGATTCACGTTATGTCAATGGCAAAACGAAACGAAGGCGCCAAGGTCAACTCCGACATCAATGTAACTCCGATGGTGGACGTGATGCTGGTGCTGCTGATTATCTTCATGGTGATCACGCCCATGTTGCAGAAGGGTATCAGCGTGGATATGGCGAAAGTGAATAATCCCACGCCGATGGCCGATGCAGACAAGGAAGACGCTCTGCTGGTTTCTGTGATGCGCGATGGAACTGTCTACTTTGGCTCCGACAAGGTTGCGGTAGACAGTTTGACGGGCAAAGTGAAAGACCGTTTGACCAATCGCACCGACAAGCGCGTCTATGTGAAGGCAGATGCCCGCGCCCACTTCGGCAACGTGGTCCAGGTAGTGGATAGCGTTCGCGCCGCTGGTGTGGATGATCTGGGCTTGCTCACCGACCAAAGGAAGAGCACTCCAAGCGCTCCACCCGCCGCTCCGGCGCCCGGGCAGTGAGCGAGATAAAAGGAGATCGACTATGAGTATGGCAATGGGGAGCGGCGGAGGACAAAGTGCAAATATCAACGTCACCCCGCTCATTGACGTGCTACTGGTGCTGCTCATCATTTTCATGGTGATCACGCCGCTGACACCGAAAGGTCTGGATGCGCTGGTGCCTCAGCCGCCTCCGCCGAACGCGCCCAAAAACAACACGCCCGACCGCACGATCGTTGTGCAACTCATTGATCGCGGCGCTGGCCAGGAACCCGGTCTGAAGATCAATCAGGAAGATGCCACCTGGGACAATCTGCAAGGCCGTCTCGCGGATATCTACAAGACGCGCGCTGAGAAAGTCATGTTCGTGAAGGGCGATGATCCTATTCCCTTCGCCGACGTGGCCAATGTGATCGACATCGCGCACGCCGCGGGAGTTGATAAGGTCGGTCTGATCACGGCGAAGATCGAAGCCGGCGGCTAAACCGCTCGTCCTTTTTATCAGTAAGCGCCCGGAAGGTCGCGCATCGCACTCCGCCGCGCATGGGAGTTCCTACTCCCGTGCTGCGTCCGCCAATGAACATGCGGCCTGCGCTTGTCAAACTGCTGTCTCTGGGCCTAGGATGCTGTGTGGCAAGGGAGACTTATACCGCAATGAATAAATCCATCCGACTGTTTACGCTGGCGGCCGCTACGCTGGCGATCCTTTCTTCCGTGGGCTGCGG